>NZ_JPOO01000003.1:319124-638249 GCF_000733925.1 Arenibacter algicola
ATTTTCCTTTGCAAATTTTTGCAATAGTTGAACAGTATCATTTTCATGATCTATAATAACTGCGTTAATTAACTTCATAGGGGCCAAACTTCATAAGTAAATCTTCTATGCCACATAAATCTCACTTCTCCGTACCTTTTATTCGAATTAGGATTTATTGACAATTAAGAATTTTAACGACTTATGGATTTAATCTTTTAAATATTGTTTCTTTATCAATCAATTATTAAGTGTAATCCAGAGCATTTAATCTTTATCCATCTTCCACAAAATAAGGGTTTTTACTCCCACAACGATTTCGAATCTTATACCTTCTAAAGCTTATTTTCTTACTACAAGAAATTCCTTAAAACAATATTTAAATTTTAGAAGACTTTATATAAGTTTTTCCATGTCAATCTTTTCATAACACGGAAAGATTATCATCATTATAGAATGAATTCAAAACTACCTTGTTGAAGGCATTAAAATTAACCTTTTGGTGATAATTGGCTTGGTAAAATCCAACTAAGGTATTATTTGCTACTATACATTAATAAGTGTTAGGTTCCAAAGAACAAGTGTTCTCTATTTGGATAAATTAATGCCATGGCTAGGAACAAATCCGCTACTGATAATCTAATTAATTGAAGAATTTAGAGATGATGTGTTCACGACAATTGTTCCAAATGGCTAAATTTGGCTAATACCCAAGAACTTCACTGTTTACGTTAAATGGTATTGGCGCTTAAAAACGAAATACATATATAATAAGCTGTCAACTGGCATTATTCAACCGGTATAACCACAATAAAAACAGGGAAAAAATAGTATGATCAACAATTAACATGCCCCACCTACTTGTAGGTAGAAATTTAAATTATTGAAGATTAGCCAATCTTTCTATAAATTCACTGGTAATAGGTTTACTGGAAAAAAGGGGGATGCCTTTTTCAATTTTTGCTTTGTGGATATCATAATCACTTACAGTACTGGATACAATACATAATCTACAATTTTCCGTTATATTCTCGCCCAATTCCCTAATCTTATCTATGAATTCGAAACCATCTAAATTAGGCATATAAATATCTATAAAAATAATCCCGGGTAATTCTGACTTTTCAGTTTGGTTGTCCCGTAAATAATCATAGGCACCTTCAGCAGACGTAAATTCTAAAACATTCTCGGCTAAACTATTTTTCAATATCAATTTAGTGGTAAAATAAATATCCAATTTATTGTCATCAACGACCATTACCTTATTGTATGTTGTCTTCATGTAACGTTTGTAATTTAATATGGTGATTACGAAAGTTTAATAAATTTAGAAAATCCATCCAATCTTCTTTTTGCTACCGGTAACATTACACCATTTGTAAATTCACAGTAATAACCATCCTTTTTGGAAATTTTCACAATATGTTGAATGTTTATAAGGTAGGAGTGATGTATTCTAAAAAAATAGGTACTATCTAATGTTTGAGCATATTCACCCAGGTTCTTGGTAGATAATATTTTTGTGCCATTGGCCAAAATAAACTCTGTATATTTCCCATCCGCTTTGCAATATATGATATCTGTGGTTTTCACCAATTCTATCTTGTCCATTGAGGAGATAGCAATATATTCTTTGTTTTGATTTAAAAAATTTATGGAATTTATTTCATCAAGTTGCACTTTTTGAAAACTCTGTTCCATTCCCTTTAGTTTCAACACCTTATACACGGACAAAATAATATCATTAAAATTTAAGGGTTTCAATAAGAACCCAACGGCGTTCCATTTAAATGCTTGATATGCCTTTGACATATCGTTGGACATAAAGATGAACTTAGGTACCATAAAATCAATATCATTGAGAAGTTGGAGGTATTGCAGGTTTTCATCCTTTGGATCCAAGAAAATTAATTCTGGTTTTTGTTTTTTAATTAAATCGATACAAGTTTCAAATTTATCATTCTGGCCAGATATGGCAATTAGCATTACATTTTCATCTGCAAATTTTATTATGCGTTGAATTGTTTCACTCTCGTTATCAATTATAATAGCTTTGATGGCCTGCATTAATAGTATGGATTGATTTCAAAATTGGTGCAAAATTGGTGCAAAATTATCGATTTCAATCTACAAAATTAAATTAAGTTCTGTTTTGAAGGGCATATCACTACTGATATCCCTATCAACTCCTAATAACAAAAACGCATCAATGCAGCACTATTTGGCCGGTCTTCATAAACAGACCTAGAGAAAATTTATTTTTATTGACCATGTTTATTAACGAAATCTTAACTTGGTAACAGACAAAATATACCAGAATATTTCGCTTTAATTCTTTTTACTTGTTAATTTACAGCTTCCTTTTTAATCGTAAAGTGAAATACACTTCCCTTTCCTTCTTCTGATTCCACTTGTATTTCTCCGCCCATATTTGAAATTATAGTTTTAACAATGGCAAGCCCCATTCCTGATCCTTCATATTCCTCCGTATTTCCAACGCGTTTAAATATAGTAAAGATGTTCTTGAATTCGCGTCGAGGGATGCCTATTCCATTATCCTTTATCCAAAACTTGTAATTTTCTTTATCCTCTTTATATATAATATTAACAATAGGTTCTCGACCCTGAGGAACAAATTTTAGAGCGTTCGCAATAAGGTTTTGAAATA
Source organism: Arenibacter algicola (assembly GCF_000733925.1). Classification (NCBI taxonomy): domain Bacteria; kingdom Pseudomonadati; phylum Bacteroidota; class Flavobacteriia; order Flavobacteriales; family Flavobacteriaceae; genus Arenibacter; species Arenibacter algicola. The sequence goes on from NZ_JPOO01000003.1 coordinate 321,772, forward strand.
TTTGTCTACAACCCGCAACAGAACCAAAAATTATAGGCAGTTTTTCCGAAGTGATTTGAGCATTTTTATCTTCTATTTCTTTTTTTAAAATTTCTTTGACCTCCGTCAGTATTTCATTCAGATCTACCCTTTCGTTTGTTGCGTAAGTAACGGCTTTGTGGTAATCCATTAATTCTGTCAGCATCCTATCCAATCGCTTGGCACCGTCTATAACGTAATCCAAGTACTCCCTGGGCTTTCCATTAAGATTCCTACCATATTCATCATTATAGAATGAGAGAAAAGAATTTACCATACGCAATGGCTCCTTTAAATCATGGGCAACAGAGTAAGTAAACATTTTCATATTATTATTAGCGAGCTGAAGTCTTTTATTCATTGACTCAATTTTGGTATTTATGACCATTAGCTCACGTTGTTTGTTAACCAGTTCATTATTTAAAGATGTAAACTCATTCAAGGATAATTCGGTATTCCATTCCTTGTAAATATTATTTCCTCTTTGAATTTTTGATTTGTTGCCCAATTTCCTTATCGGTTGATCTTTATCCGTTAATGGTAATAGATGATTTAATATAGGCATGTCTGAAGACCATTCCCCGTGACCATAAAGTAGAATCATATCTTCTTTCAGATAACCAGAAGCTTTAAACATCATTATATTATCATTTGCACTGAAAAATAAATCAGTGCCGTTTTCTTCGTAGTTATTAAGAATTTTATTCCAAAAATCTTTATAATCCGTTAATACTTCTGGTAAAACAAGAATATTTAGGTCTATAGGTACCGTTAATCGATTAAAAAAACCCAAAGAGTCTTCCAAAACTTTTTCAACAACACCTCGGGTATTGCACAGTAAGATAATCATATCCGAATTTTTCATGATCCTATAATTTATACCACATTAATTGGCCCAAGATAAAGCATCCGTTGCATTTTCTAAAAATGCATCCGCTGATACCTTTTTCCATAAGCCTGGATTGGATAGAAATGTATATCCACCTACCACAATCTTTAATTGGGCCAAACTACTATCCCCGCGTATCTGTTTTATTAGAGTTTCAATCTTGCTAACATTGCAGGAAAGTGTACAAGATATTGCTAACAAATCCGCCTTGGAATTAATTAAAACTTCTTGTACTTCTCGATCAGAACTATTGGATCCAATGTATTTAGTATTCCAACCTTCCATTTCAAAAAAGTCGGCAACCATTCTTATCCCCATTTCGTGTAATTCTCCAGAAACTGTACAAGCAACCATTGTTTTCCCCGTTCGCTTCGACGCAAAAATATATTGATATAAACCCGAAATGATTGATTGGGTAGAAGCCGTACAATAATACTCCTGTACAATAGTTATTTTGTTGTACAGCCATAACCTGCCCACTTCATACTGGGAAACCTTAAAAATGTGCAGATATATATCCTTTATGCGTACATTTCTTCTAATTAATTCATGAATAAAGAAAATTGCCTCATGTCTTTTTCCTTCAAGCAAAAAACGGAGATAAATATTAACCTCTTTTTTAAAAGGGTTATTGTTTGTGATGTAGGTTTCCCGCCTTTGCGGATTTACACCTAGTTTTTCTTTAGCTAAAACAATATACGACTCGGCCAAATTTGATAATTCACCTCCCACAATCTCTTTAAAAGCTCGTTGAACAAAATCGAGATTGGTATGTATTAAGGTTTCCGAAATATTTCTTGACTTCAGCATTGGCAATGACCAACGTATATAGTTTATGTATATATCAGGATGGTTCATATTTATAGCTTCGATTAGGTAGTTTATGTGAAAAAGACATTCGTCATTACATTTTTGCTTGCCACCAGTCGCATCAAGTTGTAAAAATTTAGTGTCATGTATAAAATGTAAACTCACAACAAATTGGGCCAATGTATTGGACTTTTCAGATAATGAATGCATTTCTATGATAGACATGATTAAACTCTGTAAGTTACGACTTATAACTTATATAAAACGCATATAATCCCGGGTGCCAGTTAAGTTATATATCGCAGTAATATTAACATTGTCTTAAATTTGACAATATAATTCTAGTTTCATGGCTAAATCTGTAGCATTTTTTAAAAAAATTTACTCAGTGAAGTTACAAAAATGACTATATTTTTATGTGCCAAAATTTGGTTGCAACAAAAACATAACTCATTCTCACACTTACCCACAACTAACATTGTTTTACAAAAAAAGGAAATATGAAATCCTTTATATCCTTATTACATTAAAAATTTGTTCAACTGTTTTTGAACGAGAGGTATTTCTAAAAAATGATTTCCTAAAAAAAGACAAGGCATTATGCAATTTGTCCGATTCTTGGTTATTGATGTCAGTACTAATTTTAGTAGTGTAAATAAACGGTAATTTATTCACCCGAGGATTGTAATAAATTTCAATACCCCTTTTTTCACAATATAATCTTCCTGTAAAATTTAAATGACGATACTCCTCTCCTATAATTCTAATATCAACATTAGCGGAACGCAATATACTTTCTAGTTCTTCTTCGGTCGTGTATGTAATTATTTCATCAACAAACTCACAATCACTTAAATCCGCATACCTTTCTTCGAGCGACAGTAATGTACTTTGCATCATAGGAATTTCAAGCGATGAATTGGAATTAGACTGAAGACCTACAATTAAATAATCGCACTTCTTTTTTGCTTCTTTTAACATTTCAACATAACCACAATATAATAAATCGAATTTACCAAAGGTTATTCCTCTAACCATAAAATATTAATTTAAAAAATGACCACTTTATTTTATTAATAATATAATAATCTTGTATCAACTATGGTCCATTGCCCCAGGTCAAGTCCATGAATTTTGAGTGGGCCAAATGTACATTCTTACAACTACTTTTATAGTTTTCAAACAACCTTCTTAGCAAGTGGCAAGAAATAAAAATAAGTGTATCCCATATTCGGCATATGTGATATTTTTATATGATTTTCACATATAAATGTTGTTGCAATTTAAAGTTCTTTACCCGCTATTTTGATGGAAACCACCTCCTTTTCATGAGGATTAGTGATAAAAAAATAGTATAGACCTAATTTGGATTCAATCCATAAATTACCCACATGACCACAGAGTGTTCTTTTGTATTTCGATATTTCTTGGATATTTAAAAAAAGTAATTAAATGGTAATCAGCGGTATGGAATTGCAGGGCAAATTACTAGAGTGAATGTTTAATCCTTATATTACGGTATAGCTTTTCCTAAAAACGATCCAAGACCCACCTCTTTCATAAGACTTCGACAATGGTTTAAAATCTTGTTTAATTAATTCTTGTCAATTAATTTATGGCGATTACTTGTAGTTAGCCAAGAATAGCTAATTCTTTGAATTGATCTCACAAACTCATTTATCTCCAATGGTTTTACTACAACTTCACTAACCTTTTCATCTAAATCTGACATAACTTTGCATTTAGAAGCCGTAAACAAAACTATTGGGACAAAATCCATGTAATAATATAAAGTCTTCAATAAGGAATGTATCTGATCAACGTATATCAGTTCTTCATTAACAATTACGAGGTCTGGTTTTTCCCTGAGACCGTCAATAATCGAAAGCGGATTATATAAATCGGCATCTGAATCATTTCGGATAACCTTAATTTCAAAATGATTCTTTTGTCGAAGCAAAGTTTCTTTTATAACCACAATATCAATTTCCGAGTCTTCAATGAGTAGAACATTTTTGATTTTCATTTAACAGAATTTAAAGAATTATGATTAATATTTAAATACTCAACTACAATAACTTCTTAAATTTTTATGCCTATTCCTAGTATAGTCTTTTGAGAATACATTATTAAATCGCCCTATCTAGAATTAATTAGCATTAGCGAAACCAAAACATTAAGAAAGCGTACCCGTTTTTTCAAACTTCAAATTCGCTATTTCATTAACACTAAGCGGTAATGGTAACAATAAAGCCCAGATCTTTCAACAATAACTGAACCCTGTTTCTCTCTACTTGCTTAACAACGCCACTTTGCCCCTTAAATGGACCATTTTTCACAATAGTATTATCTCCTTTTTTTAGTCCTTCTACTCTTACTTGTTCAGGGCTTTTCCCTGAAATAGACTCTTTCAGAATGTTTATCTCTTCTAAACTTATCTTTGCCGGCTTTCCCAACCAAAATACATATCGTACTACTCCTGGGGCCACATAAACCTTTGATCTTTCCTTTTCTTCCACTTCAACAAAAACATAGTTGGGGAGTAGGGGAGCTTCTACTTTTTTCTTCCTATCAGACCATTGCCTCATTTCGGTCGTCATCGGGCAATAAACATTTATTCCCTGTTTTTCAAGTTGAGAGGCCACTTTTTTTTCTTGTCTCGGCTTTGTATATAAGGCGTACCAATTCATTTTAGTTTTCTTTTTACTGGGCCAATTTCAAAAGGAGCCCATAGAATGCTATTAACTGTTATAAATTTTTGAAGTAGGCATTTCTTCCTTTTCCAAGGAAGGTGCTACCGTTACTTGGAATATTTATTTTTGCAAAAAGAATTACTGAAATAATTAAAGCAATCGTCATAAAAACAGAGAGTACAAAACTCTCATTGATATTCAAGTCTCTTGACACCATGGCTATTGTAATAGCAAAAATACTCACTACACCAAGTATGGCACTTATCTTCCAATGCGCAAAACCTAAAAGTGAAAATTGATGATGTATATGATTTTTATCTGGATAAAAGGGGCTTTTCCCCATATATAACCTTATAATAAACACCCTGGTCGTATCGATTAGTGGAAGAAGCAAAGGGGCACAGGCCAACACAAGAGTATTGTCCGTTTGAAGTATATTATTTTCCAAATATCCCACATTAGAGATAATGACCCCTTGAAATACGAGAAGTAAACCAATTAACATGGATCCAGTATCCCCCATAAACATCTTTCTTTTCTTTGAAAAATTGAATACCAAAAAAGACAGTAAGGCCCCAATAATAGCACAGGACAATAACAACATGGATGCATTACCTGTTGCATAGAAAATGATTCCGTACCAAACAGAGCAAATTATGGCCTGAGTACTGGCAAGTCCATCAACACCATCTATTAGATTGAAAGCATTTATAAACAATACAAAAACAAATAAGGTGAACAGGCCAGAAACGATTGGAGGAAAAAGATCTACACCCACCAATCCATGCAATCCTAGAAACTCAGCTTTGGAAAATACCACAAGTAAGAAAGCTGCCGCTATTTGACCTATTACCTTATACATGGGACGAAGGGATACCAGATCATCTGTTAGCCCTATAAAAAATATAATAATCATGCCACCAAGTACATAAAAAAGGGAATGTAGCCCATCACTTGGAGCAAAACAGAATAAGGTCATTGAGATGCCCAAAAAAATTGCAACCCCTCCAAGTGGTGTAACTCTACCTGCATGGGAGCTACGGGTACTTACAAAACATGTAATCTGCTTTACAAGCCCTATTTTTCTAATAAATGGTGCACATATATAGGTAACCAATGCTGACACCAATATAGATAAAAAGTAATATCCAAGCTCCATAATTAATATGATGATTATATTATTAGTAGGAAAAATCCTTCTTTTTTTAAAATTCAAATTTATCAGATTTAATGGAGTTTTATACCTTAAATACTCCACAGTTAACCACCGTATCATAAACAATATAAGTGGGGTCAGATCGATAATAAATGGTAAATGGGTAAAGATTAACGCAGTTAGAAAACAGATAATCTGCACTGTTTTACTCGCAAAACCTAAAACAAAACTTATTTGCACTCACGATACAACCTCTATATAACCAAATCTTATTACAGTACTGCCACGATAGCCATAGCTGTTGGTATTTAGCAAACACTAGCCATAAAGTATGCTGAATGACTCTTATAAAATCAAGTAATGTGCTACTTTAACTACATTATTTGATTAAAAAAATTTACATCTGTTACCGGGAGGTGGGCTTAATTTTCATTTTTAAGACATCTCCTAATCATAAAAGCAATCCAGTTGTTAGAAAATAATTATAAAGCGCTTATTTGGATTGTGCAGAGTGTTATATCCAATTTTAATAATATTGAAATAACTAATTACACTAAAAATTGACCGCTTATTACCACATGTTGCCACTTGATACTTTGCGTCTGGTCGTTACAATTGTTTATATAATTTTGCGGGTTGATAAAGTCGTGAAATACTTTTTTCACCTCAATTTAACTTATTTGATATACAGTGACTGTGGGTGACTGCGGCGGAGCCATGTCCTGGTCTGATTATTTATCCTTCTATTTTCGGAAGGTTTATAATAAAAGTACTTTATGTTGCCGGCTTAGCACGGCCTAAAGATAAATCGGTATTGGATTTTTGTGGCTTGCTAAATAAATATTAGCAAAAAAAATATAAAAGAAACCGGAATAGATTTAATAAAGTAAATACAAATACATAAATGGATACTGATATTAAAATAGCTGTTATAGGATTAGGTTATTTAGGCTTGTCATTAGCCCATTCATCGGTAACCAAATATCCTGTGGTTGACGTCAAAATCCCAACGGAACTTATCCTGCGGTAATCCCGTTTTTGTGAAGCAATTTATGAACCACGAAAGCCCGGTGACAAATGGTGATGGCATCTATTCTAGGGACTATAGCTCTATATACATGTGGTACAGATAAATCTATTGGCCATCACCACAGTAAATGAAGCAGCCCTAAACCAAGTGTACAACACATTGATAAAGGTATTGAAGAGGCTGTGGAGTGGAATTGGGGGAATCTTAATAAATGAATCAATTGAATAAAATTTATAATGCAATCCTTAGTGGAGGATCCGGCACCAGATTATGGCCCTTGTCTCGAGAGAGCAGACCCAAACAGTTTTTACCATTGTTTCATGGAAAATCGCTCTTTCAAGAAACGGTAATCCGAAATGCTAATTTGGTGGACGATTTTATGATCATTACCAATGAAAAGCAATACGAAGCAGCCTATCAACAGGCTGCAGAGCTAAACCAACCCCTATCGAAAAAGATTATAGAACCTATAGGCCGTAACACAGCTCCGGCCATTACCCTAGCTTGTTTAAGTGTGAATGCTGAGGATATTTTGTTTGTAACGCCTTCGGACCAAATGATTGGAGACAGTGATATTTATAGAAAAAACCTAGATCGCGCTATTCAATTAGCCAAAGACGGCTATTTGGTCACCTTTGGTATTCAACCTACTAAACCCGAAACAGGTTTTGGATACATTGAACACCAAGAAGAGAATGTGGTAAGATTTACCGAAAAACCCGCCTATAAAACCGCGATGGAATTTTTAGAGCAAGGTAATTTTTTATGGAACAGTGGCATGTTCTGTTTTAAAGCTGGCATATTTTTAGAAGAAATAAAAAAACACCACCCGGCTATCTATGAAGCGAGTGTTGAAGCTTTTAAAAAAAGTACAGAAGGACTAGTTGCTTTAGATGCCATGGAAGCTATCCCTAGTGAGAGTGTGGACTATGCCGTTTTTGAAAAAAGTGATCGTATAAAGGTTGTTCCTTCCTCTTTTTATTGGACAGACCTAGGCTCTTTTGACGCCATGCTCGATTATCATGAAAAACAACCTATATGCTGCTTAAAAACCATTAATGGTGAAGACAATCACAACACCCACGCCCTTGCTACCAAAGCGGTATATGGTATAGGAATAGAAGATATATTGGTTATAGATACCAAAGATGCTCTTTTCTTGATGAAAAAAGGACAATCAGATAAAGTAAAAGCAATATACAACCAGGCTAAGTCATCAGAGCCAGCATTACTACATTAAAATTATGAGTCAGAAAGTAGCATTTATTACAGGGGTTACCGGACAGGACGGCGCTTATTTAAGTGAGTTCCTTTTAAAGAAAGGTTATGAAGTACATGGATTAAAACGTCGTTCTTCCATGTTCAACACGGATAGGGTAGATCATTTATACCAAGATCCCCATATTGAAGATCGCAATTTTATATTGCACTATGGGGATATGACCGATAGTACCAACCTTATTCGTTTGATTCAAGAAATTCAGCCAGATGAGATATACAACCTGGCTGCTATGAGTCACGTTCATGTATCCTTCGAGGTGCCAGAATATACAGGAAATGCAGATGGCTTAGGTACTCTAAGAATTTTAGATGCGGTACGTTTATTAGGATTAGAGAAGAAAACTCGTATTTATCAAGCTTCTACTTCAGAATTATATGGTAAGGTACAGGAAGTACCACAATCAGAAACTACGCCATTCTATCCTCGTAGTCCTTATGCCGTTGCCAAGATGTATGCGTTTTGGATTACCGTTAACTACCGGGAAGCTTATGGCATGTATGCTTGTAATGGTATTTTATTCAACCATGAATCTCCTATACGTGGAGAAACTTTTGTTACCCGTAAGATTACCAGGGCCACAGCGCGTATTGCCTTAGGTTTACAGGATAAGTTTTATTTGGGTAACTTGGATGCTCAACGCGACTGGGGGCATGCAAAAGATTATGTCCGAATGATGTGGATGATCCTACAAGCCAAAGAGGCTGAGGATTGGGTAATAGCAACTGGGAAAACTACCACAGTTCGTGAATTTGTACGTATGGCTTTTGCTCATGTAGGTATTGAATTGGAATTTAGGGGAAGAGGTGTAGGCGAGAGGGCATATGTTGCAGCTTGCATCAATCCTGATTATCAATTGCCCATTGGGAAAGAAGTATTAGCTGTAGATTCGCGTTATTTCCGTCCTACGGAGGTAGACCTTTTAATAGGAGATCCCACCAAGGCCCAAACTAAATTAGGTTGGGAGTGTAGGTATGAGCTTAAGGATTTAGTAGAAGAAATGATGGAAAGCGATGTGGAACTTATGCGCAAGGAAACTCATTTAAAAGAAGGTGGGTATCAGATTATGAATTATTACGAATAAAGCACTAATAAGGTATTGTGGGTATTTTGAGTAGAGTCGATTTATGAATTAAAATACTCGACTTTAATTTTTTCTTATTAATGAATTTCTCCTAAAGACTATTATTTAGGAATTCATTTCTCATGATTTAATACTTTTTGAGAATTTAGAGTTGGTTTTCTTCTCAACTTATGCAGGCTTCGATGTTCGTTGTATATAAGCTATTGATTCATATTTTGTATTCTGATGGACAAGATTAAAGTGGAAGTGGTTTATTATTTTCAATTCTTAAAATATATATTATCCACGAAACAAGATTAAGTTAAAAACAACACTATAATTTACTCAACTAAAAAAGAATGAATAAACATTCAAAGATATACATAGCTGGTCATAAAGGTATGGTAGGTTCAGCTGTATGGAGAGCCCTAACGGCTGCTGGCTACAACAACCTAATTGGAAAAAGCAGCAAGGAACTGGACTTACGCAACCAACAAGCCGTGAATGCTTTTTTTGAAACCGAAAAACCAGAAGCCGTGATTGATGCCGCGGCGCGAGTGGGAGGTATTTTGGCCAATAACGATTTTCCCTATCAGTTTTTGATGGAGAACCTGCAAATACAGAACAACCTTATTGATGCGGCCCACAAGAATGAGGTAAACAAATTTATCTTTTTAGGGAGTTCTTGCATTTACCCAAAATTGGCACCGCAACCGCTTAAGGAAGAGTATTTGCTTACAGATACACTAGAGCCTACTAATGAGTGGTATGCCATAGCTAAAATTGCTGGTGTTAAAGCTTGTGAAGCTATTAGAAAACAGTATAATAAGGACTTTGTAAGTTTAATGCCTACCAATTTATATGGCCCGTTCGACAATTTTGACTTAAAAACTTCCCATGTATTGCCGGCCTTAATCCGTAAGTTTCACGAGGCTAAAGAAAACAATAACGCCCCAGTAACCCTATGGGGAAGTGGCAGCCCCATGCGGGAGTTTCTGCATGTAGACGACATGGCACGAGCGGTTTTGTTTGCCGTAGAAAATATATTACCAGATCATTTGCACAATGTAGGCACTGGCACGGATTTAACTATAAAATCCCTGGCAGAACAAATCCAACAGACCGTTGGCCATAAAGGAGAAATTTTTTGGGATAGTACAAAACCCGATGGTACACCACGCAAATTAATGAATGTAGACAAGCTTAAAGCTGCCGGTTGGGAAGCACAGATAAGTTTGGAGAAAGGTATAACTGATACATATAACTGGTTTGTAAAAAATCAAAATGATTTTAAAGAGGTAAAGTTATAAATGAAATTTTCTCTTTCTAATATTGCTGCAAACCTAGGTATCACAAGTGGCCGTACTAAAAATATTGTAAAACATATAGGATGGTCCTTATTCTATAAAATTGGTAGCATCATAGCTAATTTTCTTTTAGTCCCGCTTACGATAAATTATCTGGACACTGAAAATTATGGAATTTGGTTAACTTTAAGCTCTTTTATAAGTTGGTTTTCATTTTTTGATATTGGTTTAGGGAATGGACTTAGAAATAAGTTTGCTGAGGCCAAAACGCTTGGGAATTACAAAGATGCCCAGGCATTTGTGAGTACCGCATATTTTACTATAGGAACAATTAGCATGTTTCTGTTTTTAGTTTTAATTTTAATTAACCCACTAATAAATTGGGCTGCCTTATTCAATACTCAAGAAATCTTACAAGATGAACTTTCTTTACTATTGCCTATAATATTCGGATTTTTTGCATTGCAATTAGTGGTTAAATTAATCACAAGTATTTACCAGGCTGATCAAAATCATTCTATACAGGGGAAAATTCAGTTTTTCGGTCAGGTATTGTTATTACTAGTTATTTTTCTTTTGACTAAAACAGATCAAAGTTCATTACTTATTTTTGGAAGTATTTTTTCAGCCTTACCTGTTTTAATTTTAATTGGGCTTAATTTTTTTGCTTTTAACACAACTTTCAAAGCTTTTAAACCTAAATTTTCTCTATGGAAACAAGAATATTTGAAGGAAATTACAGGATTAGGTTTTAAATTTTTTGTGGTACAAATTGCTGTAATGGTACTATTTTCTACTGACAACTTTATTATTAGTAGGCTTTTTGGACCTGAGGAAGTTGTACCTTATAACGTTGCTTTTAAATATTTTTCAATAGTTACAATGGCTTATACCATAATTATAACCCCTTATTGGTCATCTTTTACTGAAGCTTATGCCAAAAAAGATTTTGAATGGATAAAAAAATCTGTATCCAATATTCAAAAAATATGGTTATCAATTCCAGTTGGGCTTGTTGGCATGATTTTTCTAGCCGATTGGTTTTATGAGTTTTGGGTCGGTGATAAAGTAAAGGTGTCTATGCAATTATCTTTGGCAATGGCTTTCTTTGTGGTATTATTGACATTTAATATGATTTATGTAAATTTTATTAATGGGGTTGGTAAAATAAAACTTCAATTAATAACTTCCCTTATTTCCATGTCTATTAATATTCCGTTGAGTATTTATTTGGGGAAGTATCTAGGTTGGGGTTCTACAGGGGTAATTTTGGCTACTTGCTTTAGTTTAGGATACTCTTTAATTCTAAGACCTATTCAATATTATAAATTAATTAATAACACCGCCAAGGGTATTTGGAATAAATAATGAGAAATTTTAATTTTTTAAAGACATATTACAAGGGCTATTTAAAAGCTCATTTAAGAAATCCTATTATTACCGATAACAGACCTTACAAAGATATAGGAATTCTAAATCCAGCCATTGGAACTTCAAATTTGGGAGATTTAATTATTTACGATAGTGTTTATTATAATTTAAGAGAGATATATGATGAGGGTTTAGTAACAAATTTCCCTACCCAATTGTACAATTCTTTTGATGCGATGAATATGATGAGTCAAAAGGATTTATTATTTATTTCCGGAACCAATCTCTTGTCCTCTAACCTCGAAACCCAACATCAGTGGAAAATTCACAAGGGGCATAAAAAGTTTCTAAATAATAAGGTTGTTCTTTTTGGATGTGGATGGTGGCAATATCAGAATGAAATAAATAGGTACACAAAAAACATTTATGAAGCCGTATTAAACAAAGAAGTATTGCACTCGGCAAGAGATCAATATACGGTTGATAAACTTAAAAATATAGGGATAAATAATATTGTTAACACTACTTGTCCTACATTATGGAGTATTACCCCTGAAAAATGTAAACTTATTCCAAAATCTAAAGGAGAGGAAGTAGTTACCACTTTAACATTTTATCATAAAAATGCTAAACAAGATAAAAGAATGTTAGAAATTTTATCCCAAAACTATAAGAAAGTGCACTTATGGATACAAGGAATGAATGACGTATATTATTATAATGAGATTAGTTCAGGATTTAATAATATTGAATTATTACCCCCAACAATGGAGGCTTATAATAAAATCTTACTGAAAAAAAATATAGATTATATTGGCACACGTTTACATGCTGGCGTTCGTGCTCTTCAAAATAATGTACGCACACTAATTCTAGCAGTTGATAATCGAGCGCTCGAGATTGGAAAGGATGTAAATCTGAATGTAATAAAGAGAGAAGACGTAGAGGATACATTAAATTTCATAAACAATGAATACGTAACAATAATAAAATTACCTCTTGAAAATATCGAAATTTGGAAAAAATCGCTTTATTCTAATAAATAATGAAAATACTCTGGTTTACCAATACACCATCCTTATATAAAAAGAATGAAAAAGGCTATAATGGGGGAGGTTGGATTGAATCTTTAGAAAATATTATAACCAAGGAAAATGACATTGAATTAGCCGTTGGTTTTTTTCATGCAGATACTAATTTTAAGAAAAAAAAAGGAAAAACTACATATTACCCAATTCCTTTATATAATACCATAGTCAAAAAACTTAAACGTTATTTTTTTTATAATAATGATAAGAACGAAGTAAATTATTATCTAAAAGTAATCAATGATTTCAAGCCTGATATAATTCATGTCTTTGGGTCAGAACAAAGTTTTGGGTTATTATCATTGTACACCAAGATTCCCGTAGTTATACATGTGCAGGGTATATTAAACCCATATTTAAATGCATATTATGCTCCTGGAAGTAATATGTTAGATTTAATAAAACAAAATCTTTTCAAACCACTTAAAATATTTAACTTAATACGCGGTATGTCAATTTTTAAATTTAATGCGCAACGAGAAGCTATTATATTAAAGAATTGTAAATATTATATGGGGCGTACAGAATGGGACAAGAATGTTACATCATTATATGCGCCAGAATCAAGATACTTTTATTGTAGTGAAGTACTTAGAGATTCCTTTTACGATGCGAAGGCCTGGCAACAAAAAAAGCGCACTAAACTCATCCTTGTTTCTACAATTTCAAAAACTTCATACAAAGGATTTGATTTAATAATAAAGACCGCAAAAATACTGCAAGAACTAAATAAAACTGATTTTGAATGGAATGTTTTCGGGATTAAAGAATATAATGAATGGGAAGCTAAATTAGGAATTAAATGTAGTAATGTTAATGTTTTTTTAAAAGGAGTAGCAGATAGCTCAACTTTAGTTAAGAATATTCAAGAATCAGATATTTTTATACATCCATCCTATATTGACAATAGCCCTAATAGCTTATGTGAAGCACAAGTGATTGGAATACCTGTTATTTCAACTAATGTTGGTGGTATTACAAGTTTAATTAAAAATGAGGAAACAGGCCTATTAATTCCGGCAAACGACCCATATACGCTAGCTGCACGAATAATTGAAATTAAAAATAATAAATTAAAAGCAATTAAAATAGGTGACAATGCAAGAAGTAAGGCAAAATTGAGACATGATAAGGAAATAATCTTGAACGATTTGTTAGACGCTTATAAACAGATAAAAAATGCAAAAATTACTAATAAAAATATATAAAGGCTGTAAATTGCTATATAGACAATTGTTAGGTAAGTTTTCAAAATTGTACTGTTCGGTGTTATTTTATTTAAATGATGTGAATGTTGTTTCCTTTAGTAGTTTAGGCATTCCTTACATACATAAAAGTATTAAAGCAAAGATTTTTGTTGGAGAAAATTTTAAAATGAACAACGGTGTAAAATACTCAGATTCTGGTTTAAATGGTAAATGTAGAATTGAAGTTAGAGATAAAGCCATTTTAACAATTGGCAACAATGTGGGTATGAGTGACGTAACAATCACTTGCCATGAAAAAATTAATATAGGCAACAATGTTTTAATTGGTGTAGGAACACAAATTAGAGATACTGATAATCATTCCCTAAATCCACAAGATCGATTAATAGGATTAGATTGGGAAAATAAAAAAAATGCTTCTATTTTAATTGAAGATAATGTATTTATAGGTGCAAATTGTTTTATTCTTAAAGGTGTTACAATTGGTGAAAACACAATTATTGGTGCATGTTCTGTAGTAACTAAAAATATTCCGGCAAATCAGATTTGGGCGGGGAATCCAGCAATAATAATTAAATTAATAAAGACTAGTTGAGGTTATGGAAAAACTATAAATGTATACCCATATATTCCTATAATCATTAATCTGCACAACTACAATAGATTTATTGACCGAAGAATTTATAGCATTTTTGCATTAATTTAAACTTCATTTGAAAATTTTAAAAATTCAATATCCTTTAGCTTTAATATTTATATATGAAGTTATAATGGTTGTTTTTAAGCCTGATGGTTTATCCTTCTTTAAATTAGGATTAACTACACTCTTATGGTTTTCCTTTATCATTGTTTTGAACATCTTAATTAAAGAATATAATAACATTAAGAAAACCCTATAATACTCCCCAAATATAGGACAGGAAATTAAGTTGTAATTTAACCCTGTCAATATGAAAACACCCAGAAGAAAATTCAGTGCATCGTTCAAGGCCAAAGTGGCTATTGAAGCGATCAAAGAGCAGACAAGCCTCCCTGATCTTGCCGCCAAATTTGAAATACACCCTGCCCAAATATCCAATTGGAAGCGGGAATTTTTAAAAAATGCAGATCTGGCCTTCGGATCCAAACCCGAAAAAGAATCCCCGGACCTGGATACCGCGCCCCTTTACAGTAAAATAGGCCAGTTACAGGTCGAGAACGATTTTTTAAAGAAAGTCTTGGGCAAATGAGCACTACCGAAAGAAGACAGAAGGTAGTAAGGTCCCATCCAAGGCTGAGTCTTGTACAACAATGTGAACTTCTTGGCATCCATCGCTCTGGTCTCTATTATAGGCCCAAGAGCGAGAGTCCGCTCAATTTAAGACTGATGAAGGAAATAGATGCACATTTCCTGGAACACCCTTATTATGGGGTAGAACGAATGACCGATTATCTCAACCTTGATATGGGATACCGTGTAAACGTGAAAAGAATAAGACGGTTGTATAAAATCATGGGACTACAGACCATATATAGAAAGCCCAAGACTACTATCAGGGACCCTAAAAGTTATAAGTTCCCTTATTTATTGAAGAACCTTCCAATAGAGCGTCCCGATCAGGTCTGGCAGACCGACATCACTTATATTCCCATGTTCCGTGGCTTTATGTACATGAATGCCATAATCGATGCATACAGCAGAAAAATACTTAATTGGAGCATCTCGAATTCCATGGACAAGCAATGGTGTATCGAACTCTTACAGGACACTATTGCCAAGTACGGACCACCGGAGGTACATAACTCCGATCAAGGGGCCCAGTACACAAGTACCGAATATATCGACGTGCTTAAAAAACATAACATCCAAATATCCATGGACGGTAAGGGAAGAGCTTTGGACAACATTTACATCGAGCGTTTCTGGAAGTCGATCAAATATGAAAAGATTTATCTAAATCCTCCAAATGGAGGTCTAGATCTCTATAAAATGGTAAGAGAGTACATTGAATTCTACAATACCAAAAGAAGGCATACCGAGATAGGAAAAGTTCCTCCTGATCAAATTTATAACATCAAAAAAATAGCATCATAAATAATTATAAATATCTTTAAACTGTCTTACAGATGGGGAGTAGTGTATATCTATTCTTACCATGATTGCCTTTTTGGATAGACAAGGTATTTATTTGAATATGATAACCTTGGTAAGAACCAATTCCGAGAATCAAGAATTTGAAAAACTTTTGGAGCTACTTAATTTGGACCCCGGCCGAAAGGGATGGGGACCGCCACTCTTTGGCCTTTTCTATAAGATCGATGACATTAAATATGTGGTCCAGGCCCATGAAAATCAAAATCCGTTTATCGCTGGATGATGAGCGAATACAATATTGATGCCATTGGGACCAAGAGAGTATATGTTTCTCCTGGATGCCGCGGAAAAGGAGTTGTATCCAGAATCCTGTCCGAACTCGGAAAATGGGCAAATTAATTATCCTATTTTCGTTGTATATTGGTAAAGGGAACCGACCTACTATGGGCCTACTGGTTTTATCGGAAGCCGGTTATGGTCGGATCCCCAATGACCGGTCTGTGGCCAAAACCAAGGATTGGCTGTGTTTCACAAAGAAAATGTAGTAATATAGGACGCACCGGTCCCTATACAAGGCCCATGGTGATCATTTAATTGGTTTACAGAATTGTTGAAATAAATAGGATCCACCTTTGGTCCGCACTTAAATTATTCAGAAAAATGAAAGATTTCGAGTTATTTGAACCTAAGAATTGGTTGGAACTACAAGAATATTTATTCCAGGAAAAAGACAACAAGATTGATAGATTTCGCTCTCCTTATGCCTATAGGGGCGTATATAATGCCCAATTTGGTTTAGAGACCAGTCTGCAGAGATTGGGAAGGATACCTTCGAAAGTAGAAGGTACAATGATCAGAAACTTTAAGAAGTACTCGCCCATAAACACCTTGATCGATGATTATAACAACCTTTGGAACTGGATCTCCTTGGGACAACACCATGGGTTGCCTACAAGACTTATCGACTGGACCCACTCACCAAATGTTGCATTACATTTTTTAACGGAAGACATGGGCACTTATAATTTGGATGGAGCCATCTGGATGGTAAACTATGTCGCACTAAGGGAGCACCTGCCGGACGAGCTCAAAACACCTATATTGAGCAAAGATATATTCTATTTTAGCTCCATAGAACTGAAACAAACAATTGGTAATTCCATAGAGGAACTATATGATTTTTCAAGTAGGAACACGAATACCATGGTGTTTTTCGAGCCACCCTCCCTTGATGATCGAATAATAAACCAATTTGCGCTTTTTTCATTTATGCTAGATCCGGATTCCAGTCCATTGGAGTGGCTTAAAAACCATCCCGAATATTTAAGAAAGGTAATTATTCCATCTGGACTAAAGTGGGAAATAAGGGATAAGCTCGATCAGGCAAATATTACTGAAAGGATCATATATCCTGGATTGGAGGGGATTTCCAAATGGCTAAAAAGATGGTATAGCGACAAGAACAAGGTCAAGTGATCGTTCAATTGTGTAATACAAAATTCACGAAAAATTAAGGAAAAAACCGCCCTCGACCGATTACTTCGAAAAAACTATTCCCATTTAGAAAATACTTTTTATATATTGCTTCGGCAGCCACCAAAAGGCACAATTGGAACCTGTTCTTGTTCGGAACCAAGGAAGAACGGCCCAAAATGGACAAAAAATTCACAAAATGCCGGAGTGAAAACTTTTTTGGGAAAGTACAGGGGGCTTTTGGAAGATGCGCAACGGCAGGGACATATAAGCAGGGGACCTGAATGTGAGCTTGTTCTGTGAGCTGAACCTTTGTAAGCGAAATAAAATTCTACAGGAAGCCGAGTTTTCGAAAAATACTACCCCGGAGTGGTTTCTGAAACATTTTAGTAGTTATATCCAGATTTTTCCTATTTCGGCATTCCATTCCAAAAATATGAGTAATATTGTATATGTTCGATTTTCGCCTAAAAGTTTTTTATACCGTTGCAAGAAGGCTCAATTTTACTAAGGCCGCAGAAGAATTATTGATATCCCAGCCTGCTGTCACCAAACATATAAAGGAGCTCGAAAGCCAATTTAATCTTGCGCTTTTCGATCGAAGGGGAAACAAGGTTGTTCTTTCTCCTGCTGGAGAAGTACTTCTGAAACATACCGAAAACATGCAAGAGATCTACCGGCAAATTGAATTTGACCTAAACCAATTCAATGAGGCATTTAAGGGTGTTTTACATGTTGGTTCCAGCACCTCAATTACGCAGTATATATTACCTCCATTACTTGCACGGTTCCACAACATTCATCAAGATGTGAAGGTAGAGCTGCTAAGTGGTAATTCGGAACAAATAGAGCAGGCCCTTCTCAATAAGAGCATTGAAATTGGGGTTGTTGAGGGCAAATCCAAAAGACGTGAAATCCACTATACCCCATTTTTAAAGGATGAGATTGTATTGGTTTGTGGTAGCAAAAATCCATTGTCTTCCAAAGAAGAAATAAAGCCAGAAAACCTGAAAAACATACCTCTACTTATTAGAGAACCTGGGTCAGGGACCTTGGAAGTCATTGCCGACGCTCTAAAACAAAAAGGAATCCGACTTGCCGATCTTAAAGTAGAAATGCAATTGGGAAGTACAGAAGCTATAAAATCCTACCTACAACACTCGGATTGCATGGCATTCGTTTCATTACATGCCATCCTTAAAGAACTTAAAAGTGGCGTTTTAAAAATTATAGAGATTAAAAAGTTACCTATCCATAGGCAATTCTACTTTATAACTCCCCAAGGCCCAGAAGGAGGATTACCCTTATTATTGATGAATTTTTTAATCCGAAACCATAATTTTTAGTTGTTATTAATTATTGAATACACTGTTCTTTAAGACAAATGTTTTTCAAAACTACATTGAACTTTCGCATAACCTTCCCACCTAATTCTCAATTACCTTCATAACCTTAGGTTATCGCAAATTAATATTTGCAATTGGCTATTGAGCATAAACCCCAGTAAATTTGTATTGGAAGGACAGCAATAATAATGGCAAGCTGTCTTGATGTATAATTAAAAAAATATATACTATGAGTTTGAGAATAGGCGACGACGCACCAAATTTTAAGGCGCAGACCACAGAGGGTGAACTTGATTTTCACCAATGGCTGGGCAACAGTTGGGGGATACTATATTCACACCCGGCAGACTATACCCCTGTGTGCACCACAGAACTTGGTAGGACCGCACAGTTGAAAGAGGATTTTGCAAAAAGAAATACCAAGGTACTTGCAGTGAGTGTTGATGACCTGGATTCGCATTTTGGTTGGGTCAAAGACATCAACGAAACCCAAAACTGCAATGTAGATTTCCCTATTATAGCTGATACTGACAAAAATGTAGCAACACTATATAATATGATCCACCCCAATGCATCAACCTCTGCCACGGTGAGATCTGTTTATTTTATTAGTCCAGACAAGAAGGTACAGGCTATTATAACCTATCCTGCCTCGACGGGAAGAAATTTTACTGAGATTCTTCGGGTAATCGACTCTCTAAAACTTACAGCAGAACATAATGTTGCCACTCCAGTGGATTGGGAAGTTGGACAGGATGTAATTATTCCACCAGGAGTTAAGCAAGAAGAGGTCGAATCCAAATATCCTAAAGGTCATCGTGTTATCAAACCTTATTTGAGATATACTCCCCAGCCCAACAAATAATTCTAATTATCGAATAGCATGGAACTAAAAAAGGGATTGAACAGGGGACCGTTTAACGATGAGCAAGCAGACAAACTCAATATAGCTTTGTCCGGACTTGATTCAGGACAGCTTCAATGGCTCAGTGGATATTTCGAAGGACTTATCCAATCATCTTTGAATAATACCGCTGTGGGAAGCCGATCATTTGGTTCGGATCCCAATGTTGATGGTGAGCTTAAAACTGAAAAGGTGCATATCCTTTTCGGGAGTCATACTGGCAACAGTGAAGGCTTGGCCAAGGAACTCCATGCTCGTGCAAAGGATATGGGAATTGATGCATTGATTTCCGATATGGCTTCCTTCAAAACAAGGGAATTAAAAAACATCAAAAAACTGGCCGTAATCGTGAGCACCCATGGATTGGGCGAACCCCCGGTACAGGCGGAGGACTTTTACAATTACCTTCACAGCAAAAAGGCGCCGAACCTGGCCCATTTGCAATATTCGGTTTTGGCTCTAGGTGACAGCAGTTATCTAGACTTTTGCCAGACCGGTAAGGATTTTGATACCGTACTCGAGAAATTAGGCGCTCAGAAAATCGTACCTCGCCAAGATTGCGATGTAGATTATGTAGATGAAGCGGAGACTTGGCAAAAGAATTTTTTATCTGCTATAATTCAGACCAGTTCCCAAAATACCACGGTCCAAGTGCAGGATCTTCCCAGCAACCAAGTTACTGGAATCCAATATTCGAGAAAAAATCTTTTTGAAGCCACTATTCTTGAAAAAATCAATTTAAATGGAAAAGGATCTTCAAAGGAAACCATTCACTTGGAATTAGATCTGGAAGGGTCTGGAATAAAATATGAGCCAGGCGATGCATTGGGAGTTTATGGAGCCAATTCCCCTAAACTAGTAAGGTCGGTTTTAGAATCGACCAAATTATCCGGTGAGGAGGAAGTGGAAACCCATGAAGGAATCAAAACTTTATATGATGCACTTACGTATGACTATGAACTAACCCCACTATCAAAAACCACGCTTTCCGGATATGCAGAGTTAACTGGCAATGAGGGACTAAAGAAAATCCTTGGGGACAAAATTGCACTTCAGGAGTATCTTTCCGGACGTGATTTTTTGGATCTGATAAGCGAGGTACCGATCACACTAACTTCTAAGGAACTGATTTCTGTCTTGCGCAAAAATACCCCGCGGATGTATTCCATAGCCTCCTCACAAGATGTGGTTGATGAAGAAGTCCATCTGTTGGTGTCGGTTGTCCGATATAATGCATTGGGCAGAAATAAAGAAGGTCATTGTTCGGCAACCTTGGCAGATAGGCTTGAGATTGGCGACAAGGTAAAGGTCTTTGTTGATAAGAATACGCGTTTTAAGCTTCCCGAAAATCCGGAAGCACCAATTATAATGGTCGGTCCGGGAACGGGAGTGGCACCATTTAGGGCATTTATGCAACAACGGGAAGTTTTGGACAAAAAGGGGCCTTCCTGGCTTTTCTTTGGTGACCGGAATTTCACGACAGATTTCCTGTATCAAACAGAATGGCAACAATATATGAAGGAGGGAGTATTGACCAAGGCAGATGTTGCCTTTTCAAGAGACCAGGAAGAAAAACACTATGTACAGCACAGAATGTTGGAGAACGGTAAAGAGCTTTATGAGTGGTTGGAAAAAGGAGCGCATTTTTACGTGTGCGGTGACGCACAAAAAATGGCCAAGGACGTGGATATTGCCTTAAAACAAATTGTACAACAACAGGGAGGAATAACTATTGAAAAGGCAGAGGAGTATGTTAAAAATCTTCAAATTACCCATCGTTATCAAGCAGATATCTATTAAGATAGCTTCAGGAGTGCTTTAATGCCCAGGAAAATGTATTTATGGAAAAACAATCGAATTACAAGGAATTATCGGAAGATGAACATATCAAGGACAAGAGTGATTTCCTTAGGGGAAGTATAAAGGACAGCCTAAAAAACCCTTTGACCGGAGCTTTATTTCCCGACGATGTCAAACTTATAAAATACCACGGTTCATATCAGCAATATGATAGGGATCTGGAGAGTGAACGAAAACAGAAGAAATTGGAACCATTGTACCAGTTTATGG
Source organism: Arenibacter algicola (assembly GCF_000733925.1). Taxonomy (NCBI): domain Bacteria; kingdom Pseudomonadati; phylum Bacteroidota; class Flavobacteriia; order Flavobacteriales; family Flavobacteriaceae; genus Arenibacter; species Arenibacter algicola. Next base: position 343,551 of record NZ_JPOO01000003.1, read on the forward strand.
TTCGGGTAAGAGCTGCTGGTGGGGTTACTACTCCCAAGCAATGGCTTGCCTTGGATGAACTTTCGGAACAATATGGAAATGAAACCCTTAAATTGACCACCAGACAATCTTTCCAATTTCATGGCATATTAAAAAGGAATTTAAAACCTACGATTCAAAAGGTTAACGAAGTTTTGTTAAGTACACTTGCGACCTGCGGGGATGTGAATAGGAATGTCATGTGTAATCCGAACCCTTATCAATCCCATATACACGAAGAAGTATACCAATTTGCAAAAGAAATAAGCGATTATTTTCTTCCAAAGACAACTGCATATCATGAAATATGGCTGGAAAAGGAAAAAGTGGCGGGAACTCCTGATTTTGAACCTTTGTACCAACACAATTACCTTCCTAGAAAGTTTAAAATAGCAATAGCCATTCCACCCAAAAATGATATTGATGTTTTTGCGAATGATCTTGGACTTATTGCCATAGAGGAAAACAACAAAGTAATAGGATATAATATTTGTGTAGGCGGTGGATTGGGGAGTACGTTTGGAAATCAGGAAACCTATCCGCGACTGGCCGATGTTATTGGTTTCTCTCGAAAGGAAAAAGTGTTTGAAGTAGCTGAAACGGTTATAGCCATCCAAAGGGATTACGGCAACCGATCTGACCGTAAGTTATCGAGATTAAAACATACCATAGACGACAGGGGACTAGAATGGTTCGTAGGGGAACTTCAAAATCGCATGGGGTGGAATCTGGCCAAACCGAAACCCTATCGATTCAGATCAAACGGAGATGAATATGGCTGGTTAAAAGGCATCAACAATAAATGGTTTTATACCTTGTTTGTGGAACATGGGAGAGTAAGGGATGAAAATGGATATGAACTGAAAAAGGCTTTAAGGGAAATTGCCAAAATTCACACAGGTGATTTCCGATTAACAGGCAACCAAAATCTCATTATCGGAAATATCGAGGAAGTTAAAAAGCAGGACATTGAAGCGATTTTAGAGGAGTATGGCGTTGGTAACCATCCTAAACTTACGGGTCTTCGTAAGAGTTCCATGGCCTGTGTGGCATTGAACACATGTGGATTGGCTTTTGCCGAAGCAGAGCGCTACCTTCCTTCCTTAATAGATAAACTGGAGGTAATTATGAGGAATAATGGTCTGGACAACGACGAAATCAATATTCGGATGACAGGTTGTCCAAATAACTGTGCGCGATCCTCACTAGGGGAAATAGGCTTTGTGGGTAGGGCCATTGGTAGGTATAACATGTATTTGGGAGCAAGTCACAACGGTGACCGTTTAAATACTCTATACAAGGAAATGTTATCCGAGGAAAATATTTTAGAGGAATTAGAGCCGATTATTGAAGCATATGCCCAAGATAGGTTAGGGGAGGAGCATTTTGGAGATTTCGTAATCAGAAAGAAAATTGTTGAACCAACAGAGCGGCCATTACGGGTTATGAACTAAGAGCATTGCTTATATGAAACCAACTCTAAAAGCACTAGAGGTGAATTTCATGGATTCTGTTTTATTTTGTCATCTTACGGTCTTTATTGTCGATGGACCATACGTTATGAGGACTACTCCACTCCGATAGGATAACAGATTAGTTTTGATATTCATTTTCAGAGTCAACAACTTTGAATTCAAATTTTAATCAAACGGGAATATAAATACTAAAAGTGGTCCCATTGGTCAGCTCCCTATGAGTTTAAACTTGAACGACCATTGGTCGAAAAATGGCAAAAACACTTAAAAGGTATGCCGTTTAAAAAATTGCGACTTACCAAGCCTATACAGATAAAGAATTAGATTAGAATTATACCTGACCAAACAATGGTATGAAAGTCTTCCTTCTATAAAATGAACAAATATTTAAAATTGAATAAAAAATATCGGGGTAGGCCCCCGATATTTTTTAGAACACTTTATACCATTATATTTAAACGTTATAAAGCGCCTCGGCCAATTCCGTTTTTTTGTTTCGACTCAACGGTACAGATGTTCCAGCTACTTCAACCTTTTTAGTATTAAACTTTTCAACTTTCTCCAAATTCACGATGTATGATTTGTGGATCCTCAAGAATTTATCCTTTGGCAGCTTTTGTTCAAAAGATTTCATTGTGGATAGAATAACTACATTTCCTTCAGTCGTTACCAATTTAATGTAATCGCCTAGAGCTTCTACCCAATTTATATCGCTTAAAACAACTTTACGTTGTCTTAGGTTACTTTTAACAAAGATATACTCCTCTTCCTCATCCAATTTATTAATCTGCTCATATTTGGCCACGGCCCTTTTTACAGAGGCATCAAATCGAACTAGGGATATAGGCTTATAAAGATAATCGGTTACGTTGTAGTCAAAAGCCTTGAGTGCATAATCAGGGTTACCGGTAATCAAGATTACCTGTGGTGGGTTGTCCAGTGATTCCAAGAGATCAAAACCATTGATGATCGGCATTTCCACATCGAGAAAAATAAGGTCGATGTCGTAATTTTTTAGACCGTTTTTTGCCTCAATGGCATTACTGTATTCGGCTACCAAAGCCAGATTTGGATGGTTGTTTACCATTCTAGCTATGGCAGTTCGCTGCATGGACGAATCGTCCACTATTATACATCTCAATTTCATAATGGGGGATACACATTTTATTAATTCCAGATCAAAATACATACTTGGCTTTGATAGGAATAATAAATGATGCAAACAGTACCTTAAATGTTGTGTAAAAGAAGATATTCGTAGTATAAGAAATTGGAGAAGTACTCCAGTTTCATTTATTTTTAATGTAATTCATTCCATGAAAAATTAAACCCTGAAAATTGTAGCAGTCTTAACTAAAAATTTAATTACGCTAACTTTGACAATAGCTTTACCATTTAAAATGCAAAAACTTTTCGAGCACATCAACAAATACATCGAAATTGACCAAAATGAGTTTCAAGAAATTGCCAAATATTTTGAAACTCAAACAGTCAAAAAAAAAGAACTGCTTTATGAACCTGGAATCAAATCCTTAGGCCACTATTTTGTTTTGAGCGGCTGTCTTCATTTATACATTATTGAGGAAGGGGGAACGGAGCACACTTTGCAATTTGCCATCGAAAATTGGTGGATAACAGATTATTTGGCCTTTCATAACAATACGGATTCAGAATGTCATATTCAAGCCGTCAAAGCCTCGACCATACTTCACCTAACCAATAAAAATGAAAAGGAATTACTACTTCGATTTCCAAAAATGGAAACCTATTTCAGAAAAATATATCAAACGGCCTATGGGGCCTCACTTAATCGAATAAGGTATCTTTTTATTTATTCGAAGGAGGAAATTTATTTTAGGTTTAAAGAAGCCTTTCCAGATTTCGTAAATAATGTCCCCCAATATTTAGTGGCAAGTTTTTTAGGGTTGTCACCAGAATATGTAAGTAAATTAAAAAGAAAAGAGAATTCTTGAACCAGTTCAAGAATTTTTAAAGGAGAATCCAGGACCTTTGTTCTCTAAATTCTGCACAATGAAAAAATCAGTAATAATTGTGGGTGGAGGTTTTGCAGGCTTGGAGTTGATCAAAAGAATTGGGAATTCTCCCCGCTACGACATCATATTGGTAGATGCAAATAATTACAATTTTTTTCCACCTTTGATCTATCAGGTCTCTACGGGTTTTATGGAACCTTCTGCCATCAGCTATCCATTTAGAAAAATATTAAGGAATTTAAAAAACACTAGATTTCGGCTGGGAAGTTTAATTAAAGTTGTTCCCGGTGAAAATAAAATTATACTGAGCAATGGGGAATTGCACTATGACATTTTGGTAATGGCTACGGGTACGGAAAGTAGTTTCTTTGGCAACAAAAACATTGAAAAATATAGTTTGCCCATGAAAACCATAAGTGATGCCCTTACCTTGCGAAATACTATACTCACTCGATTGGACCGGGCCACAAGACAAGATGACCAAGAGCAGCGAAAAAGGTTGTTGACTTTTGTAATCGCTGGGGCTGGACCAACAGGAGTGGAGCTATCGGGCCAAATGAAATCCTCGATAATAAAAAAAGATTATCCTGAATTGAAAGAAAGCGATTTGGGTAAGATTTATCTGATAGATGGTCAAAATACAGTTTTGAACACCATGTCAAAAAATTCCCAGACCTATACTCATGCCAAGCTCATTGAATTAGGTGTAGAAATAAAACTTAACTGTTTGGTAAAAGATTTTAAGGATGATATTGTTCTACTTTCCAATGGCAGTAAAATCGAATCCAAAAATTTGATCTAGGCAGCAGGGGTAACGGCAAAGGCTTTCGATGGCTTTTCTCCGGATAGCTTTGGCAAAGGCAGGCGATTAAAGACAAACACTTTTAATCTGGTCAAAGGATATGATAATGTTTATGCCTTAGGGGACTGTGCGTTGGTTCTTGGAGATAACGAATATCCAGAAGGCCATCCCCAATTGGCCCAACCGGCAATCCAACAGGCCAAAAATTTAGCCTTTAATTTGGAGAAAGACCAAGGCCTATGGACTCCTTTCGCCTACAAAAACAAAGGTTCATTGGCAATAATTGGTAGGAATAAGGCTGTTTTTGACTTACCGAAAGAAAAGTATTTCATAAAAGGATTTATTGCCTGGCTTATTTGGATACTGGTACATATTATGGGGCTGGTAAATTTTAAAAATAAATTTCGCACACTGGTCAATTGGATCGGTTACTACATCTATAAGGATCAATATTTTAGAATGATCATAAAGCCTAACGATAAAAAACAAATTAATTAAAGTAATATGAAAACACATTTTAAACTACTAATGATGTCTTTAGTTGCTGTGATAGGTTGTAATACAGACAAATCCAAATCCCATACCAATGCTTGGAATTTACAACCCACAAATGTTTCGTTGGATACCTTGACAAAACACCTAAAACCTTTCAAAAAAGAATTGCCAACTATCGGTCTCCTGATGTTCAATGGCGTTCTACAAACTGAAGTAATTGCAACTTCCGATGTTTTTGCTAAACCGAGTATTGATGGCAAGCAGCTTTTTAATGTTGTTACCATTGCAGAAACCAACAGTCCGATAACTACAGAAGAAGGTATGAGGTTTTTTCCCGATTATACTTTTGAAAACTGCCCACGACTTACAGCCTTGTTTGTGCCAAGTGCTTATGACATGTACGCCCAGGTGCATAATGATAAAGTGGTAGATTTTATAAGGGAGAAAAATAACGAAACCTTATACACGGTTAGCAATTGTGCCGGAGCCCAACTTATAGGAAAAACCGGTATTGCAGATGGACATAAAATTGTAACTTGGATCGGAGGGGGCAATCAATTGCAAAAGGATTATCCAAAACTAAAAGTGCAGAATGACAGTCTGGTAACATTTGTTGAAGACGGTAAATTTAGTTCCTCGAACGGTAATTTGGCAAGTTATATATCCGCTTTGAGCTTATTGGAAAAAATGGCCGGTCATGAACATAGAAAGTTCGTGGAGGGCTACCTATACCTTGATCGCCTGCAAAACTGGAAAGATTGAGTATCGCTATTGTCCGAGTTGGCAACAAAAGAGCCTAAACATCATTCATTCTGCCGGGACATAAATATTTTGTCCACGGCAATGTTATCCAACGGCTTTTCAAAATAGCCCTTGACCAAAGAATGGTTCTTAGCACGCTGACGGTCCGTTGAATTGGAAAATGCGGAAACGACATAAATCTCGAAAGGGCTAATACTTCCTCGAAATTTTTCCAGTTCTACCAGAAAGTGCCACCCTGTTAGCACTGGTAAGCCTAAGTCCAATAAAACCTTTTCCGGAAATTCCATTTTACCATCCATACATTCCTTTAGGGCGTCTAATGCCTCCTGAACGGAATAAAATGTACTTACCCTATTGTTGGGGTAAGATTGCCCAATCTTATACTTTATGGCAAATTGTGATACCATATCATCATCAATGATCCATAGGGTTTCTTCTCTCATAATTACTTACAATAGCTTTTTATAATTCATCAACAATTTACCTCTGTGTGGAAGATCGATCGTTGCCTATGTAATCCCCGAATTCGAAAAGTCATCCAAAATAATACCCGGAATTAATGGCTGCTTTTATTATTGGCCTCAAAATAATGACTATATAGCTTCATCCCAATAAAAATTCGCCGAACGGTTTGAGTATTTGGATAATTGTATACACTTTACAATATTCCATTTATTTAAAATTAACTATTTTGGATACTCTTAGGGATCAAAAACAAGGAATGCCTTGATTGGGACAAAGAACAAGAAAAACTGTGAGTCACAATAGAAATTAATATTTAGCCTTAAGAAGTACTGTGGTAAAAAACAAGTTAAAACACATTAATTTTTAACCAAGGTACTTCTATAAGTATCGTCATATATCAATCCTGATTTTGCGATTGCAAAGGCTTGTTTTAGCAGCTTGTTGCACACTGCGATCAATGCCAGTTTTTTACTCTTCCCCTTAGCTACTATGCGCTCATAAAGTGCCCTGCAGGCCCTGTTGCATTTACAAGCGTTAAAACTGCACATAAACAATAGGTTACGGAGTTTTTGGTTACCTATCTTACTTATGCGTGGTCGTCCTTTCACGCTGCTACCGCTCTGTCTGATTATGGGGGTCAGACCGGCATAACTGCATAATTCACTTCCGCTGGTAAAACGATTGAACCCATCTGTTAGAACCACTAACATAACGGCGGTTTTGTCTCCGATTCCCGGAATAGTCTTTAGGCGTGTCAGAACATCCTGGTGCACTTGTTTAACCAGTATCAATAGTTTTTCTTCCAAGGTTTTTAATTCTTTTTGAACTTGTTTCAAACTCCGCTTCAATGATCCAATAACAAATTTACTTGGATTGCCTAAAACAGCTTCTCCGTGCAATTTATTTTTTAGCATCGTGCTCTGTTTTGTATATACAGAAAGGAGCCTGGTCATCTGGAGGCATTCTATCTGATGTTTAGAATTGCCTTGCCAGAGTTTGAGCTTCACCTGTCCTGCATACTCACAAATAAGTCTGGAATCGCTCTTATCGGTCTTGATCTTCGATAACTTCATCTGTATAAAACGTTTTACCGCTAATGGATTTTCCACCGATACTTTCATTCCGGACTCAAGTAAATAATAGGCCAACTGATAATGATAATAACCCGTAGCTTCCATTACGCAGTGACTATCAACACCCAAGATCTTTACGAACTTCTTAAATCCAGAAATATTATTTTTAAAATGATAGTAATTGCCATCGGAATCCGTGATATCGAAAACTAGATGGCTAATGTCAATCCCAAAATATTTGATATCTTTAATCATAAGAAAATGTTTTTTGAAAGGACAATCTACGCGAGTTTCAACGACTTAAAATCGAGGTCCAAAGCCTCATAGAACTGTACGAAATCTGTGTAGAAAAGAGAGGGGATTTTCAATGGTGACGAGATCTATGTCTCTGCGTACGTTATAACCTTATTCCTCTCTTTTGTCTTTTCTGTTTATATTCTAATTTAATGAATTGTAAACTTAAGCCGTACGTACGGGTCTCGTATACGGCGGTTCAATAATGAAACTTAACGATTGTAGTATTCGATTAAACTAACATAACCTTTCCTCTTTAACCGTTTTACGGCGATTGTAGTACGCAGTATTGGGCTTTGGGCTACTGCCCAACCTCCTTTTCTTGTTCTACTCCACGCATAGGCATGGTCTTGGTCTACACCCAATCGGATTAGGTTTTTCCTTTTTCTCTTGGGCTTCTTCCAATCTATCCGAATGCAATAGCGTAACCGGTTCCTAATCCCGTCGTCCATATATCAGAGCTTGCCCTGAATACTTGTACCCCGGAAATAGTTCATTCATCCCCGCTGCACTTGGTTTATCTTGGCAATACGCTGGTCAAAGGTCATCGGACTGGTTTTTCTGGTCATTCTAACAGAATCCAATGAAGTTTGGAATTAAGCAACTGGCAGTAACCACCAAGGTTCCGTGTGGTCGGTATGGCCTGTCCTCCAGACCTTGAGTATCCAAAAAATGAAGACCGTATTCCCTATACTTCAGCGGATGTCCATTGGCCTGAAAGTAATCCACTTCCTAATAATTCCGTTGTTTTTAGACCGGCACATATCAAAAACATCTCAAATTCCGGTTTCCCGCAACTTACTTTTCAAAGAATTGTTTTTCTTTAGTTGCACACAAAATAAGCCAACGAACTATAGCCAGACCCCAGAAAATAGGGTAGGGGTCAGTAGAGCTATAAACCATCTAATTAATAACCTAGGCCAACGAAAAAGTTTTATTAAATTGGACCTATAATAGGAATATAAACACTAATTACTATATTCTAATTGAGCAACAATTAAAATGACACATCCTCTAAGACAACATATAGAAGAAGTAATTAGCCTTACAGATGAGGAATTTGATTTTGTTTTGAGTCATTTTAAGCAAATCAATAAACGTAAACATCAATATCTTATTCAAGAAGGAGAAATTGTAAATAAAGAATACTGGATAATAAAAGGTTGCTTAAAAAGCTACTTTGTTGACAAAACGGGAAAGGAACATATTATCCAATTTGGAATGGAAAATTGGTGGATTACGGATTATGAATCTTTTGTAAAACAAACCAAATCTAAAACTTCTATCGACTGTGTAGAAGATTGTGAATTACTATATATCTCATTCGAAAACAGAGACAAACTAACCGCTCAAATGCATAAAATGGAACGCTTTTGGGCTAAAAAAAGTAAAATCGGTCGTATTGCACTTCAAAATAGGATTCTGTCATTGTTACAAAATTCAACGAAGGAAAGGTACAACTTACTTCTCGAACAATATCCAGAACTTTTCCAACGTGTTCCTAAAAAAATGATTGCCGCCTATTTAGGTGTCTCTAGAGAAACACTTAGTAGATTAGACTCATAACTCTACTTCTTTTTATTATCACTCAATGTGACCTACATCACTTCAAAGAAGTGACAAACCTCCTTTCTAAAATATTAGATTCACTTCACCTTTGTATGACAATTAATTTAACAAAAAAGTTATGCCATACATTAACATTAGAGTTACTGACGAACAAGTAACACAAGAACAAAAACGTCAATTAATAGAGGGTGCTACACAACTAGTAGTTGACATTCTCAACAAAAATCCACAAACAACACATGTAATTATTGATGAAGTACCTATAGCAAATTGGGGAGTAAATGGGAAACAGTATTTAGGAACTAAAAAATAAAGAAAATGAAAAACAAAACCGTAATCATTACAGGAGCATCCTCAGGAATTGGTAAAGAAATTGCAAAATATTTTATAGAACGAGAGAGTAATGTTGTAATGAACTCTTCAAATGAAGAAAATTTAAGAAGGGCTTACAAAGAATTTGGTTCTCCCTCTAATGCTCTATACTTAGCCGGAGATATTAGCAAGCTAGATACTGGGCAGAAACTTGTTGCTCTGGCATTGGAAAAATTTAATTCTATAGATGTTTTAATCAATAATGCGGGAGTATTTGCTCCAAAACCCTTTTTAGAGGTTGAAGAAAAAGATCTAGACCTATATTGGAGTGTTAACCTAAAGGGAACATATTTTACCTCTCAAGCAGTTATCCCTCAAATGATTAAACAACAAAATGGTTCTATAATAAACATAGGAACTGTATTGGTAGAACACGCCATAGATGGATTTCCAGCAACAGCGGCATTAACAAGTAAAGGTGCTATCCATTCTTTAACGAGACAATTAGCAGCAGAATTTGGTAAAAGCAATATTAAGGTTAATACTATCGCTCCTGGAATTATCAGAAGTCCATTGCAAGGAAAAATAGGAATTGAGAATGCTGACAGTTTAGCTGGGTTACACTTGCTAAACAGAATTGGAGAAGCAACTGATATTGCAGAAGCAGCTTACTATTTGGCTACTTCTAATTTTATAACAGGAGAAACAATTAACATAGCAGGAGGCCATACAGTAGGTCACGCTATCTAAAAATAGATTATGTATAAAGAAAGTATAAAAGAAATCGAAAGTATAATCACTAATTATTTCGAAGGGATTTTTCACGGAGATGTAACTAAACTTAAAGCTTGTTTTTATGAAAATGTAGCTATTTATGGAGATATTAAAGGTGTTGAGTATTTAAAAAGTATAAACGAATATCTTGAAGGAGTTAAAAGCAGACAAAGCCCGAAAGATTTAAATGAGACTTTCAAAATGAAAATCATAGGAATAGATATAATGGGTAAAATCGCAATTGCCAAATTACATGTTCCCATGTTAGGGTATAATTATTATGACTACTTATCATTGGCCAAAGTTAATGATGATTGGAAAATTGTAAATAAACTATTCACACATGAAGAATAAATAAACAGTTGCTAGCAATGTATAAAAGCAATAGCGGTTCGGGTGTAAACTCGAACCGTTTTTTTTGTTTAATTCAGTATCTTGCTATCTGAAAAGTAATAGCTTTTAGTTCGCTATTTCTCATAAACAAACACCTTGTAGGCAATTTCACGAAACACGGAAATAACAGAAAAACTGATGAAATTTGACAGATATTTTCCGACAGAAAGACTAAAACCCTACATCAAATATTTTGTAGTGTCGGAAAACGAATTGGCTAATGAATACAAGGTTTTTCCTTCATCTGGCCTGGTCATTGGTTTTCAATACAAAGGACAACTTGCTACAATAAAAGAAAATACTGTAAGCAAGCTGACTTCGGCAGGAATAACAGGAATTACTGATGAATATAAAGTGTTTAAAAATTCAGAAGACATAGGAACCATTTTAGTTTACTTTACCGAAATAGGTTTTACACATTTTGCTTCACATCCTGCCAACGAACTCTTTAATTTAAGCCTTTCGCTTGACGAAATTTTTGATAAAAACAGCATACTAGAAGTTGAAGAAAAATTGGCAATTGCCAACACAGACAAACTTCGGATAAAAATCGTTGAGCAGTTTTTAGCATCCCAGCTCAAAGACATTCAAATAGACAAATTAATAGTTGAAGCCGTAAAACTTATTTACCAAAGTAATGGAATTATCCGTGTAAAAGAGCTGAAAGAAAAGCTATTTATCAGCCAAAGCCCATTTGAAAAGCGGTTTAGAAAAGTAGTTGGAACAACACCCAAAAAATTTGCTTCTATTGTTCGTTTCAATACAGTACTTGACAATCTGAATGAAACGAAAACGTTGACTGAAATCTGCTACGAACAAAATTTCTTCGACCAGGCCCATTTTATTAAAGACTTCAAGCAATTTACGGGCTACACTCCTCAAAATTCAAACGCTTCTTTTAGAAAAACGATTTTTTACAATTATAAGGGTTTTCATCATCCCATCTTTACATCGTAATCTTAATGTAAAAACAAATAATAAAATCAATTCTAAAATCAACAAGTATACTATTAAGTTTGAGCATTATGGTTGCGTGTAATTCAACAAATCATTTAACAATTAAAAAAATAAAAAAAAAATTTTACAATAGAACAAATTAAAGAAGCTCACGGCAAAGTAAAATCAGGTGCGGATTTTCCTTCTTATATTCAAGACCTAAAAAAGTTAGGTGTAACGTACTATGAAACTTATGGAGCAGATGGACATACCGACTACTATGGAGTAAAAGATTACAAAATCATATCCCCTGCAAAATATGAGATGTTAACAGTAGCAGAAAAGTCTAATGATGAACAGTTTAAAACAGATTTAAAAATTCATCAAGACGGCAAGACTGATTATCCAACATTCTGTACTGACTGTGCCAAGTCAGGTATAGAAAAATGGGCGGTTTGTATGGAAAAAATGACCTGCACTTATTATGACAAAGCAGGAAATGAATTGTTGGTGGAAGAAATTCCGGAATAAAAGGTATTAAACCTCAGGGCAAGCCTGTCTACCGACAAAGGCAGGCCCTGAACCCAATAATAGGAATCGACGCAAGGGTCGAGGTATTGATCCTAGATCCCGCCGAAAATGGCGGGATTAGTTCAACTTGCAATTTTCAGTGCGTCTTAGTGACTTCTCAAAATTGAGTTTCACTAATAAAAAACTGCCTACAATAACCAAGCGTGCGGTCGGTACTGAATGTCCAGCAAAATCTGTAGGATCCAAACATGAAGAACGTGCTACTAGTACTTGGTCTGGTTATTATTTATTACGGTGATCACTGAAATTCCTGATTATTTGGTTGGTTTTGTGTTAATATAAAGACCATAACCATGTCGAATTACGGTTTCCTGTAACTCCCTTTTCCAGGAATTGTTTTTCTTTAACGCCCATCATTTGGCAAGCCAGTGAAACTGGACTCATCATGAATGGGGTAGTGGAGGTGCCTTCAATTGGCCCTGGAATAATCAACAGGCCAACAAAAAATATTTACTAAATTAGAGATATAAAAAAATAACTCATCAAATACATTCAGGGATTGCTATAATTTAAAAAAGCTTCTCGACACACTACAAATGACCCAAACCGAACTCATAGTTTTAAATTTTACCGAAATTAGAAGAAGAAGCTTAGAACTTTGGAATGCACTTCCCAAAAGTCAATACTATTGGAAACCGGACGAAAACGCAATGACTGCGATAGAAATGATTAGACATGTATTGGAAGCCGATTATGGTTGGAATATGATTATCAATCAAGGTGATATGACATGTTACAAGACCCCTTGGAAAGACAGACCATTTGTAAGCGTGAAGGATGAACTTGAATTTGCATCACCATATCGAAAAAGATTTCTGCAAAGTGTTCTACAATTCTCGGATCAGCAACTAAGTAAAACAGAAATCATTCATCCAGGAAATGGAGAAAAGAAAATACTCGGAAAATATTTATTACGGATTGGATATCACGAATCTGTACACGCGGGATAATTCTTGTCATATTTACGGGAAATGGGAATTAATCGCCCAGAAATATGGGACTGAACAAAAAAACACAATAGTCCATAACATAGACTTCATGCAATCTCCATTACCCAGTTCAAAATACCTGAAGTAGCCAAACATGAAGATCTTAGAGACTAAACCAAACCTATTTTGTCTTGTCCCAGAGATAGCCAAATTTCCCGATTCTCCGGATGGTTATGTCGTGCTATATAAACTAGAACCCTCAAAAATTACGGTTTTCCGCAACCAACTTCTCAAGAAATTGTTTTTCTTTAGTTCCTTAAAATTAAGCAAACCCATGACAGCCAGACCACACAAAATAGGGTAGGGGGCAGCAGAGCCATCAACCATTATATTAATAACTAGGCCAACAAAAAAGATTTGTTAAATTAGACCTATAAAGCAAAAAATGAATAGTATCAGTGATATAGAGATCTTCCAAAGTTCAGATGGACAAGCAGAGGTAGCAGTAACATTTGATAATGAGACTGTCTGGCTGAATCAAGAACAAATGAGTCAATTATTCGAACGGGATAGAACGGTCATTGGTCGACATATAGGAAATATTTTCAGGGAAGGTGAATTGGCAGAAAAAGTGGTATGTGCAGATTTTGCACATACCACTCAACATGGCGCAATTGAAGGAAAAACACAGACAAAAAAAGCTATATACTATAATTTGGATGTTATCATTTCAGTCGGATATAGGATTAAATCCAAGCGTGGCACACAATTCCGACAATGGGCGAGCCAGAGATTGAAAGACTATTTGATCAAAGGATATACCATTAATCAGAAACGATTAGAGCAAACAAACCAAGAAATCCAAATTCTAAGATCTGGGATTCGAATTCTTGGCAGAGCCATTGAAGATAAGGCTCAGGAGCAAGGGCTTCAATGGTTGACACAATTTGCAAAAGGCCTTACCCTCTTGGACGACTACGACCACGAAAGACTTGATTCAAAAGGCTTATCCAAGGGTCCAACAAACTATCCGACGAAAACAGAATATAAACTGCTTATAGATCAAATGAGGAAGGAGTTTGATTCCAATCTATTCGGGTTAGAGAAAGATCAAGGATTTGACAGTGCAATTTCCCAGATCACAAAGGGATTTGATGAAAACGATTTTTATCCTAGTATTGAGGAAAAAGCAGCAACATTACTCTACTTGATAACAAAAAACCATGCATTCACGGACGGTAATAAGAGAATTGCGGCCGCTTGCTTTCTTATGTTTCTAAAAAAAAACAGCATGTTATCAGATGGAACCGGGATGCCTATAATTAGCAATGAAGCCCTGGCCAGTGTTACACTCCTTGTGGCCGCTAGTAAACCTGAAGAAATGGAAATTGTAAAAAAGCTAATAATAAGTATCCTAAATAGAAATAAGAAATAAAACGCACGACAATAACTAAAATTTACTCCGATCAATACTGCCTGTCCCTGAAAACTGAAGAAGCCAGACTTGGACGCCGTGTAGTCTAATTGAGCCCCAATAATTTCTTCTCATTGGCGCGGTCAAATTTCCGGATTCTTAGGCTGGTTTTTTACCATTATATAACTAGAATTATTTAAAACTACGGTTTCCCGCAACCAACTTCCCAAAGAATTATTTTTCTTTAGCTTCATAAAATTAAGCAAACGTATGATAGCCAGACCCCACGGAATAAGGTAGGGGTCAGCAGAGCCTTAAACCATTAAATTAATAACTAGGCCAAGCAAAAAGTTTTATTAAATTAGGTGATTGTTTGACATCAAATATTGACACTGCTTAGGAGTATTTAAATGCTTTGGAATAAAGAAAATAAATTTACAGAGATCCCATACGAAAGGGAGTCGGAATTGGAAGATGTCGTTAATGACGTAAAAGAAGCCTTATTTGGTCCCTTGCGTATCTATTTAGATGACAAAAAGAAAATTGGAAAAAAGGGGGGTACCAATAATTTACCGGATGGTTATTTAATAGATCTCACCAATAGCCAAGATCCTAAAATTTTTGTGGTGGAAAACGACTTGGCAAGCCACCAACACTTAAAACATATAGCCGTACAGATCCTGGAATTCTCACTTTCCTTTGAAACCAGCAAGGTAAAAGTAAAAAACATCATCAAGGAGATGTTGCAGAAAAGAAAACCAGAATGGGCCAAATGCGAGGATTTTGCCAAAAAGTATGGTTATGAAAATGTAGATTATCTCCTAGAATCCATTATTCACAAAAAGGACTCCTTTAATGCCCTACTTATTATAGATGAGTTAGGCGAGGAATTGGAAACTGTGTTGATCAGTAGGTTCAAATTCCCGGTAGAAGTAACCACTTTGAAGCGTTTTAAGAACCAGAATGAAGAAATTCTTTATGATTTCCAACCCTTTCTAAATGAAGTTACGGAGGACACCGAAAAAGTGGATATCTCGGAAATAGACACCATAGTGGTCCCCGCAAGGGAAGACGGCTTTAAAGAAGTGTTCATTGATGAGAATTGTTGGTTCGCTATACGCCTGAACTCCTCCATGATTCCCAAAATAAAATATATAGCGGCCTACCAGGTGGCACCAATTTCGGCCATTACCCATATTGCAGAGGTTAAGTCTATTGAACAATGGAAAGACACCAACAAGTACATTCTATATTTTACAGAACCCGCGCTAAAGATAAAAAAGGTCCCCTTGGGCAATGCAAAGGGAAAAGCTCCACAAAGTCCAAGATATTCATCAAAGAATAAAATACTAGAGGCGACTACTTTGGACAGTGTGTTTTAAGGATATAAGCAAAAGAAATTTAGGAAAGTTTCCCCGCAATAATAAACATAATAAATAAAAATGAAGGATTGGTTTTTAGATATAAAACTATCTTAGTGTTTTTATTGGACAACAATACATTTAGCGAATAATTTATTTTAAAAATAAGGGCTGGATAAAACAAATCTGGTTGGCTAAACAACTTAGGAAGAGTTACAATATGGTACACTCTTACGCCCAAAACAAAAGACAACCGAGTTTGGAAGACTTATACAAGATTGCGGAAATCTTAAATGTAGATATTTCAGAACTTCTAGTATCAAATACAAATAAGAAATAAAATATGGCCAAAAAAAATCAAAAATCTACTGATACACAAAACCTAGAATCAATCCTATTTAATTGCCGAGAGTATTTACGAAGTAATGCATCTTTAAATGATAAAAGAGACTTGCTATTAACGCTAGTTTTCTTGCGATTTATTGGTGAGAAGTTTGAGAATACACAAGCTGAAATGAGGCAGGAATGTATTGACAATGGTATTACAGACGAAGAAGTAATAAAGTCGTTCCTTAATAGCCCAAGCCGATATAAAGGTATTGCATATGTTCCTGAAGCTGCTCGTTGGGCTACAATTATGGAAAAGCCTGGTGCAAAATTGAATGCAGCACTGGATGACGCTATACAGGAGCTTGAAAATAGTGGCGATGAGTTAAAAGGCTGTATTCGTTTAGGTTTGTTTACATCAATAAATCTCGATGCCAATGTGATTAAAAAGGTGGTAGACGAGGTAAATAAAATCTCTCACAAGACGTTTGGTGAGGAAAAGGATTTAATTGGTCGGGTTTATGAATATTTCCTAAAGTCCTTTGCGGTAAATGCAACCAAAGAAGAGGGCGAGTTTTATACACCACACGATATAGTTGAGCTGATAGCGGCTTTTATTGAACCATATGATGGTACGCTTTACGACCCTTGTTGTGGTTCAGGGGGTATGTTTATTCAGTGTGCAAAGTATGTAGAAGCAAAGCAAGGCGACATCGAAAAAGTAAACGTTTATGGACAAGAACGAGACCCTGCAACGTATCGTCTTGCAAAAATGAACCTAGCTATGCGTGGTATCTCACACCATCTTGGTGAGCAAAATGCCGATACATTTACCAATGACCTACATAAAGGTTTAAGTTTTGATTTTATTATGGCAAATCCGCCATTTAATTTAAAAAAGTGGTATGATATCTCGTTAAGCAATGATAATCGTTGGGCAGACTATGCCACACCACCTGCAGGAAATGCAAACTATGCTTGGATATTGCATATACTCTCAAAATTAAAAGCAGGTAAAGGTATTGCTGGGTTCCTATTGGCTAATGGTGCTTTGGGTGATGATGATGCTATTGCAATTCGTAAAAAACTCATTGAAAATGACAAAATAGAAGCTATCGTGGTATTGCCGCGTGAGCTGTTTTACACTACCGACATATCGGTAACCTTGTGGATACTAAATGAAAATAAAAAAGGTGGCACTTGGCATGATCGTAAATTGCGTAACCGTGAAAAAGAGATACTGTTTATGGATTTACGCCAATGGACTGATAACCCAATTAAAGGAGAACAAAAAAAGAAGATAGAGCTAAAAGCCGACCAAATTAAACGAGCTGCCGAAATCTATTTTAACTGGCAAAGCGAGGGAACAGACGGCACAAACTATACAGAACCAGAACAATACCGCTCTGTTGGGCTAAAAGAATTTGAAGAAAAGAACTACTCCCTTGTACCAAGCCGATATATTGAATTTGTTGACAGTGACTCTAAAATTAACTATAATGAAGTGCTCACCGAAACAGCATCCACTGTTTCTGATTTATTAAAACGTCAAGAAAAGAATGATAAAACACTTCGTAACGCACTAAAACAGTTGGGGTATGAATGTGAGTAATAATTTCCGCTGGGTAAGATTAGGTGACTATATTGACCGAAGTATGGTTAATAATAGGGATTTGAAATATGGTGTTGAGCTAATCGAAGGTGTAAATAGCAGCGGAGAATTTTGCTCTCCCAAAGCGAATACTGTAGGTATAAATCTTAAGCCATATAAAGTTGTACAAAATGGATACTTTGTATACAATCCATCTCGTCTTAATATAGGTTCATTGGCATATAGAACAGATGGCTTATGTATTGTATCACATCTTTATGTAGTTTTTCATCTCAATGACCTTGGTCGAGAAAAGCTGTTGCCAGAATTTCTTTTTATCTACTTTAAACGAAAAGAATTTCTAAGATTAATAGATTACCTGAATTTTGGAAGTCAACGACCTGAGTTTAACTTCTTTGAAATGAGCGAAATTCAAATCCCACTACCCGATATAGATACACAACAAGAATTAGTCAATACTTACAATGGCCTAAAAGCATTAGCAGAACAGAATGAAGCTTTAATAGAGCCACTTACCCAAGCTTGTCAAGCCTATATTGTCGATTGCAAAAAAAAGTATCCTGAAGTTGAGCTTGGTGAGTATATTGAAGAGTTAGACGAAAGAAATTCAGATGGTAAATGTACACTTGACGATGTTAAAGGTATTAGTATTTTAAAGAAACTTATACCGACTAAGGCAGATATGAAAGATGTTTCTCTATCACCTTATAAACTTCTAAAGCCAAATGATTTTAGTTATGTAACTGTAACATCTCGTAATGGCGGTAAAATATCCTTAGCAATTAATGATTCTGACAAAACATATATTGTATCGTCTTCATACAAGGTTTTTAGGTCTAAAAATGCAAAAGAATTACTACCTGAATTTCTGTTCTTATTAATAAGCAAAGATGAATTTGACCGATATTCTCGTTTCAACTCTTGGGGCAGTGCACGAGAGACTTTTGATTGGATTGAATTATGTAGAGTGCGTATTCCATTACCACCACCAGAAGTGCAACAATCTATAGTTAACCTCTACAACTGTGCCGAAGAAGCTAAGAAAATAGCCAACAAGGCTCGTAAAAAAATGAAAACACTATGTCCAGCATTAGTGCAAAAAGCAATAAACGGGTAACTTATGACGAACTTAGAGCAATTTGAAAAAGACAAAGCACTTAATGCTAAAAACATCTTGTTTACAATGTCTGATGATGAGGTTATGGGACAAAGAGAACAAGGGTTTTACGTTCGAGAGTTTGTTGATGATGGAAATGAATGTCTAAATTTCATTTTCGATAATGGACATAAATATATTTTTGATAAAGTTGAAGAAATGCTCTATTTAGGTGAGCCTATACCAGAAGAATACTTTATTCATAAATTTCTCGAAAAAGAAGTTAGTGATTTTATAAATAAATGGTCTATTGACAAATTAATAGAAGACTTTTTTCTTCATTGTTCTGAATCCGAAATTGTAGCAAAATCATTCATTAAATTGCTTCCTTATCGTGAAGAAAAAATTGTTTACCTCACAAATATCATGATACCAATAGAACTTAAACATAAGGGTCTTGGAAAGTTGCTAATAAAACAGATTTTTAATATGTGTCAACGCCTCAACTACCGTTTAATTCTTCAAGATGTTGTGGAATCTTTCAGCAAATCATTAAAGAATAGGAACGCAAAGTTCTTGGACTTTGATGCCATAGAAATTACTAAAGACACTAATTTGAACTAATACAATATGAAAGGAAAGTTTTTCGAAAGCGATTACGAAGAAGCTCTTATTGATTTATTAGAGCAACAAGGATGGATATATGCTTATGGTGGCAATATTGCTCGTAACAATCGGGAAGTTTTATTAAGCAATGATTTAAGCACCTATCTCAAAAAGAGGTACGATGATTTAACCGATTCCGATATTGAAGAGATTACAAACCACTTGCGTTTCACCAGTGGTCAAACCCATTTTGAGTTGCTTCGTAACACTTTTCATCTTATTCGTGATGGTTATCGTTATACGCGTAATAGCGATGGTAAAATATTCGATATAGAATATCTAGATTTTGAATTTGGTAACACAAATAATATTTATAGTTGTGTCAATCAATTTGAAGTTGGTTATGGCTTAAAAGCCGAAGTTCGTATACCCGATGTATTACTTTTTATCAACGGTATTCCTGTATGCATTTTTGAACTTAAAAACCCAACAGATGCCAATGCAACTATTTTTAGTGCTTATGAGCAAATTCATAACCGATACAAAAGAGATATTCCGCACCTATTGCGTTATTGCCCACTATCGTGCATAAGTGATGCAACTGTTAACAATACCAAACTAGGTACTACCTACACACCATACAATCACTATTATGCTTGGAAAAAAGTAAATAATGAAGATGAATCAGCCAAAAAAGGGATAGACCAAATAAAAACCATAGTGGCTGGTGTGTATGAACCTAATCGCTTTTTAGAAGTTATTCGTGACTATGTTTACTTTCCCGACAAAAACTCAGACAAAGAAGAAGAGATAGTATGTCGTTATCCTCAGTTTTTTGCTACCCGTATGTTAAGGGAAAGCGTACTTGAAGCACATTTAGCAAATAGCCGTAAAGGTGGTACATACTTTGGGGCAACTGGCTGCGGTAAAACCTATACAATGATGTTTTTGGCGCGTCAGTTATCCTTACGCTGCAGTGAACTTGGGTCACCAACTATAGTAATGATTGTGGATAGAGACGACTTACAAACACAAGCAGGTAAATTGTTTCTGCGTTCAGAAGAGTTTTTATCCTTGGGAGCTGCTAAAATAATTGCCGACAGACAAGACCTAAAAACAGAAATGTCCATTAGAAAGTCAGGTGGATTCCTTATTTGTACTATCCAAAAGTTTTGTGAAGAAATAGGCGAATTAAATACACGTAAAAACATTATTTGCTTTTCCGATGAGGCACATCGTACACAAGTAAAACTGAATAAGCAACTAAAAATAAAGGATAAAAAACCAGAAACTAAAGCAGAAATTGCAGAAAATAATTTAATAAACACCCCTGGCAAAAAAGACACGTCTTTAGGTGCATTCGTTACAAAGCCTTATGCAGAGCATCTACGTATTGCATTCCCCAATGCAACATTTGTCGGTTTCACAGGCACACCAATAGAAGAAACAATTCAAGTTTTTGGTGAGGTAGTAGATAGTTATACAATGCAACAATCTGTTGACGATGATATTACTGTTGCGTTGAAATACATTCCTCGCATTGCAAATGTTACCCTCGATAGTCAAAAAGTAAAACAGATAGATGCGTATTATAAACAGTGTGCTGATGAAGGTGCTACCGAAGATGATGTGGCAGCAAGTAAAAAAGCAATGAGTGCTATGGAAGTAATTCTTGGCGATGACGAACGTTTAGAACGTTTAGCTAAAGATATTATAATACATTACTCCAATGCTTGCGAAAACAAAGTTGATGTTGTACAAAAAGCAATGATTGTATGTAGCAAACGTAAAATTGCCTACCGCTTATTACAAAAGTTTAGAGTACAAAACCCTGAATGGTTTGAAGAGAAGAAATCACCAAACGACAGCAAGTTAACAAAGGAAGACCTTAAGAAACTTCCGAAAATGCCTACCATTGCAATGGTGGCTACTCGTGGTCCAAATGACATAGCGGATATGTATAAATACATAGGTGATAAATCTAGAATTAAAAAGCTAGATGACGCCTTTAAAATGGAGCATTCAAACTTCCGTATTGTTATAGTTGTAGATATGTGGATTACTGGATTTGACGTTCCAAGTTTAACGTATCTTTATAATGATAAGCCACTTCAAAAACAGACGCTTATTCAAACCATAAGTCGTGTAAATCGCAAATACGAAGGTAAAGAGTTTGGATATGTAATTGACTACATCGGTATTCGTGAAAATATGATGAAGGCTATGCGTAAGTTTGGAGGCGATTCATTTGGCCCCAGTGAAGATGATGTTCAACAAGCTTTGGAGGCTCTAATTATTGAGTTAAAAATAATTAGCGATGTCTTTACTGATTTTGATATAACGCCATTTACAGATTCCAATACAACACCATTGGAGAGATTGGAATGTTTGTCTTCTGCAGCGGACTATATAATAACACTTACTGAACAACTAAATCTTAGCAACGAAAAAGACAAACCAAAAAAAGTTAGTGTAAAGACATTTTTTATGGCTCACATCAAACGATTAAGGACAGCTTATGATATTTGCCAACCATCAAATGTGCTTACAAATGAGCAACTTTCCTTATCGCAGTGTTTTATGGCAGTAGCTTCGTATATCAGAAAAACATCAGGAGATAGACACGATACTGAAAGTATGAACCTTGCGGTGGAAAAAATGGTTGCCGAAGCCTTGAAATGTAATTCAGTAGTAAATATTCTAGATACTGATGTTGAAGAGAACATATTTAGCCCTGAGTTTGTCGAGCAATTAAACAACATAAAACTACCAGCCACAAAACTTGAAGTTTTAATTAAGATGCTTCGTAAGTCTATAAAAGAATACGAAGACACAAATAAGATAGCCGCAGAAAAGTATGAAGAGCTACTAAATAGAACGCTTGAAGAATATCATAATAGAAGAGCAAGTTTATCTTCTGAAGAAGCCACTTCTACACAGGCAGAGGCGGTAGATTCTATTATCAGATATGCTACCCAACAGGCTTTAGAAATAATGTCGAAATTAGGAGAAGATAAAGATAGCTTTAGAAAATTAGGTTTAACTTTTGAGGAAAAAGCTTTTTACGATATTCTTATGCATCTGCGCGACAAATATAACTTTGAGTTCGGTGAGGATAAAAAAGTTGGTAGCTTAATTATAAACGAAAAATGTAAACTCTTGGCTCAGAAAATTAAAGAGCTAATTGATATGCAATCTTCGTTTACAGATTGGCTCAACAATAGTAATGTGAGAGCAGACTTGAATCAAAAAATATTCTTCTGCTTACATAAAAATGGTTACCCACCCCAACATAACGATGAGGTGTTCGATCAGGTAATGGAACAGGTTGAAAATTTTAAACACAAAAATTAATAACGAATAGAATAAGCCAACGCAAGTTCAAGCACATTGCAATCCTCCTACGTGCGGTTGCAAAGAGCTTTCTCGCCAACGCTAAAAGCGAAATGAATAAATGGTCTTGCTACATTTGTTGGGACACTTAGTTAAGGGCAATATTGAAAAATCCTTAACTTGGTAAAACGATGAAAGAAAACAGAAGAATCTACAGTAAAGAATTTAAACAAAAGGCGGTGGAATTGAGCCACGTTCGTGGCAATGTGAACGATATTGCCCGTGAACTGGGTGTCAGATCGGAACTTCTCTATCGCTGGAGACGAGAGTTTGCCCATGATCCTTCCCTGTCCTTTAGTGGCAACGGGAATAAACAGCTCACCCCGGAAGCAAAAGAAGTTGCCAGGTTAAAAAGGGAGCTCGCCGATGTAACCATGGAGCGGGATATCTTAAAAAAGGCGATAGGCATCTTCTCCGCGAGCGACAGGAAATCTACAAATTCATGAAGGACCACCGATTGGAATTTCCTGTTGGGAAGATGTGCAAAGTTTTTAAAGTGAGCAAAAGTGGGTTTTACAGAAGTCAAAGAATGCTTCCTTGCGACCGGGACAATGAGAACCGGATGCTACTTTTTCAAATTGGGCGGATACACCAGAAAAGTAAGGCGACCTACGTAAGCCCGCGGATAACCGATGAGCTCAGGGCCCAAGGATTCGATGTGTCCAGGCCACGGGTGGCCCGGCTGATGAAACAAAAAGGTATACGGGCCGTGCATGCTAAAAAGTTTGTGGTCACCACCGATTCCAAACACAAATATCCGGTAGCAGAAAATAAATTGGACAGAAACTTTTCAGCGCAAGCTAAAGCCCGGGCCTGGGTATCGGACATCACCTACATAAAGACCGGGAGGGGATGGCTTTACTTAACGATAATTATTGACCTTTTCGACCGTAAGGTCATAGGTTGGTCACTCAGTAGCGATCTGAGTGCCGCAAACACTTGTATGGCCGCATGGAGAATGGCTGTTAAAAACAGACCGCTTTCGGGAAAATTGATATTCCATTCGGATAGGGGCGTACAATATGCCTGCAATGCCTTTAGAAACCTATTGGGCAGTTATGAAGGAGTTCAGCAGAGTATGAGCAGGAAAGGGAACTGTTGGGACAATGCCGTTGCGGAAAGCTTCTTTAAATCCATAAAGGTAGAACTCATATACAGGACCCGTTATAAGAGAAAAGAACAGGCCGCTATATCTGTGTTCGAGTGGATAGAAACCTGGTATAACCGAAACAGAAGACATTCAGCTCTGGGTAACCGCACAATACTAGAATTTGAACAAATAATGCAATTTAAAAATGTAGCTTAACTTTTTGTCCCGTTTTTTGTTGCAAGTTCAAAAATAAAATCGACATACAACAATGTGTCCCGAAATTCATTAGTCTTGTCCAATTAACTTAATGTTTATTTTAAATTATTCCTTCAGAAAATTTAAGAGATAAAGCCAGCAGGTAACAACCTATCCAATGAAAAGCACTAGCCCATCCGGATAATTATATGGACCTCAATTTCAAGGTTTTATTTTTTGTCGCTCCTGCACCCAATATGTTATGTGCTGTTTCCCTTTGCGGTTTCCCGCAACTTACTTTTAAATATTTCTTTTTCTTTATGAGAAAAATTGGATAAGTCAATTTATGTCTGGGCTAAAAAATAGGGTAGTGTAAGTAAGGTTTATAAGCCCATAAAAAACAACCAGCCCAACAAAAAGATTTACTAAAATAGGCCTATAAGAGAAATATAATCAATAACCATATCCAATTATTGGCTATTATTTTAAAACAGGCAATCCATAAAGAAATAGTACTTTTATAAAATGAAAATAATTTCAGTTTTTAACAACAAGGGCGGTGTAGGAAAATCAACCTTAACTTATCATTTAGGAAACGCGTTAGCAGAACTTGGACAAAGAGTTCTTATGGTTGACCTTGACCCACAATGTAACTTGACAATTTGTGCAATGATGGAAGAAACACTTCATAAAATTTGGGCACAAGAAGATAGTTACATTGATGATTTTGAAAGTGCTTTCAATCAAAATCCTGACATTATAAATTCACCAAGAAGTATTCACTTTATCCTAAAGCCGGCCGAGGATGGTATTAGCGAACCGACAAATCTTCCACCAGTTTTTTCATTAGGCAACAATATTGACATTTTACCGGGCAGATTGTCTTTGCACAAATACGAAAACAAAATTGCTGAAAGATGGAGTGGTGTTTACCAAGGCGACAATTTATCTATTCGTACAATTACAAACATTAGAAACATATGTCAACGTTATGCCGAAATAAACAATTATGACTACGTCTTAATTGACACGTCACCAAGTTTGGGCATTTTGAATAAAGTTATTATGTCCACTGTTGACGGTTTCTTTATACCAGCACAACCTGATATGTTTAGTTTATATGGAATTAGAAATATTGGTAACGCATTACAATTGTGGCAAAGAGAATTTATTTCTATTTACACATTGATTTCAGAAGAAAAACGCTCAAAATTTCCTTCTAATTTCGTTCAGTTTCTTGGTTATACAATATACAACGCCAAAAGGTATACGAGAGATAACGAGCCATTCAATGAATATAATTTGGCTCAAGCCCATTACCAATACGTTACTCAAATTCCAGAAACTATTGTTGAATATATTCAGGAGAGTAATCGGACAAGTGTTTCAAATGATTTAATTGCAAGTCCTATTGGCGGTAGCTCAATTATTCACTCCCACAACACATTTCCTGCAATGGCTCAAGCATTAAAATGTCCTATGTGGAAAGTTCCTGAAGTTTATGCAGGCTTACAAAGAACCAATCCTGAATACTTGGCATTTCTAAATCAAAATGGATTTGAATATAATAGAGGAAACAATGGTCGATTGGCTGAGATTGGTGTAAATTATAGAACATTCACAAACGAATTATTAATAAGAATAAATTCGTTATGAGTGAGAACGTAGACGAAATAAATTCTGTTGTAGAGTTTTACAAAGACAATCAACATAGATTGATTCAGTTTCAAGCTTCTGTTGAAGCTTTTTTTTTCAAAACACCCTAAATTGACTCAAAAGCCATTTCCTATAATTCATTCTATAAAGACAAGGCTTAAAGACCCAGACCATTTAAAAGACAAAATAGAACGCAAATTAAGAGATGGTGTCCAAATATCTAACGACAACTTATTCGGAAAAATTACTGATTTAATAGGTATAAGAGTTTTGCATTTATATCAAGACCAGTTTCCCATAATTCATAATGAAATTCTGAAATACATTGAACAAGGTGATTGGACTTTTGTAGAAGAACCCAAAGCAATGACGTGGGACCCTGAATCCAAAAAAATGTATGACGACCTAAAAATCACAACAGAAATAAGATCTACATTTTACACAAGTGTACATTATCTAATTAAACCAAACAATAACAATCCAAATCCGATTTGTTGTGAAATACAAGTAAGGACACTTTTTGAAGAGATTTGGGGTGAAATTGATCATAGTATTAATTATCCTCACCCAACGGACAATGTTGCGTGTAGGGAACAATTAAGAGTTCTCTCAAAACTTGTTGGTACTGGAACACGTCTAGCAGACTCAATATTCAGAACGTTAAACGACCATAATAAAAATGGAATTGACAGCATTAACAAATAAAAATACAAACCGCAAACAACGGCTTCAATGAAAAGCACAAGTCCAGTTCTCTTACGTTACTATTTAGATAATTTAATGTACTCTTTCATATCAAAATCAAAAAGCTGATTGATTGTAACATTAAGTTCTTTTGAAATCATTAGTAAGGTCTCATACCTTGGGTTAGTATTCCCTCTTTCAAGTTCACCAATTGTCTTTTTAGCGTGACCAGTCCTAAAACCTAATTCCTCTTGAGAAATAGGTTTTCCTGTTTTAGGGTTGAGTACTGTTTTTCTAAGTTCAGCAATTCTATATCCTAAAGCCCTTTTTTCATTCTTAAGGTCAAAATTCTTCATTAGGATAAAATTCCTTCATTAGAGTTAAAATTTAGGATACTTATAAGTATCCTTTGTTGTTTTTTTATTATATTTGTCTCATTAACATATGTTTGCGATTCTTCTTTGTTTGAATTAGTCTAGAAGCAGTCGCTTGGATTCCCGGTCTAAAAACTGGTAACTTAATGCACGGGATGATAAGCAAGATGCCCATGACCCGGGGCGTGGGTTTTCTTATCAAAGTGTACTACACCAGTATATAGACCTTAAAGTGAGATTCAATCCACTTTATCTGAGCGTTGTTTTACTCAGAAGTTTTGCAAGCAGTAACCAAAAGGCTAAAAGAGCTATGAAACACACCTTATGTAACTTAAATGGTAAAACAGCCACTGGGCAACTTACCGTTCTTTTGCAGCATACCGCGTACGACATTCTCTTTACCAAAAAGCCCAAGAACCCAATATAGGTTTGCACAGAACTGGTTAGAAAAAGTAAACCGGTTCATCAATTATGGGATTTGTGTTGTACCCTTTTTTCCGGAACTCGAAAATCCTTTTATCCCATAATCACGATCCACACATTTCTTGGCATCCGGCCAAATAACGACCAAGCAGCCTAACATCATTTAAGGCCAGCCCTTTGCTGATTCAGCTGTGCTATAATATAGCATTGTTGACAGGCTAGGGGAGTAGCCATAAAAGTGAGCTAGCTGAGGTATGCCGATAGGGCAGCCATAATCTTGCACACCAAACAGCAATACCAACTAATAGATCCTTATTGCCTATGACATAGAACATATACAAAAATAGCCTCCCAAACCCTGTTTGACCGACTAGTTTGGAAGGCCTTGACAAAGAATTCATTTGGAATTTTTCAATTGGCTAAAAAATCGCCCTTTTTCACCCACTTTTTGTCTTTTTTTCCTTCCGTAGCCCTGCTATGCAACTCAAAAAAGCCTTCAATAGGGCAAAAAATGACAGATTTTCGCTTCAATCCAAAAAGTCTAAACGAATTCATAAATAAAACTAAGTTTCATCTAATCTTCAAAATTATGAAAAATAATCTTGAGTACAGGGGCTTTATACGCCTATGTTTACTATATATCTGCTTTCTTGTTCCCCCACCTTACTTTGCCCATTTCCCCCATGGGCATTGTTTTAATTCTTTTTCCAACCTTGATACCCAACAACAGCACCAGATCTCCGGTACCGTTACCGACAGCTACGGTCCCATGCCCGGGGTACATGTACTTATCAAGGGTACTAATACCGGTACTTTTACCGATCCAAACGGGAACTATTCCCTTATGGTAAACAACAAGGACATCCTGGTCTTTTCCTATCTGGGCCACCACAGCAGGGAACTCTCCGTATTGGGCCGTACTACACTGGACGTGCAACTATTGTCCGAGGTCACCGAACTACAGGAGGTGGAAGTAAATGCCGGCTATTATACCGTAAAGGAAAAGGAACGCACCGGGAGCATCAGTAGGGTCACCGCCAAGGAAATAGAGCTACAGCCTATTATTAGTCCGTTAGAAGCCCTGCAGGGCCGCATGGCAGGGGTAGAGGTGGTACCCAATGGAAACTTACCGGGTATGGCATCCACTATTCGCATAAGGGGGACCAACAGTCTCCGTGCAGAAGGGAACCTACCCTTATATATTATTGACGGTGTACCCATTATTTCTACTCCTATTGGGAGCAATTCATTGATCGGCAATTTTGGACCTGGAGCCGATCCCCTGAATATGTTGAACCTTTCCAATATACAGAGTATAGAGGTCCTGAAAGATGCAGATGCTACTGCCATCTATGGTTCTCGGGGAGCCAATGGGGTAATCCTGATCACCACTAAAAAAGGGAATCAAACGGGGACCAAAATAGAGGCCCAGGCGTATTCCGGAATGTCAACGGTCCCCAATAGAGTTAAAGTTTTGGATACCCAGGAATATTTGAAGGTCAGAAATTCAGCCTTCGAAAATGATGGCTTGGAACCTACACCTTTCAATGCATACGATTTGGTGGTATGGGACCAAAACCGCCAAACGGACTGGCAGGATGTCTTTTTTGGAGGGGTTTCACCGGTTACCGATCTTAATTTGTCCTTTTCCGGCGGAAATGCTTCTACCAACTATAGTCTGAGAGGATCCTATCATAACCAAGGTACTGTCTTCCCGGGCGATTTCAAATACAACAAGGTTACCACAGCCCTTAATTTGAACCACTTGTCCGAAAATCAAAAACTGGGCATCAATCTATCCGTTAATTATGGTGTGGATACCAATGATTTGGTAGGTAGTGTTAATTTGACCACTAGAGGGTTGAGTCTACCTCCCAATGCCCCACCTATTTTTAACCAAGATGGCAGTCTTCATTGGGAAGAATGGAGCGATGTTGGACAGAACAACCCCTTGATGGGCTTTCACAATTCAAGCGAAACATTGTCCAATCACCTGGTGGGCAATATGGGCATCACCTATCAGCTTGCAAAAGGCCTCAGTCTTAAGGCCAATTTAGGATACACTGACTTTGAAAGTAGGGAAGTGGTAAAATACCCCAAAAGATCCTATAACCCTGCCTGGAGTTTTATTGAACACCAATCCGAGCACCTTCAGTTCAATAGAAAATCTTGGATCATAGAACCTCAATTAATATATGGCAACAACTTTTTGGGTGGCAAAATCGACATCTTGTTGGGTACCACCTTTCAGCAAAGTACCAACAATATGTTATCCATAAATGCAACGGATTATGTATCCGAAAGCCAAATAGGCAATCTCAGGGCCGCCAGTGCGGTTACTGTTAGGGCCAATGAAAATATAGACTATAGATACAATGCAATCTTTGCTCGCCTGGGACTTAACTGGAACCAAAAATATTACCTGAATTTCACTGGAAGAAGGGATGGTTCCTCCCGATTTGGTCCCGGCAAGCGTTTTGCCAATTTTGGTGCCATAGGAGGGGCATGGATATTTACCGATTACAATTCACAAAAGGGAAAGGCCTCATTTTTGAGTTTTGGGAAACTACGGGGAAGTTACGGTATTACAGGAAATGACCAAATAGGGGACTACGGATATCTGGACACTTACGAACCCACACCGGGTCCTGGAGGTCTTTATCCTACCCAATTGGCGAATACCGATTATTCTTGGGAAGAGAACAAGAAATTGGAAGCGGCCCTTGATCTTGGATTTCTAAGGGATAGGATCAATTTAGCAATTAATTGGTACCGCAACAGGTCCTCCAACCAATTGGTAGGATATCCTTTGCCTGCAATGACGGGCTTTAATTCCGTACAGGCCAACCTGCCGGCCACAGTCCAGAACACCGGATGGGAGGTAGGACTTACCACTTTGAACATAAAGAACAAGGCAATACGTTGGCAGACTTCTCTAAATATAAGTTTCCCCGAGAACAAACTTTTAAGCTATCCCGATATTGAACAATCCTCTCACGCAAATACGTATAGGGTAGGCCAGCCGTTGAACATTGCACTATTGTACCAATACGATGGTCTGGATCCACAAACCGGATTTTATAAGATGGCAGATATTAATGGGGACAATAGGTTGGATTATA
This sequence comes from Arenibacter algicola, assembly GCF_000733925.1. Taxonomy (NCBI): domain Bacteria; kingdom Pseudomonadati; phylum Bacteroidota; class Flavobacteriia; order Flavobacteriales; family Flavobacteriaceae; genus Arenibacter; species Arenibacter algicola. The sequence continues at coordinate 373,786 of NZ_JPOO01000003.1, forward strand.
AAGACCGTGTTGTTATAAAGGATTTGGGGCGACAATATTTTGGAGGTATAAACAACAGTTTGAGCTTCAAAAATTTTTACCTTAATTTCTTATGGGAATTTGTTAAGCAGGAAGGAAGCCTTCATATGTTCAATGCAGGAAACCTAAGTATGCAGCGGCAGGAGGTGGTGGAGGCCTTGGAAGAAGGAAGCAAATTTCAAAAAGTTTCCCGATCCATACAGGCGTTGATTGCCTATTCCAATGCTCAGAATTCCTCCTTTCCCTATACGGACGCCTCCTTTATTCGCTTAAAGACCCTTTCCGTTGGATATGATCTACCATCTAATATCATAAAAGAAGTTGGACTCAGTGCTTGCCAACTTTTTGTGAACGGACAGAACCTAATAACGATCAGCAATTATGGTGGTCTGGATCCTGAAATGCCAATTGGCGGAACACAGTTTTCCGCACTGCGCACGATCACCTGTGGAATAAAACTGAATTTCTAAAATAAACCCTATGAAAACACAAGTATATATCAAGCAATTCATGGTGATCATTTTCTTTTGCCATTTTGCCTCCTGTGAAGAATTCGTTGAACTGGAGTCTCCTGACCTAAAAATAGTCAGCGAGGTAGTTTTTAACAACGATGCAACGGCCATAAGCGCTATGAAGGGCGTTTATAATGAGCTGGTCCGTGCCTCTTTTAGCGGTGGATGGCAAAATAGTGTTACGGCCTTGGCAAGTTTGTCCGCAGATGAATGTAGCGGTTTAAGTACGACCAATTTAACCTATACAGAGTTTGAAGAGAATGAAATAATGCCATCCAACACAAGAAACCTGGAGGTTTGGTCCAGTGCCTACAATATTATTTATATGACCAACTCACTGTTGGAAGGCTTGGAAAATTCCAAAGATCTGACCGAGGAAATCCGTTTACAGTTGGTAGGTGAGGCAAAGTTTGTCAGGGCCTTCTCCTATTTCTATTTGGTGAACCTTTATGGCCCTGTACCACTACTGTTATCCACAGAGTATCAAATAAATGCCCGAGCCTCCCAAAATACGGAAGAGGAGGTATATAGGCTGATGGTCAAGGATCTTCAAGAGGCCATAGGGGTTTTGGGAGACGAATACGAAGAGGGGGAAAGAACATATATAAATCGTTTTGCCGCTATGGCCCTAATGTCCAGGATAAACCTATATCAACAAAATTGGGCAGAGGCCGAAAATTGGAGCAGTCAGGTAATTGCTGAAACTGCTAGGTATGAAATATTGGAGAATTTGGATGAGGTCTTCCTGGCCAATAGCAAGGAAGCAATTTGGCAATTGTCCCCTGTGGGCAACGGGGATTCTTCAACACAGACGAATGAAGGGTCTATATTTATAATCCACCCAACATCTCCTTCGGCATCATTATTAAAACTGAACGATGATTTGGTGGGGTCATTTGAATCCCAGGACAAACGACTGACCCACTGGATAAACTTACATGAAGGGATCAATGCATACTATCCTTATAAATACAAGGATAGAAACAGCACCAACAATCTAACGGAATATTCTATGGTGTTTCGGTTGGCCGAACAATATTTAATAAGGGCGGAGGCCAGGGCAATGATGGACAATCTGCCCGGTGCAATCGCCGATCTCAACACCATACTAAATCGTGCAAACATTGCGACCATTTTAGAAACGGATCCATCCTTAAATAAAGAGACTCTTTTGCAATTGATAATAAGCGAGCGAAGAAATGAACTGTTTACGGAATGGGGGCATCGTTGGTTGGATCTGAAACGGACCGGAATGGCATCTCAAGTATTATCTCCCAGAAAGCCATTGTGGCAGGAGCCGGATATGTTGTATCCCATTCCTGAACAGGAACGTTTAAAAAATGCTAACCTTGGGCAGAACCCTGGCTATTAAAAGTTTGCAAAATGATGAACGTAAAATTAAAGTTCGTTTTTCTCCTTACAATGGTTCTTCACTCCTTGAGTACCGCCAAGGCGCAATCCTACATACCAAATAAAATTGATGATTCGTCTATAGATAATAGCATTAGGCAGGGTAAATTACCCAATGGATTCACATACTATATAAAATCCTTGGAAGAACCCCAGGCCAAGACCTATTTACGGTTTTACGTCAAGGCCGGTTATGAATGTGAGGATGGTGATCAGTTGCACCTATCCCATTTCCTGGAACACATGGCTTTTAAAGGGAGTGAGCATTTTCCTTTGGGTATTGCCAACGAAACCAAACTTTTGAAGGAAATAGGAATGGATGCCATAGGCCGTGACTTTTATGCAAATGCCGGGGATAAATCTGTGAACTATGTATTCAATGCCAATCCAGCCAACAAAAAATCATTGGAGACGGGATTGTTATGGTTCAGGGATATCGCTACTGGTCTAAAGTTGGATGGGAAGGATATAGATTCGGAAAGAGGTGCACTGAAGCAGGAAATTATTATCCGGGCCGAACCTAACTTAAATGAAGTTTTTGCAAAATCAGCACTATATGCCAAGTTATTTCCTTGTAAAAGAGATGAAAGCAACTATTTTGAGCACATGGCAACGTTTCCCCCAGAGGCCCTTAGGCGTTTTTACATGGATTGGTATAGACCTGATTTAATGGCTGTTTGTGTAATAGGCAATATAGAGAACGTGGTTGGCCTTGAAGAATTGATAAGGGAAGTGTTTGTAGATATTAGGCCTTCCAATAATCCCAGAAAGTCTCCCAACTGCGATTCCCTTTATCTTAACAGTCCTCCCCAGTTTGCTGTAGTGGGGTTAGAGCCGGATTCTATTGATGCAGAAACTAAGGAAAAAACGGAATTCCAATTGTTTTACCGGGATAGACCGGATGGGTCAAGCACAACCAAATTTGAAGAAACTACGAAGAAATTATTGTGGAAATCGATCGTTGGAATTATGAATAGTCGATTTGAAGACTTGAACAATAATTACAATAATGGCTTAAGAGCATTGGCTTGGGACCCAAAAGAATATAAAAGTGTACCCTCCACTTGCATGGTAAATATCATTACAGAAAATGGAAAGGAAAGGGAAGCCATATCGAGTACCATGGAAATCGTTGGCCAGTTTCAAAAATTTGGTGCCACTAGTTTGGAATGGGAAAGGGAGAAGGCCAGGCAACTTAAAAAGTTGTCCGTTGAACCCCCTTACTTGGCGAATTATTGGATCAAGGAAATTTGGGATCACTATACATTGCAAGAGCCCTTACCTTCCAATAAACTTTCTTCTGCGGAACAGTGGCTTAGTAAACTGTCTTTAGATGATTTTAACGATCAGGCAGCAAAACTTTTTTATGGAATGCCACAGGATATTGGGATAATAGCCCCTATGGGCAACAAAATGTTGTCCTGCCCAGAAGAAGATGTGCGTTCATGGATCAATAAGGCAATCAAAACTCCTAAGGGACCATATATCCCACCAGCGATTCCATCAAAATTGATCAATAACAACAAGATTGCCGAACTAAGGGAAAAAGGATATACGTTTAAAGGTAAAACAGAATCCGGAGCCTCTGAGTTCATATTGGACAACGGGGTAAGGGTAGTACTACTGCCCAATGCCCCATCCTCCGATGTAAAGGAAGATAAGGTTAAGCTGCATGGGTTCAGTGCCGTTGGAGCATCCTGTTTGCCGGAAGAGGAATACTATTCCGCTATTAGTGCACCCAGGATTGTCTTAAACGCCGGGGTAGGTAAATTTGATAAATTTGAAATAAATAGATTTCTTGCCGATAAGGGAGTACAAGGGGTTGCACCTTATGTGAAAGCACAGGAATCAGGCATTAGAGGAGAAACAATAGTCGATGGCCTGGAAAGTTTGTTGCAAATGGTATACCTATATTACACACGGACCCGAAAAGATAAGGATGCCAATCTAGACTGGATGAAAATGGTGAATTCATCGTATTCCGACCCCACGTATAACTTGGCATATACCGATTTTAATAACTATATACAGGAATTTATTGCCGGTTGGCCAACAGCTTTGGTGGATGGAACACATTATTTTAATGGCACTAGGAATACGAACTTTAAAAAGGCATATAAGAACTACCAAGAGCTCTTTGGAAATGCCAGGGATTTTACTTTTTTGATAAGTGGAAGTTTTGACCAAGATAAAATACTTCCATTACTACAAAAATACTTGGGAAATCTTCCGAATACATCCGAACCTAAGCTATGTAATTTCAAATCATCTGCCCAGGACCATCTGCCCAAAGGGCCGATAGTTAAGAAATTTCCGATCCCTACTGAATATAGTAGAAACAATATCCTATATAGCATGATGTTCATTAAGGCCAGAGGGGCCAATGTAAATTGGAGGAAACAGATCAAAACTGAATTGTTGGGAGCATTTGTTTGGGAGTTAGCCTGGGCCTTGCGCTTTGAGAAAGGTTACTCTATTTATCATATAGAAGGCTATGGCCAATACAACAAAGAAATGTCCCGTTATGAAGTCGGTATAAAAGTGGATTGTGAACCTGAGGAATGGAAAAAAGTACAAAAAGAATGTCGACAAATTTTTTCGGACATAAAGAAGGGCAATGTACAGGAAGAGCTATTTGATCGTGTGTATAAGCGTTTGTCCGCAAAATATGACGCCAACAAATCGGGAAATCCGGAACAAAGGTGGTCAAAAACCTTTGAACATTACCGCTACAATATGCCTTGGACGGATCCACAAGACATGGAAACCTATATGAAATCTATTAGTTTCACGGATATTGTAGAATTTTCGCTTGCATTTTTCGATGAGCTTGATCAATATGAATTTATTATGGGTGAGGACTTATAGTTACACTATATACTATTAAAACCAAAAGCACACAGTGGAAAAATCCACTGTGTGCTAATGTTGACTCCATTCCCTACCTAGGGCAGAATAATAAGTGTACCGTTACCCTTCTTTTGAGTAGATAGATTCTGCTCATCATAGACTTCAAAAGGACCATCTCCACCAACTGTTGCTTCACAAGGTTGTGTTCCTGTACCACAGTCCACCTCGGTAATGGCTTCCCATTGACCATTCCTTAGAATGTAATCGTTATTGGCCTCGTCATCCAAAATGGTGAACGCAAAAGACAATCCAATGGCAAAAACAAATGCCAACATCGGTAAAATTATTTTCAACTTTTTCATGATAATATAATTTTAATTAATAATAAGTGCCTACTCTTTTCTACAGGTTTTCGGTCTTTCTCCTGCTTTTGTTGCAACAAAATATCTTCATTATTTCACTTTTAATGTTTAGATCCTATGGCCATTTAAGGGCCTTGGTGGATCTTGTTCCATGTATTATTTTTATGTTTGGGGGAGAGCAATATGGCCAGTAAGGCCAATAGGAGCAATATCAGATTGAGCAACAAATGCTGTTCCCAGGACAAGAGGGAGATAATGCCCCCACAGGAACAAGGTTTATAGGGGGCAAAAAATAGAATGGCCACGGTGTAGCCGGTAAATAGGAGCATCAGGACTGCTGCTCCGTAAAGACCTCTCAATCTGGTTTTTTTCAAAATCAATAACAGGGCAACGGCCAGTTCCGACAACGGTACGGCCCAAGAGGCGAGGGAAGCTATGGCCTTGCCCCGAAGTACGGGGGAGTTCCTGATGTTGTCATAGAATAGATGCCCTTCCAGGAGTTTGGTAAGTCCGGCATAAGCAAATAGGATAATGAATAACAAACTGGTGACCTCGACAATTATCTCCCTTTGCTTTTGATACCATTTCATATTATTTGTATCGTTTTGATATTGAATGGTATAAAATTAAGTTGGTTGAATTATCTCTCTGGGATAATAACTGTTCTGAAAAGGATTAGTTGAAATATTTATTGCGGTCAGGAGTTGAGCCTTAGGTCTCTAGGCGTGTACCCATACCTTGCTTTAAATTCCCTTGAAAAATGGGTAGCATTCTTAAATCCATTTTGCCGTGCAATGCGTTTAAAAGGTTCATTGGAACTTTTAACCAAAACATGTGCATTTCTAAGTCGCTCATTTTTTAGAAACTGAAACACCGTCATACCAAACAACTCCTTGAAGCCCTTCTTTAGTTTATATTCATTGGTGCCAAATTCATGGGCCAACTCCTGAAGGGATGGGGCATTTTTATCTAGATTGTTTTTGAGATAGGTTCCTATGGCCCTAAAGGTTTCCAAATCGGATACGTTTAAGAATGACTTTTCAACCAAAGAATGTTTGGCTCTAGGAAGTCGTATCTGTTTTAATATTCTGGATTGTAATTTTCTTTCGTAAAGTTTGGTGTTTTTTATAATATCCGCTGACAATAGCATATACCTGGCTTTAGGATATTTCTCTTCGGGGAGCTCAACTATCTTACAATATGCTGGAAGCTGCAAATTCATTTTAGTCTTAAATACAAGCCTCAGATTACTATCAAAATCATGGTCCGAGCTTAGCGATTTTGTATAATCGACCCATTTTATGACCGATTCTTTTTCAAGTAGATTCACCAAGGGTAGATCAAGTAGCTCTTTGCTTTCCCAATGTAATAATTGGGTGACATCTTTATTTGCATAGCTTATATTGAAGTTCTTGTCCAAGAAAAAAATCATTTGCACCAAATGCATATACGAGTCGTGCATATTAACATACCCCTGATGTAAAAAGGAATCCTTTATTTCTTCAGCAACAATATTCACTATGGCGGTAAGTGCCTCCATCTCGTCCCGCTTATCCGTTCTTTCCAACCGATAGGAAAAGTTACCCCTTGATATTTCGATCAAGAGTTGAAATACTTTATTAAGCCTGCCATTGTACGTTACATTTTCCATAGATATTGGCTATTTTACCTAATTGCACTTACTATTTACGGACACTCTATTCAGTTCAGATTTAGATGCTACAATCATTCGATGAAGTCAGATAGGAATTGTAATCCTTCCAACTCACTACTTACGACCTTAGTGGGAATAGGGGGCATATTGGCCAACATGTATAGATCGGTCAAAATTTGGGATAAGGGATTATCGGAAATAAAAGCTACGGCTATTGTAAGCGACGAGCCTTCGTTAGCCAGAAATCTTCTGGCATCTTTATTAATGTCTATTATGCCTCGAATATCACAGAGTATAGGATATGCCCTGCCTTTTTGCAGTTTTAAACGATCCGACACTATTTCCATGGCACCGGCCAATTGAATCGCAATATTTTGCTTGTAAGTAAATCGGACTATTCCATTATCTATACCATACTCAGCATATTCATTTTCGAAACTTTTTTTCATGGTAACTTTCCAAAAATGCAACTCAAAGTAATAATTTTTATACAAATTTTGTAGGATTATCGATAAAAAGCTTCAGAACTTATCTGTAAGGGATTATTAATGATCTATAAAGGATTTAATATAGTTCCCGGATAGCCTTAGCTAGGTTTATAACCTTGATTTTATGTAGTTTATAGGTCTAAAATTGATTGTTCGATAAATGAATAACCCATAAACCAACTTGAAAATGGCAAAGATAAAACCCAATAATTTTCTTGATACCGTAGATAGTGTATTTAACGATGCTAAAAAGCAGGGGATATTACATCTGTATGCAGAAGGTGATTGGTTTACCGGGAGACATATAAGAATAGGGGATAAGGATTTATTTCATTTCGGAACTACCGGATACCTCGGTTTGGAACAAGATCCAAGATTAAAAAAAGCAGCTGTGGACGCCATCAATAGGTACGGGACCCAATTTCCGCTCTCCAAAACCTATATCTCACACCCCTTGTACAAGACATTGGAGGACAAGGTAACTGAAATGTATTCCAGTCCTGTTATTATTACTAAAAACAGCACTTTGGGACATTTGGGAGTCATACCCAGTGCCGTTGAGGACCAAGATGCCATAATTCTAGATCACCAAGTTCATTGGAGCGTGCAAAGTGCCGCAAAACTTCTAAAAGCCAGGAGCATTCCCATAGATATGATCAGGCACAATAATCTGGAAATGCTAGAGGACAAAATTAGAAAACTTTCTTCTAAACATAAGAGGATCTGGTACATGGCAGATGGAGTATATTCCATGTTCGGCGATGTTTCTCCAGTGATGGAGCTTATGGAGCTTTGCAATAAATACCCCCAGTTACACCTTTATTTTGATGATGTGCACGGCATGAGCTGGATAGGGAAGAATGGTACCGGATATGTCCTGGACATTTTAAAGGAGCTACCGGAACAGGTATTGCTTTTTGGAACTTTAAGTAAGACATTTGGCGCAAGCGGTTCAGTATTTACATGTGCCAATGCCAAAATGTACGCAAAAATCAAAAACTTTGGCGGACCCTTGACTTTTTCGGCCCAATTGGAACCAGCATCAGTAGCAGCCGCGATTGCCTCGGCTGATATACATTTATCTTCCGAAATCTATTCCTTACAGGCCGATCTTATGGATCGTATAGCGTATTTTAATTTGCTCCTTTCCCAATCGGAGCTCCCACTGGTCGAACAGAACAATTCACCGGTATTCTATATAGGCACCGGAATGCCGGTAACGGGATATAATTTTGTAAACCGAATGATGAAGGAAGGATATTTTGTCAATTTAGGATTATTCCCTGCCGTACCTGTAAAAAATACCGGTGTTCGCATTACTATTTCAAGGCACAATCAAAAGGAAGAAATCAAAGGTTTGGTGGAAGCCATGCAATATCATTATCCCCGTGCCTTAGAAGCCACCAATACAACGGATAAAACTGTAAGATCGGCATTTAAACTTCCAGTAATTGAAAAAGGAAAAATTGACACAAAGCCTAAAATTGAACTCAATGTGCAATATGCCAATAGTATTTTCAAAATACAGAAAAATGAGTGGGATGCTTTATTAGGGGAATACGGCATTTTCGATTGGGAAGGTCTTCGATTTTTAGAAGCGGTTTTTTCAAAAAACAAGAAAAAGGAGGAAAATTGGAAATTCCATTATTACATTGTTCGAGACCTATTGGACAAGCCTATATTGGCCACTTTTTTTACCTACTCCCTTTGGAAGGACGATATGTTGGCTCCGGTATCGGTCTCCCAGAAAGTAGAGGAAATGAGAAAACAACATCCCTACCACATGACTTCGCATGTTCTTGGGATGGGTTCATTGTTTACGGAAGGTAAGCACTTATATTTGGACACCTCCCATCCATTATGGCATGAAGCCTTACACCAATTACTTGACGAACTGGAAAAGTTGGATCTTAAATTCAATGCCAAAATGTTAGTGTTCAGGGATTTTATCAAGGACGAAAAGCTATATGAGTTTTTCCATAATCATGGTTTCATAAAAGTGTCAATGCCGGACTCCAGCAGAATATCCAATCTCAACTGGAAAGATAACACTACCTATATTTCAAACCTATCCAAACGCTCCAGAAGTCATTTTAGAAAAGATATTGAGCCTTATATAGAAAGATTTAAAGTAGTGGTCACGGATAAAATCGAACCTAGTCAACATAACAATTTATTTGAACTAATGGAAAATGTTAGACAAAACAATCTAGGCCTCAATACCTTTCCGTTTCCGAAAAAAATATTTAAAATAATGAGCGATCACCCAGGTTGGGAGTTTATAATACTTAGCCTTAAGGCAGCATTTGCCAAGGATGGCAGGGAGCTGGTGGTAGGAGTAATGTTTTGTTACAAAAATATTGATAATGCCTATGTTCCTGCATTTATTGGAATGGACTATGAATATGCCAAAGTTCATCAAGTATATCGTCAGCTATTATACCAGACCATAAAGAGGGCAGGGGAGACAGGATTTGAAAAAATACCATTTGGAATGACTTCTGCCTTTGAAAAAAGAAAGCTTGGGGCAATGACCATATCACAGATTGCCTATGTCCAATCCAAGGACAATTATAATTTGGAATTGGTAGGGATGCTTGAAAACAGCGGTTGAAAAAGTGAATTAGCCCCACTAAAATATAATATACCGGAACTTAATCTTCTGAATTGCTTTTCACCAACATAGCATTAAAAGTTAGTAGGATGGATAATCGATTCAAGCACATTATTGATGGCTATTTTGAGAAACTTGAGGAAATTCTACCAAGTAAAAGGATAGACCTAAAAAAAAGCAATGAAGGAATTCATCTGAGCAATAATGCCCTTTATTTGCTGAAATTAATAGTGGAAAAGAAAGGTTTCAAATCCATTGAGGAAGAAATATATTTCTTTAAAAGGGTAAAATCTGAGCCCTTAAGCTATTTGGTCTATTTTAGCGAAGTCAGGTCTTGTGAACTCTTGATGCCCAAGATAGGTCTTGGAAATCAATTGAACTTTTTGGAAAAGAAAATTAAGCGCATCAATAAATTCTTCAATAGAAATTGGGACTTTGTCCATTATATGGAACAAGAACTTACCTACCTGGACGTTCAATACTTTACAAGGTCCAATCAAGTATTTCCCCTTTACTCCCTACCAGAAGCCTGTTACCTGGATCCCAAGTTCTTTACTTCTCATGATATGCTCTGGGCAAGAATAAAGGGAATGAATAGGTTTATCCTATACCTCCAAGAACTTATAAAACTATTAAAATTACAGAAACACAAAGCTTTACTAATTGAGAAGCCCAAGAGAGCATTGGTTTGGAGTGCCTCCAAAGCCGCCCTAACAGAATTGATATATGCCCTTTATTCCAGTTCTGCGGTTAACAATGGCAAGGAGGATATAAAAGGTATTGCATCGGCATTTGAGGACTTGTTCAATATTCGTTTGGACAACATTTATAAAACATATGCTGAGATAAAAAGTAGAAAAGATAGCAAAACACGATTTTTGGAGGAGCTCATCATAAGGTTCAATCAAAAAGTATATGAAGATGACGGTATATAAAAAAATCCGTCTCGAATTGTTATTGTTCCTATTAAAGATTGGCAATATGATCAATTTTAAATAGAAAAGAGGACGCACCCCTACGTCCTCTTTTTTTGAAGTTTGAAAAATAGATTCGTTCATACAAACTTATTTTTCAAGTCTTAACTTATGAATAACAAATATAGCCTCCAACTGTTATCATGATGTTCTTATTAAAAAAGAAAATTGCCCCAATCGCTAAACAACAACTTATATTGCTTGGGTAAAGGCGTTAAAAATCTCACAATAAATTTCTAATAATTCTATAAATATTTATAAATTTAGTTAAGATTTAAATTAAGTAATTGATTTTGAATAATTTATTTAAACTTAAGGTACAGTCTTATTTTGTGGATCAAGATATCCTTAAAAAAATTCAGTTGGTAGAACTCATCAAAAATGATTATCCTAAAATGAAATATAGCACGATCATGGCCTATATTTCCTTATTAAAGACGCAAGGGGTTTTAGATAATCCCTCTAGAGGAATGTACACCCTTAAGTATAAAGATTGATCTTATATTTCAATATATATTATCAAAATAGGAGACTAAAAAAATGTTTCTAAGTTACAGCTATGATCTAGCTATTAAATTTTAATCTCTTCCTCAACATTTTCATATCATCGCTTACCTTTCTATCAAGTATTTTGGCATAATGTTGGGTGGTTTTCAAGGATTTATGTCCCAACATCTTACTTACAGATTCAATAGACACACCATTGGTCAAAGTTACCGTGGTAGCAAAAGTATGTCTGGCCAAATGAAAGGTTAAATTTTTATTTATGCTACATAGATCAGCTATCTCTTTAAGATAGGCGTTCATTTTTTGATTGCTCAATACAGGTAATATTCTATCTCCATTTAGAATAGCAGGATGCTCGGCATACTTGTCAATAATAGCCTGTGCCGAAGGCAGGATGGGTATATTGCTGCGGGTGTCTGTTTTGGATCTTTTTATTTTTATCCAATTTTCACCGTCTATTCCCAAAACTAGGTTGTCATTGGAAAGCTTTTTGACGTCCGAATAGGCCAATCCCGTAAAGCAGGAAAAAAGAAAGATATCCTTTACTTGATCCAACCTGGCATTACTGATTTCTTTTTCCAACATCTGCTGAATTTCAGATTCGGTTAAAAATTCACGGTCTACAATTTTTAATCTACCTTTCCAATGAAGGAAAGGATCTTTTTGGATCCAATCATTCGCAAATGCAATCCGGACTATCTTTTTAAAATTGGTAATATACTTTACCGCAGTATTATGGGAACAATCGCGTTCAGTTTTTAAATAATACTCAAACCCATCAATAAAGGCGTGATCAACTTTCTTGATTGGAATATCCTCTACCTTATACTCCTTTTTAATATATTCTTCTACATGCTTTTTGGCCGTACAATAACGCTCTATAGTACCAGGGGCAAAATCTTTGCCTACCAATGCAGCTATCTTGTCATTGTGATCTTGGAAAATGTCCAAGGTCATTTTACTAGTTTTACTTTTTCCTAGGTAAGCATTTTTAATTAGTATCGGTGTAACTTCCAGTCCCTCCTCCATAAGGCGCTCATAAATCATATTCACCTTAGCTCTTGTATGGTCCATAAACCGATTCAATTCTCGGACTTCATGAGTTGTACCCTTCATTTTACCTGCCTGTGAATTCCATTTTTCAGGATTAATTTTGCGTTTAACACTTAATTCTGAACGCTTACCATCAACGGTAATCCTCATATATAAGGGGATTAAGCCATTTTTATCAACGTCGTTTCCTTTAGGATAAAATAGGGTAGAGAAAGAACTATTCATCGGTGAGTAATTTTATTGGTAAAAAATGCGTTATAAATATAATAATTTTTTACAAAAAAAATGCCTTGAAATTACTATATATCAGTTAGTTACAAGCTTTCGCGGTGAGTAATTTTTAAAATCAAAATTACTCACCGATTTACTCACCTTTTTTATGATATTTTATGGTTTTATTTGATATTTTGGAAAATTAAAAAAGCCCGAAAACATAATGTTTACGGGCTTTTGGTGGAATTTGGTAAATTCCCAGCGGAGAAAGAGGGATTCGAACCCCCGGAGGTGTGACCCTCAACAGTTTTCAAGACTGCCGCATTCGACCACTCTGCCATTTCTCCTTAGCGGGTGCAAATATAGAAACCTTTTTATTCTTTTTAAAAGAAAATCCATTTTTTATTTCATAATTTAAATTAGGCTAGATTCTTTCCAAGCACTTACTTTTGCCTAATGGAAGAATGGTACCATTATGTGCTTTTGGCTTTGGTAGGTCTCGCAGTTGGTGCGCTCAATACTTTGGCTGCCGGTGGCTCCCTTCTTACATTGCCCATTCTAATTTTTCTTGGCCTGCCCGCCAGTGTTGCCAATGGCACCAACAGGATAGCCGTACTTACCCAGGGAATTGCCAATGTTGCAGGCTACAAGAGTAAGGGCAAGGCAATAGCCAGTCCGTTTATTTTGTATCTTTCCATAGTAGCCACAGTAGGTACTCTAATTGGTTCCAAACTGGCCATAGATATTAATGAGAATGCCTTTAATAAGATACTGGCCATTGTAATGGTCCTAATAGTTATTGTGATGCTTGTACAACCCAGAATACGCATTAACGATTTTGAGGAAATCATTACGGGAAAACGACAATTTTGGGCCATTGTCTCCTTTTTCTTTATAGGTATTTACGGTGGCTTCATACAAGCAGGAACCGGTATTTTTGTGTTATTGGCGTTATCAACTATCAATCACCTTACATTGATGAAATCCAACGTCATTAAGGCTGTGGTCATGGTGGTGTACACCAGTGCAGCTTTGATACTTTTCGGGTTGAACGGTAAACTGGATTGGGAAATAGGCTTAACTTTGGCCTCCGGACAAACACTCGGAGGATGGTTGACCAGCAGATGGTCCGTGGACAAAGGGGACAAAATCGTAAAAATATTACTGATTATTGTGGTTATTTTCATGTCCATTAAACTATGGTTTTTTAATTAAAAGAGAATAAATTTTGGATATTATCAAGAAATTGGAATGGCGATATGCAGTGAAGAAGTTCAATGCCGATAAGATGTTGACAGAGGAAAAGCTGGAAAAATTAAAGCAGGCCTTTAATTTAACAGCCACTTCCTATGGATTACAACCCATCAAATTATTGGTGGTTCAAAATAAGGAGCTACAAAAGGAGTTGGTGAAGTTTTCCTATGGCCAAAAGCAGGTGGCCCAAGCATCGCACGTTCTTGTTATTTGTATTGAAAAGCAAATTGACCAGAAATTTATCCATGACTATTTTGCCAGGGTACAGCAAATTAGAAATACTTCGGATGAAATACTTGATCCCTTTAAGGGGGCACTGGTCGAAAGCTTCTCCAAAAAGGAAAGGGAAGAGGTCAGGGTATGGGCCACCAATCAGGCCTATCTAGCGTTGGGTACGCTGCTTACCGTTTGCGCCTTGGAGGAAATCGATGCCTGTCCTATGGAAGGGTTTCAACCAACGTCCTATGACGAGCTGTTGGGACTGGATAAACTAAAACTTACTTCTGTATTGGTACTTCCTGTTGGCTACAGGTCCACCGATGATATGTTTGCTACCTTAAAAAAAGTGCGTAGGGACTTGGATGAAAGTATCATTCATATACCCTGATCCAATCACAAAAAATCAATTTAATAACCTAATAATTAAGAATTAAAATATGCCAGGATTTGAACTTTTTGGAGATAAGGAACGGAAACAGGTCAATGACGTTTTGGATTCAGGAGTATTAATGCGGTATGGATTTGATGGCATGAGGAATGGCCATTGGAAAGCAAAAGAACTGGAAAAGGCCCTGGAAAAGCGAATGCAAGTGAACCATGCCCAATTGGTGAGCAGTGGAACTGCGGCCCTGACAGTGGCTTTGGCCTGTGCCAAAGTAGGTGCGGGGGATGAAGTTATTTTGCCGACATTTACTTTTGTAGCAAGCTTTGAAGCAGTCCTCTCCATAGGGGCTGTTCCCATCCTAGTAGATGTAGACGACACACTTACACTAGACCCCCTTGCCGTGGAGAACGCAATTACCGATAAAACCAAAGTAGTGATGCCTGTTCATATGTGTGGATCCATGGCAGATCTGGCACCATTAAAAGTGATTTGTGAAAAACACGGCCTAATTCTCTTGGAAGATGCCTGTCAGGCCATTGGTGGCAGTTACGACGGTAAACCTTTGGGCAGTTACGGGGATTTGGGATGTTTTTCGTTCGACTATGTGAAGACCATTACCTGTGGAGAGGGGGGTGCAGTGATTACCAATAACCAGGAGTTTTATAAACTCGCCGACCAATATTCAGATCATGGACATGATCATATTGGTAAGGATAGGGGAGCGGAAGGCCATCCGATCTTGGGCTATAACTATAGGATTTCAGAACTGCATGCCGCCGTAGGCCTTGCTCAAATAGAACGTTTGGACGATTTTATAGCTACCCAGAAAAGAAACTATACCATCTTAAAAGAGGCACTAGAACAAATTCCAGAAGTTAGCTTTAGGCGAGTCCCAAAAAATGGTGTTGAGAACTATTCCTTTCTCAGTTTCTTTCTGCCAACAGAAGAAATGGCCAGAAAGACAATCAAGGCTTTTTCTGAAAATGGCGTGGATGCCTGCTTTTATTGGTTCGACAACAATTGGCATTACTATAGGAAATGGGAGCATTTAAAGGATTTTAATAGCCTGAATGGTTTTTCCAAGGAATTAAGAGAGGGATTGCCGAATTATAATATGTCCGATTTTTCCATATCTGATCAATGGGTGGGCAGAAATATTTCCTGTTTAATCAAATTGGGTTGGTCCGAAGATGAAGTAATAGCCCGTGCCAACAATATGTCCAACCTCATTAAAAAACAGCTGTCCTAAAATGATTAGTTTCCTTGTTTATGTTATTTTTCATATCGATTATATTTTAATGCCGTCCAAGGAAATAGTTGACTATAGCTCATAAAAATGAAGCATTATCCCTATATTTAATTTTTTTATCACAAACTATTAAACCAATATCAAAATACCAAAAAATCATGAATACCAAGACTCTTTTCCTTTGCCTATTTACAGCTGCACTATCAATACAAATGATAGGTCAAAACAAACATGGGGGAACCCCTCCAGAAGTATCCCCAATGCCCATGAAACCACAAATGACCGAGATATGGGAACCGGAGGTTGAAGTTGTGGTACCGGCAAAAAAATTAGGGGATGCTCCGTCTGATGCCATTATATTATTTGACGGTAAAAATTTGGACCAATGGACCAGTCAGAAAGATAATTCCAAGCCGGCCCCATGGAAAATTGTAGACAATGACCATTTGGAGGTAGTACCAGGATCGGGCGGTATTAGCACGAAAATGAAATTTGGGGACTGTCAAATACATTTGGAGTTCAGTGCTCCGGATGTGGTTGAAGGAGAGAGTCAGGGCCGGGGCAATAGTGGATTGTTTTTACAGAATAGATACGAACTTCAAATATTGGACTCCTACAACAACAGAACTTACCGTAACGGACAGGCTGCAAGTATCTATAAGGACGAGGCCCCTTTGGTAAATGCCATGAAAAGTCCGTTGGAATGGAATACCTACGACATAATTTATACGGCTCCCCGATTTAAGGAAGACGGTCGTTTGGATGCAAAAGCAAGAATAACAGTGCTACACAATGGCGTTCTGGTACAAAATAATACCGTGATAAATGGAATTACCTACTATATAGGTTTACATAATTATCCCTCTGCCCATGGGGATGATGTAATTTCCCTTCAAGATCACGGCAACAAAACACAGTTCAGGAACATTTGGTTGAGAAAATTATAGATCTTTTATAAGGATTACCTTAATATTTAGAAATTCCTATTTTATTAAAAATAGCATAATCAGTTTCAAGAAATAAAGCCAAAAAAACGTATAGTTCATTTAATTAATACCTCCTTACTTGGGGGTATTTTTTTGCGCTCAATTGATTTTAGAATAATACCCCAAACATATCCCATATAATCATTTCCTAATCTTATTTGGCAATTATCACCTCCTTCGCCCTACCAATAAGACAGATAAATGCTTGTTATTTTCTTCATATATCAGAAAATTATCCTCAATTTAGTGATTTTCACTAGTTCGAACAAGGCCCTAACACCCCTAAATATGGGGGTTTGACAATTCTATCCATGTTTTTGGGAAATATGTCCATCCCTTCACGTTTTCTTAACATAAGCTTAGCCTTGAATAATTAACAAACTAATGTAATATGAACAAACTGAAATCTTTAATGCTCGTCCTTTTGATGGGTGTATCAACGGTTTCCTGGGCACAAACCACTGTGACGGGAACCGTACTGGATGAACAAAATATTCCGCTCCCAGGAGCCAACGTTGTGGTAAAAAACACTACCAATGGGGTAGTGACAGACTTTGATGGAAATTTTTCCATATCCGTAAGTAATACCAATGCGGTATTGGTAGTATCCTATATAGGATATGTTGGTAAGGAAGTAAAATTGGACGGTTCCTCTTCCTATACCATAACCTTAGCCGAAGATGCTACAGGTCTTGAAGAGGTGGTCGTTATTGGTTATGGATCTGTTAAAAGAACCGACTTAACTGGAGCAGTCGCCTCATTGGATGCCCAGGCAATTACCGAGCAGAAAAAAACCGATATTAGTCAGGCATTGCAAGGGCATGTAGCCGGTGTTGATGTAAGAGCCAATAACAACAAACCCGGTGCACCAATATCAATTGATATTAGGGGTAATACCGTTATACAGAACACCAATGAAACCCGTGATGGGTTAAATGATGACCTTGCTGCCGACCTTTCTAGCCCATTATACGTGGTCGATGGCGTTTTTTTTGATGATATAAACATTTTAAACCCGGCTGATATCCAACAAATAGATATTTTAAAGGATGCTTCAGCTACGGCAATTTATGGCTCTAGAGGTGCCAATGGTGTAGTAATTATATCTACTAAAAATGGTGTTGAGGGAAGAACGGTCTTTACTTACGAAACTACTGTAGGTATAAACTCAGTTGCTAATAAGCCTGACATGTACAATGGAGATGAGTTTGTAGGTTTTGTTGAAGATGTCATAAGGAGTAGAAACTGGCAAGGGCTTTTTGATTTTAATACACCTTATTACCCAACGGTGGACGATTATAACAACACACCTGTAGATTATTCGGACGAATTTAGATCATCAAATGAAGAAGCCGATAATGTGGCTAACCGCCGCTATACCGATTGGCAAAACGATTATATAAAAACAGGTATACAAACCAGTCATAATGTAGGTATGTCCGGTGGTAGAAATGGGTTGACATATAATGGATCAATAGGTTACTTGAGCAATGAAGGGGTAATGGGAATAGAAAAATTCGACCGATACAACTTAAATACTTCCATAACCAAAAAAGTGTCCGATAAGTTTACGGTAGGATTAAAAGCATATTTATCGCTATCAGAACGTGAAACAGGTAGTAATGAATTGTTTAGAAGTACCTTGCGTTTATCGCCTACGGTGAATCCTCGTGATCCCAATGGCGATCTTATTCTATTCCCTGACGATCAAGATGGTCGTTTCTTAAACCCATATTACGAAGCTAACGAAAACGCATGGTTAAGTAATACCAAAACGCTGGACGTCATAACCAATGTCTTTCTACAGTACCAACCAGCAGATTGGATAAGCTTTAAAACACAATTTGCCCCTAATTTAAGAACTACTCGATATGGATCACAATTCGGACTGTTAACAAAATCTGCCAGAAATGAGGAGGCTCGTACACGTGCGTACTATAATGCGTTTTTTAATACTTCTTATTCATGGGATAATATTGTTGATTTAAACTTTGATATCGCTGAAGGACATAACTTAAAAACTACCTTAATATCGTCGGTATATTATAGACAAGACGAGGGTAGCCGGATTGAAACCAGAAACTTTGATACTGACTCATATCGATATTATAATACAGCTGCCGGATTAGATGTACAAACTTACGCAACGGACTATGAAAAAGAAACCTTGTCCTCTTTTGCTGGTAGATTAAATTATAGTATTAACGATAAATATCTGTTCACCTTTACGGGAAGGTATGATGGGTCTTCCAAACTGGCAGTTGGGCATGAGTGGGCATTTTTCCCATCGGCCGCATTTGCTTGGAAAGTTAGCGAGGAAAACTTCTTACAAGACTTAGACTGGTTGAGCAATCTTAAACTACGTTTAAGTTACGGTGAGTCCGGTAACGACAATGTGGCTCAACCTTATCAATCATTAGCGTTTTTAAATGGAACCGACTATGTTTTTGGAAGCGACCACTTAAATGGTGTGCAAGTTGCAGGATTGGCCAACTATGATTTAACATGGGAACGCTCCAAAGAGTATAACTTTGGTGTAGACTTAAGTATACTTAACAATAGAGTACGTTTAGGACTGGAAGTTTACAACAAAAAAACAGTGGATGCCATCTTAGGCAAAACCTTATCGGCAATATCAGGTTATAGCACGGCAATTGGTAATTATGGATCTGTAAGCAACAAAGGTGTCGAAATAACCCTAAACACCACCAATATCCAAACAGAAAATTTTAAATGGACTACAAGTTTAAACTATGCACGGAACAAAAATGAAATTTTAGAACTTGATGGAGGTATAGACAAACTTCCTTATGGAAATCATGGTGTACGCCAAATTGGAGAGCCTGTAGATGCTATTTACAGTTACAAAATAGAAGGAATATGGCAATTGGATGAAGCTGCGGAAGCACATAGTTACAATGCCTTTCCCGGGCAATGGAAGTATGCCGATCTTAATAACGATGGGGTTTTAAATCAAGATGACAACACTGTTATTGGATCCATATCACCTGATTGGATTGGAGGCATGACAAACACTTTTGCCTATAAAAATTTGGATTTATCTGTACAAATGTACACCAGACAAGGTTCTTATGGACATTCGGAGTTTTATAACAACTTTGTTCCATGGCAAAACGATAGGGCAAAATTTAACAAGTTAGATATGGATTATTGGACACCCAACAATCCGGATGCCAAATTCCCTGCAGCTCATTATGCCTCAACTGGAGATAATTATTACACTAGTTTCGATTTTGTTAAAATCGGGAACATCGGTTTAGGATATAATGCTTCTCAAGCCTTGTTGGACAAGCTCAAAATGTCCAGCTTAAGGTTGACGCTAGATGTTCAGAATCCGTTTACGTTTACCGATTATGCCGGCCCAGATCCTGAAACCGGATTGAATAATTCATATAACGCTGGTTATATGATAAAAACAGTATTATTCGGACTTAAGTTGTCGTTATAATTTTAAAAATGTTAAAGATGAAAATAAACAAAAATATAAAACAAGGTATAGCCTTACTGGTTTTTTCAATAGTATTGAATTCCTGTAATGAATTTATCCAAGAGGACGCATATTCGGATGTAACCAGTGAAACTTTTATAAATGAAGGTAATGCGGATCAATTGGTAGTTGGAGTTTATACAGCTACACGGGGCTATTATAGAAATCACGGCTATAAATTTGAAGGAACCGACCTATTTACCACAAAGAGTGAACTGTCTTCGTTTAGCAGTTCAAACGATTACAATAATTTTGAGGCACCCGAAACCAATGGGGTATGGAGTAGTAATTATAACGTAATTGCCAAAGCGAATACAGCGATTAACCGTTTTGAAAACCAAATTAGTTGGAGCGATGCCAATCTAAATGCCAAAGCCTATGGTATAGCCCAAGCACGTGCCTTAAGAGCATTGGCATTTTTTAATTTGGCCGTACAATACGGTGGTGTAGCTTTAGATTTGGAAGAGCCGTTAAGTATACGTAATGATTATACACGTTCAACGGAAGAAGAAACATTTGCTTTAATTATTAGTGAATTGGAAGCCGCTATTCCAACACTTGAAGATGATCCGGAAACAGGGCGATTCTCAAAAAGGGCTGCGCAACATCTATTGTCAGAAGTGTACTTGACTAGGGCATATAAATCATTTGCCGGAAGCAACGATTTTCAAACAGCGGCAGATTTAGCTGTTCAAGCTATCGATGGGTATGATATTAGAAGTCAATCGTTTGCTGATGTGTTTTCTTATGATAATCAAGTAAATGACGAAGTACTTTTTGCTGCTCAGTGGGAAAACAATGAATTTACAGATGATAGAAATAATAACAAACATTCCTTATTTATGTTTGGTGTGCAGGAATTACCAGGTGTAAGTAGATCAAATCAATATGGTGTATCATCTGGTAATCAAATGATGACGCCATATTTCTATTCCTTATTCGCTGCCAACGATACTCGTGAAGACGCAACCATACATCGCGTACTTTATGCGGACGAAGAGGCTGCATGGGGCGATGATACAATTGTTCCCGGTGATACTGTAGTATATTTCCCGAAACAAGCACTTGATGTAACGGAACTTACCGATAAATTGGATAGATACTGGGTATATCAACCAGATCAATACTTATTCGGTAAGCCAAGTGATATTCCGGGGGTAAATTATTTGTATTCTACTGGACTTTTTACACACTTCCCGATCATGAAAAAATTTGATGACGAGGTTTATAATGATGAAAACGGTGGTGCGCGGGATACCTTTATCTTTAGGGTTGCCGGAACTCATTTACTAGCCGCAGAAGCCTTCCTGGGAGCCGGAAATACTGCTCAGGCCTTATTACATTTGAATAGGGTTAGGGAAAGGGCAACAGGCGTAGCCGATCATTATGCGGCCATTGATTTAGATGTCATCTTAGAGGAGCGCGCATTGGAATTAGCAGGAGAAGCTAACCGTTGGGCAGTGCTCAAACGTATGGGTAAGTTGGAAGAAAGAATTAATTTGTACAACCCACATGTCATAGACCATGGTGCTTTTGATTCTACAAAACATTTATTACGACCAATACCCACTAGAGAAATAGCTCTATCTCCAAACACGATGGAGCAAAATCCTAATTATTAATAGGAACTGAATATAGAAATTATTGTTTGAGTTAGTTGTTGTTAAAAATATGGACGGGGTTGATCCCTGTCCATATTTTTTAAACTTAATAAATATTTCTATAAGACAGCCACAATAGGATATATTTGGGTCAAGAAGGGATAATTATAAAAGACCCGGGCAAGAGCAATAGCAATCTCTATATATAAATTTGGACAAATTATCCTGCCAACATGGAGTAACTATTGCTAAAACAGCCAAACGGGTAACAGGTTATTGCCCTAAATCTATAAGACCTAACAATGGATTTCCTACTTTTGAAATATTGGAATCCAATCCATTGAATTTTGAACTGAACAATAAATTAAACAATAAATGAAAGTAGTCAAAGTATCCTTATCGGCTATACTGGGCACCTTGCTATTAGCAACGTTCCTTAATTCGTGCAAAGAAAATAAAACAGCAGAAACCGTCGAGGCCACCGCCATAAGTCCTGTAGACTTGGTATACCCACAATTGGACACCGAAAATTCGCGATGGTTTTTCTTTTCATCGGCTAGCCGTCCGTTCGGCATGGTGAACCTTAGCCCAGATACCGAGGTGGATGGTGCATGGGGAAGCGGGTATAGGTATAAGGTAGATACCATTCAGGGTTTTAGCCATATCCATGCCTGGCAACTTTCGGGACTGTCCGTAATTCCAGTAACCACAACCGAAGAAAACAAAAAGTCCATTTTTAAGGATTTCAAATCCAAATTCAGTCATGACAAGGAAAAAGTATCTCCCGGTCATCATTCTTTAGCTTTGGAGAAATATGGAATTAATGTTGAGCTGACCAGCACCAAAAGGGTTGGTTTTCATAAATATACCTATCCAAAAAATAAGGAGTCTGCTATTCTTTTCAACCTTAACGGCATGTTGGGACCTTGTGAAAATATAGAAGGCAATCTAATTAAAATAGATGATAAAAATCTTTCAGGAGAACTGGTTATGGCCCCTACTTCCAGAAGACCCAAACCCACCAAATTATTTTTCTATATCAATTTAGACCAGGAAGTGGCGTCGATCGAAAAGGATGAAGAAACTGGAAACTATTTGATCGGATTGGGCAATAACAATGAACAGCTTATGATGAAAGTAGGCATATCCTATACTTCTGTAGAGAATGCCAAAGCCAACATAGATGCGGAACTATCCCATTGGGATTTTGAAAGGGTAGTAAAGGAATCCAAGGAAGAATGGAACAATGCCTTGGACAGAATAAAAATATCCGGTGGTACGGAAATGGCCCAAAAAAGGTTTTATACGGATCTATGGCATGCCTTGCAAGGTAGAAGGGTTATCAGTGATGTTAACGGGGCATATCCGGATAATACTGGGGATACTTTTGGGGTTGGGCAACTTCCTTTGGATACGGCAGGAAAGCCAAAATTCAATCACTATAATTCCGATTCCTTCTGGGGTGCCCAATGGACTATAAACACGCTTTGGGGCTTGGTCTATCCTGAAATTATGGAAGAGTTTGTCCAATCCCTATTGCAGTACCAAAAAGATGGGGGATTGGTTCCCCGTGGGCCTTCAGGCGGTAATTACACCTATGTAATGACCGGGGCCTCATCTACTCCTTTTATTGTCAGCGCCATACAAAAAGGTATAGTGACGGAAAATTTGGAGGATATATATCAGGCCTTAAAGATAAATCATATGCCAGGAGGAATTATGGAAAAGGCAGGCTATGAGCATAATACCGCCTTAGGAGGTGGATTGAAATACTACATCCGGGATGGTTACGTACCCTATCCCATTCCGGAAGGAAAATTTGGTGGCCATCAGGAAGGCGCAGGCGTAACCATGGAGTATGCCTATCAGGATTGGACCTTGGCACAACTGGCTAAAAAATTAGGAAATGAAGAAGATTACAACTATTTCATGAAGCGTTCCTTAAATTACAAAAATGTATTTGATAAGAGTGTAGGTTGGATGAGACCAAAAAATGTAGATGGTGAATGGGCACCAAACTTCGATCCGAACCAACATCAGCACGGCTTTGTAGAATCCAATGCTGCCCAGGCAACTTGGTTTGTACCCCACGATCTTAGCGGTCTGGCAAATCTTATGGGAGGTAATGAAAAGGCCGTGGAGAAACTCAACCTTCAATTTGAAACGGCGGAAAAACTTGGATTCACCTCTGGTAATTCACATGCCCTGGAATTGCATCCGGAATATAGAAAAATCCCGATCAATTATGGCAACCAGCCTTCCATGCAGACTGCCTTTGTCTTCAATAAATTGGAAAGACCGGATTTAACACAGTTCTGGTCCAGAAAGGTAGTGGATAGAGCCTTTAGCGGTTTGTCTCCCTCGACCGGTTACAACGGGGATGAAGACCAAGGATTAATGGGCAGTTTGGCAGTACTGATGAAAATAGGGCTTTTTCAAATGAACGGTGGTACCGAGGACAATCCTATTTATGAATTTGGCAGTCCCATTTTTGATAAAATAACCATAAGTTTGCAAAATGGCAAAGTATTGGTTATCAATGCCCCAGGTACGGCTTCGGATAAACCTTATTTAAATTCTGTAAAGATAAACGGCATGGTATCGGACCAAAATCACATTAGCCATTCCAATGTTCTAAAAGGGGCTACTTTGGACTTTACCATGGGATCTGTACCTTCAATGAATTCACAGCAATAATAAGGATAAAGTGATGCATTAGATTTTTTCAGGAACAATACATAAAACACCTCAAATATATTGGTCCACTTTAGGTCTAATTTATTTGAGGTTTTTAAACTAGAGCAACCAAAGACCATAAATTGGCTTTTTAATAGTTAGTATAATTACATTATGGGAAACAAACTTAAAATTCTCTTGGCATTTATGGTCTCCGTTTGGAGCCTTCACGCCCAGAAAATAAAGTTTGAACACTACAATGATCACAATGGTCTGTCCCATAATTCCGTAAGGCATATTATTCAGGACGATCAGGGTTTTTTGTGGTTGGGTACTTTTTCAGGACTAAACCGTTTTGACGGTTATGAATTTAAAACTTATACCAGCTCTCCCGAACTTAACAACACCATCCCGGACGATGATATAACAGATTTGGAATTGGATAGAGAATCCAATCAATTATGGATCGGTACAAGAAAGGGACTTGTCCTTTATAAGTTGGATTCCCACATCTTCAGAACCTTCCTTCCAAATGTTAATGATCCAAATGCCCTGCAGGACGGGGAGGTCAGGGCCGTGCATGTAGATCGCTTTAAGCAAGTGTGGGTGGGAACCAGGGATAAAGGCCTTTTTATCTATAATCCCGAAAACCAGCACTTTAAGAAAGTTGAACTGGATGGTTATAATTACATCAAGGACATTTTTGAAGATTCCAAAGGATATATCTGGCTTGCAAGCTATGGAAGCGCGGGAATTGCCAAAATTTCCTTGGACAATACAGGTAACATTGCACAAATAAGGGAGTACACCTTGGAAGTTCCGGAGTCGACCGAAAAAAACCCATACGTCAATTTCGTCTATGAAGACCACAAATCGGATATATTTGTGGGGAGTAGGAGAGGACTATATAAATTGGACGTTCAGGCCGATTCTTTTAAAAATATGTATTTAAAAGATTCCAAGGTCAGGGATAAATTGGGGCCATACTTTATCTCCGTAGCCAGGGCGCCCAGCGGTGAATATTGGTTGGGGACCTTGGGCGGTATCCTAGTCGTAGATGAACTGGAGGACATTATGCTGCAAAAATACCGATGGTATTACTCAGAATTATCAGATGATGATTCCCTAGTAGACAATTTGGTGGCAGCATTGTATTTTGACGCCTCAGGTGTGCTATGGATTGGAACGGAAGATGGCCTAGAGAAATACGATCCTTATAATAATCAATTTAATTATAACTCGGATATTTCCCAATATATAGGCAATCAAGTACCCCGTATTCGTGGATTTGCAAAAACCAAGGATAACAGAATCATAGTGGCAACAAGACACAATGGTTTGTTTATTTCAGATAATGGTGGTTACCGACCCCTATTCAATAACCAAAAGGACATTGCCAGTATTTTTACTATTGATGGTAACATCTTTTATTGTGGTCTTTGGGAAGGCCATATTTTACGTTACGACTACAGTTCTGGTAAAGCGTCCGT
Organism: Arenibacter algicola; assembly: GCF_000733925.1. Taxonomy (NCBI): domain Bacteria; kingdom Pseudomonadati; phylum Bacteroidota; class Flavobacteriia; order Flavobacteriales; family Flavobacteriaceae; genus Arenibacter; species Arenibacter algicola. The sequence continues at coordinate 399,809 of NZ_JPOO01000003.1, forward strand.
GAAGGATGTTGGCTTTAATAGGTCACCAATTCTTGCTTTTGCAGACTTAGGAAACAAATCCATGGTAGTTGGGGCCCACGGAGAAGGGGCGGCAATTATCAATACAGAAACTTTGCTACCTGAAGGTGGATCCGGGGTGCTGCTACCTTCACGCCCCATAAATAAATGTGTAGTAGATAAGAGAGGTATTATTTGGTTTGCCACCCAAACAGGAGTTATTAAATTTGACCCAGTAAGTGGAGACACGCATGTATATAACGCCGATTTAGGGGAAAACATGGGTCTTTCACATAAAAATGTCAGCGATATCACTATTGATCCAACAGGGAAAATTTGGGCCGCAACTCGCAAAGGATTGGATTACTACGATCCCGACTTGGATGATTTTGTCCCCTTATCCGAGCCTGTTGAATTACGGAGCAGCTGGATAACCGATGTAGTATCCGATACCATCGGAAACCTTTGGCTAAATATGAACAATAACCGGATTGCGCAATACAAAACACAATCCGATGAACTAAAAATATATTATACCGATAGTGGTAATAGGTTGGACGTATTTAGCCTAACCGGCTTTTACTACGCCGATGATTCCCATATCTATTTGGGAGGCAAAAACGAAATTATCTCCTTTTCACCCTCGGATATCAAGGACAATGACATTTCACCAGCTCCCCTGATTACGAATATCAAAATTCAAAATACCGATTTGGAAGTAGGAAGTACTTTGAACGATCAGCAAATACTTGCCTCCGACATAAATTTAAGTCGAGAACTGGTTTTGGAAAATGTAAACAAGAATTTTTCACTCACTTTTTCCAGTCCTTCCTACACCAGTGAGCGCTTTAACAAGTATAGTTATAGATTAGTGGGTTTTGACAAGGGGTGGAATACCGTCGACATACGGCAACGCACAGTCCAATATACCAATCTATTTTTTGGCGATTATACCTTTGAGGTAAAAGCCATGAACGGTCATGGGGTATGGAGTGATGTCTCTTCCTACCAAATAAAAATCCTTCCACCTTTTTGGCTTACCTACCAGTCCTTGATCATCTTTATACTACTGTTGTCCCTAATATTCTATGTGGTACGCAAACAGATGAAAGCACGACTTGAATTAAAACACCAATTGTTGCTGGAGAAAGTAAAAAGGGAACGGGATGAAAAATTGAGCAATGAAAAACTAAGGTTTTTTACCAATATATCCCATGAACTTAGAACCCCCTTAACCCTTATACTAGGCCCTACCAAGCAACTAATAGATGAAAGTAAGGGGAGCGGTAACCAGTTTCAATTGAGCAGATATCAAATGATTCTACAAAATGCCAATCGACTGCTGAACCTAGTGAATCAGGTATTGGATTTTAGAAGGGCACAATCTGGCGAATTAAGTTTAAAGGTTACCCTAACGGATATCTTATTGCACACCAGAAATACCTTCCGCTCTTTTGAGGAACTGGCCGACGACAAAAAAATTGAATTTAACCTTATTTGTGAAAGTGAAAAGATCGAGGGTTACGTGGATCGTGACAAGTATGATAAAATGCTGTATAATTTGTTGTCCAATGCCCTAAAGTTTACCCATAAATATGGCCATGTTGACCTTTTCGTGGGCACCCAATTGGTACATGGTCGCACGGAATTGGTTGTTGAAGTAAGTGATGACGGTATTGGTATTCCAATGGAAAGCCAGGAAAAAATATTTACCCGTTTTTATCAGGCGCCCAACAGCAAATTGAACAATACAGGGTCCGGAATAGGACTCTCCCTGGTTCAGGTATTGGTTGAACTTCACAAAGGGAGCATAGCTGTGCAGAGTCAACCCGATAAGGGCAGTATATTTACCATAAAGATTCCAACAGATTATGAGGCTTATGACGAGAGTGAAATTTTTGAGTATGGTCAGAGCCCTGTTATAGAACATTCACCCCATTTAATTCCCAGTAAGAAAATAATACAGAGTACCCATTTAAAGGAAAGGATACTAATTGTAGAGGACAATGCCGAATTGCGTAATTATTTGGTGGGCTATTTGTCCGATTATTACAAAGTCTTTGAGGCCGAAAATGGGGAAAAGGGACTTGAGATATGCAGGCAAACAAAACCAGCACTGTGCGTTGCCGATATAATGATGCCCGTTTTGGACGGACTTGAGTTCTGTAGAGTACTAAAAAATGATGAGGATATAAGCCATATACCCGTAATTCTCCTAACAGCACTATCCGATAATGACGATAAGATTAGGGGCTATAGTTCCGGAGCAGATGGATATCTGGTAAAACCATTTGATCCGTCCCTATTAAAAACGAGGATCGAAAATATTATCCAATCCAGAATGGATCTGAAAGGTAAATTCTCCGGGGAGGTAGAAAGCGATGCAACAACCTTGACACACTCGCCCATTGACGAAAAATTCATGGAAAAACTCATTCAATTGATAGAGGGAGATATAGATAACTTGGAAATGAGTACTGCATATCTGTGCCAGGAATTGGGAATGAGTTCTTCTAAATTGTACAGAAAAATAAAAGAACTTACAGATCTTGCTCCAAACGAATTTATAAGGACCATCCGGTTAAAAAAGGCAGCACAATTTTTAAATACCAAAAAGTACAATGTTTCCGAAGTATCTACCATGGTAGGTTTTAACGACCCCTACTATTTTAGCCGTTGTTTTAAGAAGCAGTTCGGATATCCTCCCAGTGTTGTGATCAAATAGCCGTAGTATAAACTAATCTCTACTTTAATGGGATTACAGTCCGTAATTTGAAATTCGTTTTAAGTCGAACCCCGTTTAATAGTTTACGTAATCCACAATTTCCAGTCCGTAACCTACAAGCCCAACTCTTTTGGTGTGACTAGAATTGCTCAACAACCTAATTTTGGCTATATCCAAATCGTGCAAAATTTGGGCTCCAACACCAAAATCCTTGGCGTCCATATCCACTTTGGGAGCTTTGTAAATTCCTTGTTTTTGTAATTCTTTCAGTTCACCCAGGCGGCCCAATAGGTTCAAGGATTCGGTTTCCTGATTAATAAAGACTATTGCCCCTTTGCCTTCTTCATTGATGGCGTTGAACATATCTTCCAATTTTTTGTCCGGATTGTTTGTAAGGGTGCCAAGAATATCATTGTTGATCAAAGTAGAATTAATCCTGGTCAGGACTTTGTCTTCTTTCTTCCATGAGCCTTTGGTCAACGCTAAATGTATCTGATTATTCGTGGTCTGTTGGTAGGCCCTCAATCTAAATTCGCCAAATCTGGTAACAATATTAAAATCTTCCTTTTTACGGATAAGACTATCATGCTCCATACGATATGCTATCAAGGCTTCGATAGACACAATTTTTAGATCAAATGTCTTGGCCACTTTTACCAACTGGGGCAATCTGGCCATAGATCCATCCTCGTTCATAATCTCAACGATAACCCCGGCAGGTTTTAGTCCGGCCAAACGGGCAAAATCAATGGCGGCTTCGGTATGTCCCGTTCTTCTTAATACCCCCCCTTCTTTAGCTACCAAAGGAAATATATGCCCAGGCCTACCCAAATCATGGGCCTTAATACTTAAATCTGTTAACGCTTTAACGGTACTCGCACGATCTGCGGCAGAAATGCCCGTGGTAACACCATGGCCCCTTAAATCTACAGAAACTGTGAACGCGGTTTCCATAGGATCAGTATTATTGTGCACCATCATATGCAGACCCAGTTCTTTACATCTACCTTCGGTAAGTGGTGCACAGATAAGTCCTCTACCATGGGTAGCCATAAAGTTGATCAACTCTGGTGTAGCCAATTCTGCGGCTGCCAAGAAATCTCCTTCATTTTCCCTATTTTCATCATCCACTACAATAATTACCTTACCCTTCCTTATATCCTCAATAGCCTCTTCAATGGTATTTAGCGTAATGGTCTTTTCAACTTTTGTTGTCATGTTACAGCAATTTTTTCTTTCTTCTTAAATACGCTCTTAAAATAATCCAAAATACTCCCAAAGGACATTAACCCCTTGTCCGCCGTTGCCCTTCTAGTTAGGAAAACACCTAAAGGTAACATTATAAATGTAGAAAGCCATGCCCCTATAATTGGATTTATATTCCCCTCCTTGGCATAATTTCCGGCAAATACCCCAATAAAATAATAAGTTAGGAACAGAATAATTGCAATAACCATAGGCAAACCTAAACCACCTTTTCTGATGATGGCACCCAAAGGGGCCCCAACAAAAAACAAAATAATACAGGATAATGCCAATGCGTATTTTTTGTGGAGCGACAAAATATGAAGACGATATATCTTGTATTTTATTTGAAGCTCATTTTTCTTTCCTTGAATACTTGTTATAATATTGGAAGTAGCACTTTTTGCAGAGCTTAAAATCTGTGTCTGGTGCCATGAGGGATAGAGAGCCAATATACTATCTGTACCCATCTTGGTTCCCAAAGAATCCATTTCTTTCTTTTTTTTATCGATTGTAATTTGGGCTAACGAATCTGGTTTTTTCAGGGGCACGAAAGCGCCCATTCTTCCTACGATATTCTTGGAAAAAGCAGTTACCAATTTTACATTGTCTTCCTTTAGAGAGTCTATATCTTTGGTTAAGCGGGAAATGTTTTTCATCTTATCCGTACTTACATCCCGCTCCTCATCCAAGTCAACATCGTTAAGATCTGAAAGATCCTTGTTAATGGTATAAGTCTTAAAATTGGCCTTGGTAAATGGATTTTTCTTCTTCTCCTTGTTATTTTTAGTGCTTACATCCCAGTAATAATGCCCTTCCTTTAATACCAACTGCAAAATATCCGAGTCCTCACTACTGATAAGCTCACCTGATTTGGCCTTGATTACTGTGGTATTGACCTTTGTTTTGGATTTTTCATGAATGATGACATTTTCCAAGAACCTATCATTTTCCCCATACTTACGATCCACCTTCATGTTCATTTCCGTACCTTCCAAATCACTAAAAACTCCCTCAGAAATAATCGCCGCAGGTTTAACCTTGGCAATATTCCTTCTTAGATTATATATTTTTTGTTCGGAAATAGGAATAATGTTATTGGCAAAATAAAAAGTGACCCCACCTAGAAATGTAACAAAAACAATAAGAGGCAACATGGCCCTTTGTAAGGAAATACCAGAGGCCTTCATGGCCGCAAATTCATAATTTTCCGCAAACGAACCAAAAGTAAGTATGGAAGAAAGTAATACGGTCAAGGGAATTACCCGTTCCATTAGGTTGGGCATAAGGTAAAACAGGAATTTTCCTATTATGAAAATGTCCAGGCCCTTACCTGCAAAATCATCAATAAACAACCATATCGTTTGAAATACGAAGATAAACATCAGTATTACGAACGAACTGAGAAAATTAAAAAGGAACCTCGATAATATATATCGGTCTAGAATTCTCAATGTCTAATTTCTTATGATGTAATACCCATCATTTTTATACTTGTTCTCGTCAAAAGTAAATAAGGTTTTGGACAAGGGCTGGTCTATTTTAAAAGAATTAACAGTAATCGTCGTTTTTGTACCGTTTTTTCCCGTTTCAATAAGCTTGTAGATATGTTTGGTCTCCACATCTATGCCCAACAAAATAGATTTGATTTCTGAGTTGGTATCAATTGGTGTCAACTTCACAAACTGTATTTTTCTTCCCTGGATATTTTGCAAAATGTCCCAGTCATAGTTATGCCCCTGCTTGTAAAATGTAAGCATTTTAGATGGTGTAATGGTGTTTTCATCATCCAATTTCTCTTCAATGGTCACCTCTTCATTTTCTGGAACAACGGTATATACCTTTTTACCGTCATACATTTGCTTGGAACCCAAATAATTGAATAAATACTTATCTCCCTGCATGGTTACATCCCCTCTCGTTTCTGTATTTATATTGGCCTCCTCGTTATTGAGACTGTATTTAAAGTCTACAAAAATATTGTCATAACTTTTTACTTTATTATACACTTCATCCAACAAAGTTTTGGCCTTTGCCGAGTTTTGGGCCATAGATATTGAAGTAGATAATACCAATAATATAATAGATAATTTAATTTTCATTTTCTTCCATTTAAATTTTTAACATGTCACCTATGCACTTTCATTGCTCAATAGTTGATCCAAGGCATAAATATCAGGTACTAGGACCTGACGAGCCTTGCTACCTTCAAAAGGACCAACAATACCTGCTGCTTCCAACTGATCTATAATTCTCCCGGCCCTATTGTATCCCAATTTCAACTTGCGTTGTATCAAGGAGGCCGAACCCTGTTGGGCAATTACAATAACTTCGGCTGCTTCCCTAAACATGGCATCCCGATCGGAAATATTATAATCAATACTTGTGCCAGAATCATCATTTCCCAAGTATTCAGGAAGTAGATGCGCATCTGGATAGGCCCTTTGGGAACCAATAAATTCAGTAATCTTAGCAACCTCCGGCGTGTCAACAAAGGCACATTGAATTCTGGTAACATCATTTCCCTGTGTAAACAACATATCCCCACGTCCTATCAATTGATCGGCCCCCTGGGTATCCAGAATGGTTCTTGAATCTATTTTTGAGGTAACCCTAAAAGCTATCCTAGCCGGGAAGTTGGCTTTTATGATCCCTGTAATTACGTTAACCGAAGGTCTTTGGGTTGCAATGATCAAGTGTATCCCAATAGCCCTGGCCAACTGTGCCAATCTGGCAATAGGGGTTTCCACTTCCTTACCCGCGGTCATAATAAGATCTGCAAACTCATCAATTACCAATACAATATAAGGCAAGAACATGTGTCCGTCATTAGGGTTCAGTTTACGCGCCTTGAACTTGGCGTTGTATTCCTTGATATTACGAACCATGGCCACCTTTAACAACTCGTAACGGTTGTCCATTTCAATACAAAGCGAATTTAAGGTATTGATTACCTTATTGTTATCCGTAATAATAGCCTCCTCAGAATCCGGTAATTTGGCCAGATAATGTCTTTCAATCTTATTGAACAACGTAAGTTCTACCTTTTTGGGGTCTATAAGAACAAACTTCACCTCTGCAGGATGCTTCTTATAGAGCAAAGAGGTCAATACTGCATTTAGACCAACAGATTTCCCTTGCCCGGTAGCCCCTGCCATCAGCAAATGGGGCATTTTAGCCAAATCTACCACAAAGGTTTCATTGCTAATGGTTTTTCCAAAGGCAATGGGCAACTGCATTTCTGCCTTCTGAAATTTACTGGAGGCAATAACGGAACGCATGGATACGATGGTGGCATTTTTATTGGGCACTTCTATACCAATGGTTCCCTTTCCAGGTATAGGAGCTATAATCCTTATGCCAAGTGCCGCCAAGGACAGGGCAATATCATCCTCAAGGTTTTTGATTTTTGAAATTCGCACCCCTGCATCAGGTACAATCTCATATAGCGTAACCGTTGGTCCAATAGTAGCCTTAATCTGTGCTATACCAATCTTATAGTTCTTTAAGGTCTCAACAATTTTATTCTTATTTTCTTCCAGTTCCTCCTGGTTAATGGTAATGCCACCGCTGGCACCATGCTGATCCAAAAGATCCAATGGAGGGAATTTAAAATTGCCCAATTCCAGGGTAGGGTCAAATTCACCAAAATCCTCCACCAACTTGTCGGAAATATTGTCGGACTCCTCTTTCTCTTCTTTGATTTTTTCCACTTCCATGGCAATAGTATCCTCTTCTACACCCACCTTTACTTCAAATTCCTCCTCATCATCTTCTTTTGCCAAAACGGGAATATCTTTCTTATGGGTGTAGGTATCTATTACCACGGGGGTTTCTTCCTTTTCCTTGGTATATAAAATATCGTTCTCCCTGTCGCTGTCATCAACCTTGACCGACTTACCATTTTTAAATTCGTTAGCCAAAGATTTTCCTTTATCGTTTAAATAGGCAACTGCCTTGTCCGGGGAAAATTGGAACAACCTTACCAAAATAACTATCAGACCAAAAAGTAGTAAGAGAAAGACTCCAACTTTCCCTCCATAATCTTGTAGAAAATCGTTCATCTCGTACCCAACCATACCGCCCAACAACGGTTGTCCCGACGCAAAGAAGCCAAGGGCAACGGAGAACCAAATTATAAAAACCAAGCCCCATATCCATTTACGAAGCAGCCCTTGTTTCTGCATGCTCAAAAATAGGTACAGCCCCGTTATAAATAGTAAAAAGGTAAATATGATGGAAGAAACGCCAAATCCTTTATAGAGCACAAAATGACTTACGTTGGCTCCAAATTTATTCAATAAATTTCTGGCCTGTTCATTCCTGTTTGCAAATTCTGTCAGCAAGCTTTGATCTTCCTGCCAGGTAAAATAAAAGGAGACAAAGGAAAAGAATAAGGCAATACTTAAAAGCATTAACAACCCCCCAAAAATTATTTTGTTCTGTTGCGATAATTTTAAGGAAAAGCCTTTTTTATTGGGTGTTGACTTTGGTTTTTTTACCTTTTTTGCCATTAAATCTTAAATTCTGGTGGCTAAATTACAAATTTACTTATGAACTCATCAGAACTTTTCCTATTGAAATAGCATTTTACGGAAACTCTGTACAAGCTAGATTGGGATTCTGGAAAAACTAATAGTCTTTAAAAGATTTTGGGAATATAGATGATAAGGCCAATAATGGATGCAGCAATGGATACCAACATAACGGCACCGGCAGAGACATCCTTAATAAACCCGATTTTTTCATCAAATTCGGGTTGCACAAAATCTGCTATTTTCTCCACGGCTGTGTTTAACCCCTCTATTCCCAGGACCAATCCAATAGCCAAAATTTGAAGAATCCATTCGGTATTGGAAATTTCAAAATAGAATCCAGCAGCAGTCATCACCAAAGTAATAAAAACCTGAATCTTGATACTGGATTCCGTTCTTATTAAGAGTAAAGCTCCCTTTATTGCGAAACCTACGCTCTTAATGCGATTCACCAAAAAGCTTTCCTTAGGCATCCATCAATACTTCTAAGGCCGCCTTGTAATTGGGCTCATCAACGATTTCCCCAACCTGCTCCGTATAGATAACCTTTCCTTCTTCATCCAATACCACCACCGCTCTGGAGTGCAGGGATTTTAATGGACCGTCAACAAATTCCAAACCAAAGGCCTTTCCGAAGTTACCGTCCCTGAAATCGGACAACATTTCCACGTTTGCTATTCCTTCTGCACCACAAAAACGACCTTGGGCAAAGGGAAGGTCTTTGGAAACACATAAGACCTTAGTGTTTTTCAATTCGGTAGCTTCCTTATTAAATTGTCTTACAGATTGTGCACATGTTCCAGTATCTACACTGGGAAAAATATTTAATACCACTTTTGCACCTTTGTAATCGTCCAATTGTATATTGGACAAATCTCCCTTGGTCAAAGAAAATCCAGGGGCTTTACTTCCTGGTTCAGGTAGTGCGCCAATAGTGTTTATAGGATTTCCTTTAAGTGTTACTGTAGCCATAATTAATTTTTTAAATTTTGCGTGAAAATAAAAAATATATGCTTGATAAATAAGGAATATAGGATAAAAAGTAGGACAATAATTAGACTTGCTTAATTACATAAATAATTAAAATACCCCTATCCTATGTAGTAACATAAAAATAGAGGTATTTGCCTTTATTGGGATTTGAATCCTACACCAATTATTTGTCTATAGAACCAACGACCCTTTGCATAAATTCGTTCAAAGCCTCTTTTTGGGGCTTACCTTCCTTTATGGATTTTTGTACCTCCAAGGCTCCGTACAGATTGGAAATCAGTTCACCAATAACATCCAATTCCTCATCCTTTAATGAAGAGACTTCGGTAATGGACTCCAAGGTTTCTATTGTTTCCAATACATAATCCTCATCGTTTTCCGCTATAAAGCCGGTAAGATGTTTAATTACTGGTAACTTCACTGATCAATTCCTTTAAAACTTCATACTTATTGGTCTGTACCTGATTCTTGAATTCGCCATCGCTAAAAATGGCAAAAGTGGGAAGGTTGTCCACATTGGCCAACTTTCTGGATTCAGGAAATTTCTCTGCATCTGCAAGAACAAAGGTGATATCCTCATTAACGGAGGCTTCCTTTTTGAACTTTGGCTTCATTATTCTACAGTTGCCACACCAAGTAGCCGAATATTGAACAACCACATTTTTATTTTGATCAATAATCTCTTTCAGATTATCATTTTCCAATTCTACTATCATAAATTCTAAGTTTAATTTTATAAAAAAGGAGTCAATTCAAAATATCAATTGACCCCTTATATTTAATTCTTGAATTTAGTTTGCGTGTGCGGACAAATAATTGGCCACACCATTTCTATCCGCAGTCATGGCATCTTTACCTTCTTCCCAATTGGCAGGACAAACTTCTCCTTTTTGTTGAACGTGGGTATATGCATCGATCAAACGCAAATACTCATTTACATTTCTACCCAAAGGCATATGATTTATTCCTTCATGGAACACAGTACCTTCCTCATCTATTAAATAGGTAGCTCTGTAAGTTACATTATCGCCATCTACCATAACAACACCTGTTTCCTCATTATACTGCTCATTGGTGATATCCAATATACCCAAAGTGGAGGCTAGGTTTCTGTTGCTATCTGCAAGAATAGGGTAGGTAACCCCTTCAATTCCTCCATTATCCTTAGCCGTATTCAACCATGCAAAATGAACTTCGGCAGTGTCACAAGAAGCTCCGATAACCAGTGTGTTCCTTTTTTCAAATTCACCCAAAGCAGCTTGAAAAGCATGTAATTCTGTTGGACAAACAAAAGTGAAATCTTTTGGGTACCAGAATAAGATAACTTTCTTATTATTTTTTTGAGCCTCTTCCAATACATTCAATTTGAAAGTATCGCCTAAATCGTTCATTGCATTTACGCTTAGGTTTGGAAATTTTTTACCTACTAAAGTCATATTTATAAAATTTATACAATTAATTTCTGACGTAAAATTACATCTAATTATAGGGGTTTCTGCTAATATGGATTTAAAAAACTTATGCCAATATAACTATTGTATATACCTATGCCGAAAACTATATTTACTTGTGAAGTTGGAAAAATTTACACCCTTAATTTCTTTATTCCACAATACAAATAGGTTAAAATTATCAAGTTCGTTTTTGAATAAATTAATTGACTTAATAATAATTTGATTTGTTAAAAAACAACCCACTTTGCCTCTTACGGAAGTTGGTTTTTATTTTTATTGAAATATCTTGATATATAGTAATAGTAAAGGGGGAAATCGAGGAATCGCAATAGGTAAATGGGCATGTTATTTAGCAAAAGCCAAGATAATTGCATGCATCACACAAATCTAATTAAGAAATAATTACTGACGATTATTAACCAGCCACCTTGGATGTCTTAAGCTGTCTTATCTTTAAGTGCAAGGCCGCAAAGAAGAGGGTCGTAAAAGGACTCAACCAATTGAATATGGCATATACAAAATATTCGGCAACCCCAACGCCCAATACCCCTGACTGATAAGCTCCACAGGTATTCCACGGAATCAATACCGAAGTTACCGTTCCAGAATCTTCTAGCGTCCTACTCAAATTTTCTGGGGCCAGACCCTTATCCTGAAAGGCTTTCTTAAACATTTTACCAGGGATAACAATAGCCAGGTATTGATCACTGGCTATAGCGTTTAGACCAATACAGCTCATTACAGTACTGGCAAACAATCCAAAAACGGAACTTGCAATGGACAATAACGATTTTGTAATTCTGGCCAATGCCCCAATGCCGTCCATAATACCCCCAAATACCATAGCACAGCATATAAGCAATATGGTCCATATCATACCTTGCATACCCCCGGCGCTGAACAGATCGTTCAACTTTTCGTTTTCCGTGACTATGGCAGTATCAGTAAAAATAGCGTTGAAAATTGCCGTTACGTTGGAATCCGATAGGGTTTTTAATACCTCTGTCTGAAAAAATAGGGCAAATACCCCAGCCAAGGCTACCCCTGAACCCAGTGCAATCAATGGTTTGGTTTTTAAAAGTATTAGCGCAATAACAACGCCGGGGACAATAAACAAATATGGGTTTATATTAAAGGTATCATTAATAGTAACCAAGAGCGCACTTACATCTGCGCTCCCTGAAGTCTCTATATTCAAACTTATCACAGCAAAAACCGTCAATGTTATTAAAATTGTAGGGACCGTGGTTATAGTCATGTATTTAATATGTGTAAATAGGTCTGTCCCTGCCATGGCCGGGGCCAAATTGGTAGTATCGCTCAAGGGAGACATCTTATCCCCGAAATAGGCCCCTGAAATCACAGCACCAGCTATCATGCCAGGATAAATGCCCAAGGCAGTTCCAATTCCAACAAGAGCTATCCCCACTGTAGCAGAGGTAGTCCAGGAGCTACCTGTAGCCACAGAAATAATTGCAGCAATTACAACCGAAGCCGGTAAAAAAATGGAGGGATTCAAAACTTGTAGACCGTAATATACCATGGCAGGGATAACGCCACTCACCAACCAAGTACCCGCCAATGCCCCCACCAGAAACAAAATCATAATGGGGACAAGAACGCTTTTAAGGTTTTCCAAAACTTCTAGTCCCATAGTTTTTATGGAAGTTTTATTAAAGAACCCTACAATGGCACTTATGGCACCTCCCAATAATAAAATAATCTGATTGGAATATTCCCCGAACCATTCTCCGTCAGCATAGAAAATGTTATAGGCCAACATCATCATCAAAAGAACTACTGGGATAAGGGCTTCCCAAATATTCAATTCCTTGTTTTCTACTATATGTTCATTTTCGGGTCCAGCGGGATTGGTACTCAGGTTCTGCATTTAGAAGCTATTTGTTTCTTCGTAATATTACGATTTTGATATCTCTTCTGCAAACCCAATATTACACCTTAGTACTTATAGATTTAATAATATCCAATTTAATCAGACAGTCCTTCATGGCCATATAGGTCCTATCAATATGGTCATCCAACCCTATGGAAAACCGAATTAAACCGTTGGACAGTCCCATCTCAATTTGCTCCTCCATTGGAATTTCCGAAGAGGTGGATGTTCCAGGCGCACTAAACAAGGTTTTGTAAAAGCCCAAGCTAACCGCTAAATATCCCAAATGTTTTTTTTGCATTAATTCCATTAGGGCATTGGCCTTCTCCAGAGACCCCACGTCCAAAGTCAATAGCCCACCAAAGCCATATTCCATGTTGTATTGCTTTTTCATCACCTCGTGACCCACATGCGATTTTAATCCAGGATATACTACCCGCAATCCGTCCTTTTCAAAATTTTTGGACAGGTACATCGCATTCTCACTATGTTTCTTCATCCTTATATGAAGGGTTCTCATATTTTTCAATATAGAAGATGCCCTTAGACTATCCAAAGTACTGCCCAATAACATCCCCGCTCCGTTATTTACATCCTTGAGGCCCAAACAAAATTCTTTGGTACCGCAGACCGCCCCAGCTACGCAATCACTTGTGCCATTTATAAACTTTGTTAAACTGTGGATAACAATATCGGCTCCCAATTTTGCTGGGGAAATGGATAGGGGCGAAAAAGTATTGTCGACCACCAAGGGGATGTCATGTTTTTTAGCAAGTTTGGAAAGTGCCTGTAAATCGGCCACTTCCAATAATGGGTTACTTACCGACTCGCAATAGAGCATTTTGGTTTTTGGGGTAATGGACTTGGCCACTGCATCCAAATTAGTAGTATCCACAAAGGAAATCCCAATATTGAATTTCTTTAGAAAATTCTTCATAAGGGCATAGGTACCCCCATAGATGGTCCTACTACTAACAATATGGTCTCCAGCATTGCACAATTGTAGAATTACAGCACTTATGGCCCCCATACCGCTCGCAGTTACATTGGCCGTTTCCGTTCCTTCCAAAGCGGCCAAAGCTTCTCCCAAATATAAGTTGGAAGGGGAGGAGTGCCTACTGTAAAGATAACATCCTTCTGTATTTCCCTCAAAAGTATCGAACATGGTTTTTGCCGATAAAAAAGTATAGGTGGAAGAGTCGGATATAGAGGGATTAACACCCCCATATTCTCCAAAATATTGTAAATCCTGTAAATCATCAGCTGCCTTAAAATCCATAATAACATATTTAATTTTCTATAAAATTAAAGTTAATACAGTAATTAATCAACCATTTACAACTATCTTAGAATATAAAACTATATTTTTATCAATATTTAGATTTTAATTACATGAGTTAGTAAAATTAAACTTGACTGTAGAAAATATATCACCATGAAATTTGATGAAATCGATACCAAACTTTTGGGATTACTACAAAATGACAGTAAAAGGACTACCAAAGAATATGCCCTGCACTTAAATTTATCCGTTACCGCGGTATATGAACGAATAAAGAGGCTGGAGAAACTGGGAGTAATTACCAATTATGTGGCCCTGGTTGACAAAAAAAAGGTAAATAAGGCCTTTACGGTATTTTGCCATGTGAAATTGGTACAACATATTAAGGAATATGTACTTCAATTTGAGCGGGAAGTACTTAAATTAAATGAGGTTGCGGAATGTTATCACACCAGTGGGGATTATGATTATATCCTTAAAATATACGTGGCGGATATGGAAGAGTATAGAGAGTTCATGATTACCAAACTCACGGCCATAAACCACATTGGAAGTACTCAAAGTTCCTTCGTCATCAATGAAGTAAAAAGCACTACGGAAGTATTTATTTAACAAAAACAGTACATAATACGTTAATATCCCATCTAGTATGAATGTTGCCCAACAATAAAACATTCGTATTTTTGTATTCACATTAATGAAACTAATCTTTTCAATACAATAATAATATGACCCAATACGATGTAGCCATTATAGGCTCAGGTCCTGGTGGATATGTTGCAGCAATCCGTTGTGCCCAGTTAGGAATGAAAACTGCTATAATAGAAAAATATTCAACTTTGGGCGGAACATGCCTTAATGTAGGATGTATTCCTTCCAAAGCTTTGTTGGACTCTTCCCACCATTACGAAGATGCGGTAAAGCATTTTGAAGATCACGGAATTGAAATTCCTGGGGAAATCAAGATCAACCTAGAGAAAATGATCGGAAGGAAACAGGCAGTGGTAGACCAGACCTGTGCCGGGGTAAAGTTCCTTATGGACAAGAATAAAATTGAGGTTTACGAAGGCCTTGGGAGTTTTAAGGATGCAACCCACATCAATATTAAAAAGAACGACGGCAAAACAGAGACCATTGAGGCAAAAAACATAATTATTGCCACAGGATCCAAGCCATCTAGCCTTCCCTTTATCAAATTGGACAAGGAGCGCGTTATAACTTCAACAGAAGCCCTAAAACTGAAGGAAATACCCAAACACCTTATAGTCATTGGCGGTGGCGTAATAGGATTGGAATTGGGACAGGTCTACAAAAGATTGGGGGCAGAGGTAACGGTAATCGAATTCATGGACCGTATTATTCCTGGAATGGATGGAGCACTTTCAAAAGAATTATTGAAAGTAATGAAGAAGCAAAAGGTAAAATTTAATCTATCCCATAAAGTTAAATCGGTAGAGGCCAAAGGCAAGGAAGTAATTGTTATAGCGGAGGATAAAAAAGGCGAAGAGATAACTTTTAAAGGAGACTATTGTTTGGTTTCTGTTGGAAGGAAGCCTTATACAGATGGATTGAACATTGAAGCTTCCGGAGTTAAACTGGAAAAGAACGGTACCATTGCCGTAAATGACCATTTACAGACCAATGTATCCAATATTTATGCCCTAGGTGATGTGGTAAGGGGAGCCATGTTGGCTCATAAGGCCGAAGAAGAGGGAACCTTTGTAGCTGAAATTTTAGCCGGACAAAAACCACATATAGATTACAACTTAATTCCTGGTGTGGTATATACCTGGCCCGAAGTTGCAGCGGTAGGAAAAACCGAAGAGCAACTTAAGGAGGCCGGAGTAGCCTATAAGGTAGGGCAGTTTCCAATGCGCGCTTTGGGACGGGCTAGGGCCAGTATGGATTTGGATGGTTTTGTTAAAATATTGGCAGATAAAGAAACCGATGAAGTTTTGGGAGTACATATGATCGGAGCCAGAATGGCCGATTTAATTGCCGAGGCAGTTACAGCAATGGAGTTTAGGGCATCCGCCGAGGATATCTCCAGAATGAGCCACGCACACCCAACCTTTGCAGAGGCTGTGAAAGAGGCGGCTTTGGCGGCAACCGACAATAGAGCCCTACATGTTTAGATAATAAAAACAAGTTGGTAATAGAAGAGCCCCGTTAGACAAAATCTAACAGGGCTCTTCTATTATTACTAATTCCTTAAATATTGCTTATTGGGACACAAATTGTATTTATAACTTATGGGTACCGTCGCAATAAGGTGGGTTTTTGGTTAACTTACAGGTACACAAATGGGCCCTTTTGTCTTCTACAGCTTCAAAAATTAAAGGGGGCGTAGCATTTTCGGCCTTGTGGGAACCATCACAAAAAGGTTGAACCTTGCTATGGCTACAAGTACACCACTTGTATTTTTTATCCTTCTCCAATTCCACCGCAATTGGTGAAAATTTATTGTTCATCTCGCTCATTTATATTTTTTGTGCGAAAATAAGCGAAACTCAAATAGCAAAAAGATATAACATCTAATTTTTTACCATTCTAAATAAGCGAATCAAAGTTAGCTTGGATTTAAGGACAAAGGCTTTTAGCAAGGGCTGACCTTCCTCGTTCAACCAGGCCTCTCCCTTTTGCTGAACCAACCTAACAGCTGATGACAATTGCAATTTTATATAAACTTTGTTCCTTTCATATTGTAGCGCCAACATTGTGGTGATCACCATAAAGGCCAAGGCCCCAGGAATTACAATAGTAGGGGACAGGCTGTGGTTCAAGAAATAGTATAGCCCCAAACCTGTAAAACTTCCGTACAAAATAATATAATGGATCACATAGATAGATAGGGTACTTTGTCCTATCTTAAGTACACTACTATGGCTCATTAATTTTCTAAACAGCATAAATACGGCAAATACCAAAGAGACATCCCCCAACCGTATGAACAGATAGTTATTAAAATAAACTTTGGAAAATACAAGCATTCCGGTCCAGTTATATAACTTTAAAAAGAAGCCCGAAGAATAAAACAATAGACCAATACCTACAATAATAAAACTGGCAATGGCAGCAGGATATAAATATTTAAAATTCCTGAATCTATTGAATAGTACGGACATAAAGGCCCCAATAGAAGCATACCCGAACCATGGTATTATTGTGAACACAGACCCGTTGGCCTTGGTCAGATAATTGGCCATCATCTCTGGCAGATAATGATGGGCATATTGTTTATAATTGGGTTCCAGTACAAATAATACTATGGTAGTGGCCAATAATACACCAGGAAACAAATATTTATTTCTAGAAATGGTAAGAAGATAAATACCAATAATTCCCAAAATAGAAAGACCTATACAATGTAGAACATCTACCAAATAAAAAGAACCATAAATCTGGCCCTTTAACAATCCAAAAAAGTTTAATCTAAGCAAGTAGCCTATGGCCAATAACTGTAATCCCCTTTTAATTCCTTTTTTTACCCTTGGGTTATTAAAACCAATCTCATTACCTTTAATTAGGAGGTAAGTAAATATGAATCCGGAAACCGTAAAAAAGACTGGTGCGGTAACCCCTCTGAAATATTTCCAAACAGAATAAACCCCATTGGAATTATCCCTAAATGCATTGTCCAGCAATCCATCCACGAAATGTCCCTGTAACATCATAAGGATGGCCCATGCCCTCATAGCATCAATAAAATACAATCTCAGGTTGTTATTCCCCATATTAACTTTTGTATACATCCTATATACTTGTAAAACAGTGGCTTTGGATGTTTTCGCGTGCAAAATTATGCAATTTCCTCGCAATTCAATCTATTTTACGGTATTTTCGTTGTGTAAACATTAAAATAATCAAGATGTCCCATATACTGGCCTTTGCCGGAAGCAATTCCAGCACCTCCATCAATTATAAATTGGTAAAATATACCACATCCCTTATTACGCATCATGAGATTGAGCTTATAAATATGGTGGACTATAATTTTCCTGTCTTTAGTGAGGATTTGGAAAGGGAAGAAGGATATTCTGATTTACTAAAAGAGCTAAAAGATAAAATAGTCAAAGCCAATGCCCTGATTATTTCCGTAAACGAACACAACAGCAATCCTTCCGCCTATTTTAAGAACGTGTTGGATTGGTTATCCCGAGTGGATAGGAATTTCTTGGCGGACACAAAGATTTTGTTAATGTCCTGTTCTGGAGGCAGAAGGGGAGCTATTGGCTCTTTAGAGGTAGTTAAGGGAATTTTAAATCGGTTTGGGGGCGAAATTACAGCTACCTTTTCTTTACCATCCTTTAAACATACCTTTGACAAGGCGAAGGGTATAACCGACCCTGAGCTTGCCGAAGGCCATAAAAAAGCTTTGGAAATATTCTTATCACAAATTTAAAAGTCTTTGCGAAAAAAGGTTTCATTTACAGTTCCGGACATTGTAAGTTTTAAGCAATCCCTACTAAATTGGTCCCAACAATATTATGAGGTTGTTTGGCTGGACAGCAACGGGCATAAAAGCAAGTACAGCTCATTTGATGGTATGATAGCCGTGGATGCACTTACGTCTATTGTAACGGATACCCAAAACGCCTTTGAAGATTTAAGTAACTACCAATCCAATACCAAAGATTGGATTTTTGGCTACCTGTCCTATGACCTAAAAAATGATACGGAACTACTTTCTTCTTCCAATGCAGATAGTTTGAATTTTCCTGCACTATATTTTTTTCAACCCAAAAAACTAATAGAAATAGAGGGTACAACAGTTACCTTCCATTACCTTAATATGGTGGCGGACGAAATTGAAGAAGATTTCAAGAACATTCTTGTAGCACCCACACCATTTGCCCCGGAATTGGGAAATAAATCCGATATCAAAATTAAACTTAGAATATTTAAGGACGAATATTTTAGTCGCGTAAATAGAATGCTGAACCATATCCATAGAGGGGATATCTATGAAGCCAACTTCTGCCAGGAATTTTATGCGGAAAATACAGAAATAGATGCTTTAAAAACTTATCTAAAACTGAATTCCATAACCAGGGCTCCATTTTCAGCCTTTTTAAAAATAAACGATAAATATCTATTATCCTCATCCCCGGAGCGTTACATTAGAAAATTGGGCAACAAGGTTATATCCCAGCCTATTAAGGGCACTGCAAAACGCTCTTCTAACCCAATCGAGGACCAACTTTTGGTAAAAGCTTTGGAAAAGGACGAAAAGGAAAGAGCAGAAAATATTATGATCGTAGATTTGGTAAGGAACGATCTATCCAAAAGTGCTTTGAAAGGTTCTGTTGAAGTTGAAGAGCTTTGTAAGGTATATTCCTTTGATCAGGTGCACCAAATGATCTCCACTGTAACCGCCGAGGTTTCCAATACCAAAGATCCGGTGGATATTATCAAGGAAACATTTCCCATGGGCAGTATGACCGGGGCTCCAAAAGTGTCTGCCATGCGGATCATAGAGGAGCTGGAAGCTTCCAAAAGAGGACTCTATTCCGGGACTGTGGGTTACTTTACCCCGGAAAACGATTTCGATTTTAACGTTGTCATCCGAAGTATTCTCTATAACCATACTGCCCAATATGTTTCATTTTCCGTAGGAAGTGCCATAACTGCCATGGCAATTCCAGAAAAGGAATATGAGGAATGCCTCCTTAAGGCCAAGGCCATGAGACAAGTGCTTGAAAATTTATAGGTCATTTGGTTATAATCAATTTTCAATCTACCTTAAGCGTTTATAAATCTAGGTATACCTAATATTCTATATTTAAAACTATGGATGTAAGAATGCTTGATCTTCAATATAAGAACATCCCTATTAATGCATGGTATGCCAGACCCAAGATAGTTAGAGGGAGCATTGTCTTGGTCCATGGATTTGGCGAACATTCGGACCGCTATATGGAAGGCGTGATCCCAAGACTTTTGGAGGAAAATTTGGCTGTCTTTTGTTATGACAATATAGGTCATGGTAAATCGGGTGGAAAAAGGGGACATTGCCCAAGTTATTCCTCATTATTGGAATTATTGGACAATATTATTGCAAAAGCAAGATTACTAAATCCCAATAAGCCTATATTCCTTTATGGACACAGTATGGGGGGAAATTTAGTGTTAAACTACGACCTTAGAATAAAATCGGATTTGGCGGGCATTGTGGCGACAAGTCCCTATCTTAAATTGGCGTTCGCACCCCCTAAATGGAAAATGATCTTGGGCAAGCTTATGTTGAAAATAATTCCTTCCATTACAATGTCATCTGGCCTAAATCCCCAACATATCTCCAGAATAGATCAAGAGGTGGAGAAGTACATTGCAGACCCTTTGGTTCATGATAGAGTAAGCCCCATGTACTCTTTTCCTATAATGGAAGCAGGGGAGTGGGCTATACAGAATGCCGACAAGCTAAGGACCAAAACCCTTATACTGCACGGCACCGGAGATAAAATTATAGATTATAGGGCTACCGAAAAATTACACAACAACTCCAATTCTACCGAACTGCATTTAATAGAAGGTGGCTATCACGAATTACACAAGGACGTTGGAAGTAAAAATACTTTGGATATGATCGGCATTTGGTTAAGGTACCGCTTGGACCTCTTCTATACACTAAAGTAGTTGCTATCATTTTTCTTATGTAAATTAGCCGTGTGTTAGAAAACTTTAGGAATCACATAGACCTGCACTTTCCCCATCTAAAAGAAGGTAAATTTTTATTGGCCTGTAGTGGAGGTGTAGACAGTGTTGTTCTGGCTCATTTATCTGCTTCCTACGAGTTGGATTTTTCAATAGCGCATTGCAACTTCAAATTGCGCGGTGCGGAAAGTGAAAAGGATGAAGAACTGGTCAGGAAATTGGCTATCTATCTGGGCAAGGAAATTTTTGTGACCAGTTTTGATACCCAAGGGTATATGGCCCAACATAAAACCAACTTGCAAATTGCTGCCCGGGAACTCCGGTATAATTGGTTTTCACAAATAATGACAACGCATCATATTAAAACCCTTGTCACGGCCCATCACGCCGACGACAGTTTGGAAACTTTCCTTATCAACCTCTCAAGGGGAACGGGAATTGAAGGGCTCACCGGAATACCATCGCTTACCGATACCATCTCCAGACCCTTGTTACAATTTTCCCGAACCGAGATCAAAACATATGCGGAAGCAAACGCCATTTATTGGAGGGAGGATGCCAGTAATGAGAATACCAAATACTTAAGGAATAACATTAGACATAATATTATTCCGAAGCTAAAGGAGCTCAATCCTAATTTTCTGGAAAATTTTTTAAAAACCCAGGAATACCTAGGGCAGACCCAAGAAATATCAAATCAACATATAGTCCAATTAAGAAAGCAACTTTTTTCAAAAGAGGGGAAGGTGGAAAAGGTAAAGGCAACCTCACTATTGGCCCTTAAACCTACCAAAGCATATCTTTTTCATTTCTTTCGGGAATATGGATTTACACAATGGGATGACATTTATGGACTTCTAAGTGCCAACAGCGGAAAAGAAGTGCACTCCAATACCCATAGGTTACTGAAGGACAGGGACTTTTTGTTATTAAAACCAATAGCACTTAAAAACTCTGGGGTTTTTAATATTGAAGAGGAACAAGAGGCGGTATCAGAACCTATTTCCCTAAAATTTAACATTGTTGAAGCCATAAAGGAGACCTCTTCAAACATAATTTATGTAGATAAAGAAACGTTAAAGTACCCTTTAACAGTCCGTAAATGCCAAAAAGGAGATTATTTTTACCCCCTTGGAATGTCCGGCAAGAAAAAAATATCCAAATATTTCAAAGACGAGAAGATGGATATTTTTGCCAAGGAAAACCAATGGTTGTTGTGTTCTGGCGATAATACTGTCTGGATCATAGGAAAACGTTCCGACGACCGTTATAAAATTACGGATAGGACTAAAGAAATTTTAAAGATTATTTTAGAATAATGAAACATATATCGGGATTGATTTTAATGGTGTTCAGTTTTTTCTTGGGGTTTTCCCAGTCGGATGACAATCCGGCCATATGGACCTATGAAGCTGAAAAAATAACGGATACCGAATACAATCTGATCTTTAAGGCCGATATATATGAAGGATGGCACATCTATTCCCAATTTACGGATGAAAATGGCTCCTTGCCCAGCGAATTTACCTTTGAAAAAGCAGGTGAGGACTATGAGCTGGTAGGAACCACAGCAGAAAGCGAAACCCTTGTTGAATACTCCGATATTTTTGAGGTGGATGAAACTTTCTTCAAGGAAAAGGCTGTCTTTACCCAAAGAATAAAATTATTGAATCCGGAGGTAAATCAGATTACCGTGGATTTGTTCTACCAAATATGTAAGGAAGTCTGCATCCCAAAAGATGAAATATTCCATATTTCCCTGACCGGAGAGGAAATAGTTGTTGCGGAACAGCATGTGGACCAGCGCAGCCTGGATATGAGTGCTGCCTTAATGCTGGATTTAAAAAACAAGGAATTGTTGGTCAACGGCGATGAAAATGCTGTGAACGAAAAATCCGGTCTGTGGACCATTTTCGTGTTAGGCTTTTTGGGTGGCTTAATTGCCTTACTTACCCCCTGTGTATTTCCGATGATACCATTAACAGTATCCTTTTTCACCAAGCAAGGAGCCAACAGATCCAAAGGCATTGCAAATGCATTGCTTTATGGGTTTTTTATAGTATTGATTTATTTTCTATTGAGTTTACCCTTTCATTTGTTCGATTCCGTGGATTCACAAATATTGAATACCATTGCTACCAATGTTTGGTTAAACCTATTTTTCTTTCTCATTTTTATATTTTTCGCCTTCTCTTTTTTCGGATATTATGAATTGACACTGCCTAGTTCTTGGGCCAATAAAATGGACTCGGCCTCCTCTAAGGTGGGAGGCGCTTTCGGAATCTTTTTTATGGCAGTTACTTTGGCCATAGTGTCCTTTTCCTGTACCGGTCCCATTTTAGGAGGATTGTTGGGTAGTACTGCTTTGGCAGAAGGGGATGTTGCTACCAACCTGTCCATGGGAATGACTGGATTTGGAGTGGCCCTGGCGTTGCCCTTTGGCCTTTTCGCATTATTCCCTACCTGGCTAAATTCCCTTCCCAAATCAGGGGGATGGATGACTACGGTGAAAGTGACCCTTGGGTTCTTGGAGTTGGTCTTGGCTTTTAAATTTTTGTCCAATGCGGATTTGGTGGGGAACTGGGGAATTTTTAAACGGGAAATTTTCTTGGGGATCTGGATATTATTATTTGTCTTGCTTTCCCTTTACCTATTTGGAATATTGAAATTTCCGCATGACGGACCAAAACAACGATTGTCCACTGGAAGGAAGCTTACGGCAGTCCTCAGCACTGCTTTCGCTGTATATCTAATAATGGGCCTGTCAAAAATTACTGATTTAAAATTATTGAGCGGTTTTCCGCCACCCCATTTTTATAGCATTTTCGAAACAGAAAGCGATTGTCCTTTGGGGATAGATTGTTTTAAGGATTTTGACAAAGGCATTGCCCATGCCAAACAGCTAAACAAACCGGTATTGTTGGATTTTACAGGCTGGGCCTGTGTAAATTGCAGGAAAATGGAGGAAACGGTCTGGAGCGAGCCGGATATTTATCCTATCCTCAAGGAGGAATACGTTTTGATATCGCTCTACATAGATGACCGAAAGGAACTACCTGTCGAAGAACAGTTCGATTTTAAATACGAATCCGGACGCGTAAAAAAAATCAATACCGTGGGTGAAAAATGGGGTACTTTCCAGACGTTGAACTTTAATGCCGCCTCGCAACCATACTATGTAATAATGTCCCCTGATCTGGAAATTTTAAATACTGCCGTGCAATATACAGATCGGGATACCTATAAGGAATGGTTAAAAAAAGGGGTGAGTAATTTTAAGCAATTGGGGCTGTTAAAATAAGCCAACATTATGATGACTTTGAGATGTTTTCTTCTAATAAATATTTTAATGGAAAACATTTCTAGTAACTAGGTTTAGTATTCTACATATACAGTAAAAGCAAATTCCAACGCTATGAACAAAATTTTAATCCTCTTATTGGCCATCGTCCTAATTTCCTGTGGAAGAACGGGAATTCAGACCACCACCAACAAAACCAATACCGGAATAGTCGACACGTACAACCCCAGGGATTTTTACAACAAAAAAGAGGTCGTTATTCCCATGCGGGACGGGATAAAATTACACACCACCATTTATTCCCCAAAGGACACTTCCAAGAAGTATCCCATTCTAATGTCCAGAACGCCTTATAGTTCCCGGCCTTATGGTTCCAATCAATATAAGGCCTTGATATCTCCCAATAGAAAAATGATGAAAGAGGGAAATATCATAGTATACCAAGATGTTCGGGGCAGATGGAACAGTGAAGGCGTCTATGACAATATGAGGGCCTTTATTCCCAATAAAAAGGAAGGGGAGGTAGATGAGGCTTCCGACACTTACGACACCATAGAATGGTTAATAAACAACGTTGACAACCACAATGGCAATGTAGGTGTTTGGGGAATTTCCTATCCCGGATTTTATGCCACATATTCTTTATTGGATGCCCATCCGGCACTTAAGGCCGTTTCTCCCCAAGCCCCAATCGGGGATTTCTTCTTTGACGATTTTCATCATAACGGCGCCTATTTATTGAGCTACTGGAGAGCTACAGCCGTATTTGGCTATATGAAAGACCAACCTACCACCGAAGAATGGTATTCCTTCCCCGAACTGGGCACGGAAGACCAATACCAGTTTTTCTTGGATGCCGGTCCCTTGTCCAACTTGGACCAATATTACAAAGAGGACAATGTTTTTTGGCAACAGCTTAAGGAACACCCGAATTACGATGAATTCTGGCAGCAACGAGGCATAATCCAACATCTGGAAAATATTAAACCGGCGGTAATGACCGTAGGAGGCTGGTTTGATGCCGAAGACCTTTATGGCCCCTTAAATACCTATGGGCATATAGAAAAGAACAGCTCTAATTACAACACTATTGTAATGGGTCCATGGAGCCACGGCGATTGGTCCAAGGAAACAAAGCGCCAAGCCATTGGCAATGTCTACTTTGGGGATGATATCTCAAAATTCTATCAGGAAAATATTGAAACTAAATTTTTCAATCACTTCCTAAAAGGAGAGGGGGCAACCAGCAATTTGCCCGAAGCCTATGTTTTTGATACGGGTACCAAGGAATGGAAAACTTTTGATGCCTGGCCTCCCAAAAATACAGCTAAGGAAACCTATTCCCTACAGCGCAATCAACGTTTGGGACAAATTGCGACCCGGGAATACTCATTTCAGGAATTTATAAGCGACCCCAATAAACCTGTTCCTTATTCCGAAGATATAAAAATGGTCTTTACCCCTCGTAAGTTCATGACCGATGATCAGCGCTTTGCAGCCCGTAGACCCGATGTTTTAGTATTTGAAACCGAACCCTTGGATGAGCCACTTACCCTTGCCGGTGATATTATGGCGAAGCTTAACGTTTCCACCACTGGTACGGATGCGGATTGGATCGTCAAGGTTATTGACGTTTATCCTGCGGACCATAAGGATTATGAAGAGACCCAGGCGTACTTAAAAATGGGCAACTACCATCAAATGGTCCGAAGTGAAGTAATGCGTGGCCGATTTAGAAATGATTTTTCAAAACCCGAACCTTTTGTTCCGGATGAGGCAACTAAGGTAAACATTCAATTACAGGATGTTTTCCATACTTTTAAAAAGGGCCATAAAATACAGGTACAGGTCCAAAGTACCATGTTTCCCTATATAGATATCAATCCTCAAACCTATGTAGATAATATATTTAAGGCTAAACCTGAAGACTTTCAAAAACAAACACATCGCGTGTACAACACTTCATTAATAGAATTTACCATCCTTAAACCATAAAAGCATTATCACTTTAAGAAATTAAAAGTACCCTTAGGAGTACTTTTTTTATATTCTAAATTGCCATACCTTTAAACTAAAACCTATAAGTGTGAAAGTATTTAAGAAGCTGCTCTGGATAGTTTTGGGCATTATCGCAATCTTGGCCTTGAGTAGTGCCGTTTATGTTTACACCCATACGCCGGAATATGTCGGCAACATTGAAACGGATAAATTAAATAATAAGGTAGAAGTTTACTTTGACACCTATGGAATACCACATATTTATGCCAAAAAGGAAGAAGATGCCCTAAGAGTTCTGGGGTATGTCCATGCGCAGGACAGGTTGTGGCAAATGGAATTGCTTCGCAGGATTGCAAAAGGCGGGCTTTCGGAAGTTTTTGGTGAGGACATGCTTAAAACGGATAAATTCTTTCTGTCCTTGGGTATAGATGATGCTTCACAACAAACGGTGGAAAAAGCTTCAAAAGATAGCCCTATGGTCCAGCTTTCCCAAGCATATTTGGACGGGATCAACCAATTTATAGCAGAAGGCCCAACTCCTATCGAGTTTCATCTTACCAGTTTGGAAAAAACTCCATTTACTCTAAAGGATATCTATAATACCGTTGGATATATGGCCTTTAGTTTCGCCATGGCCCATAAAACCGATCCCTTATTGACGAATATTAAGAATAAATTAGGGCCTGCCTATCTAACCGATTTGGAAATTGGCGCCGACCCCAAAAAAACATTGATCAAGAATTTTAAACCCAGCATTCGCGATTCCATAAAAAATGAGATAGCCAGCTTAGTTTCGGAGGTGTTAAAAGATTTTCCGGTCCCTCAGTTCGAAGGGAGCAATAGTTGGGTAATAGCTCCCAATAAGACCAAAAATGGCAAGGTTATCTTGGCCAATGACCCACATATTGGTTTTGCCCAACCCTCGGTGTGGTATGAAGCCCATGTAAATGTACCCAACTACGAAAAATATGGCTATCACTTGGCAGGGGTACCATTTCCTTTATTGGGGCATGACCGAAAATTGGCCTACGGACTTACCATGTTCGAGAACGATGATATTGATTTTTACTATGAAGAAGAAAACCCAAATGACCCCAACTCCTACAAAACCTCTACTGGGTGGGAAAATTATGAGCTGGTTTCCAAAACTATAAAAGTAAAAGGGGAGGACGATGTTAGTTTCACCTTTAAGAAATCCCATCATGGTACCATTCTCAACGGAATAGCCGACCAGGTAATGGACCAGCGCCCAATAGCCATGTCCTGGATCTATACCAAGTTGGAAAATAAGGTTATGGATGCCCTTTATGGCATGTCCCATGCCCAGAACTTATCGGAATTCAAAGAATCCCTACCGGATATTCATGCCCCAGGCCTAAATATTATGTACGGGGATGCTGTGGGCAATGTGGGGTGGTTTGCAACAGCTAAACTATACCAAATGCCGGATAGTACCAATACCAAATTTATATTGGACGGTAGTTCAGGACAGGATGAGCCTCTTCGTTACCTGGACTTTACCGAAAACCCTATGGCCATTAATCCCTCATGGAATTATGTGTATTCCGCCAACAATCAGCCCGATTCCATTAACGGAAAATTTTATCCCGGTTATTACTTGCCAGAGAATAGGGCCAAAAGGATAGTAGCCCTTTTGGAACCTAAAAATGATTGGGACAGGGTTGCCGTACAGGAAATGTTGTTGGATGCCACTTCCGGTGTAAATGCCAAAGTGGTAACCAATTTGGCTAAAAGTATGGAAGTAAAGGAAATGACAGAGGCACAGATTAGCGTCTTGGACAATATGATTGTTTGGGATGGCAATAGTCAATTACAGCAAATAGAACCTACCGTTTATCACCGTTGGATCTATTTCTTACTGAAAAATACGTTCGAAGACGAATTGGGAACCCAGATGTTCCAGCAATTGTTGGACACCCATTTTCACAAACGACTAATAGCCCCAATGGCTGCAAAAGATATTTCCGTTTGGTGGGACGATGTAAACACTCCTGACAGTGTAGAAACAAAAAATGATAGGGTAAACCTCTCGTTTAGACAAGCATTTCAGTCTTTGGAGGAAGATTTTGGCGAAGACCCGTACCAATGGACTTGGGATAAGGTACACACTTTGGAACACGGTCATCCCATAGGGCAGATCAAGGTACTTAGATCATTTTTTAATGTGGGCCCTTACCCTGTTTCGGGAACCAGGGAGGTAATCAATAATATGTACTTCAAATATGACGACACCGGTTTATACCCAGCTACTTCAGGCCCTTCCACAAGACGGGTAATCGATTTTTCCGATGTTGAAAATAGCACCAGTATCCTACCTACAGGTCAGTCCGGAAATCCTTTCAGTGAACATTATGATGATCAGGCCGAAATGTACATTCAAGGTAAATTTCGAAAAATGATGATGAACAAGGAGGAAATCATTAAAACCCAGAAGTCCTTACTGATCTTTGAACCAAGAAAGTGATTTATTTGTTGCAGTGGCTATTTGATGGTGCAATTATCAGTGAGCAGTTGGTAGTGGCATGTTCAAAGTTCAAAGTTCAAGGTTCAAAAAAAAGTTGACAGTGGCAGTTCGCAGTGGGCAGAAATAGGATCAAGAGTGAACGTTTAATGTTTCTAACGAGCCTGTCTTGCCGTAAGACCTTATGGAATTCTAGGACCCTGATTCCGTTCAATTACTTTGGTTATTGCTACATAGATTTGGGTTTTCAAAACCCTCCCGTCTGTAACCTTAATTTGGACAGTGATAAAAAGGCCAGTTTTTTGAATATAGCTTCGACGCTGCTAAGCTACCACGGTCTATAGGAAATAGAACAATTACCAATTAAAAACTAGTGAAAGCTCCTTATCGTGAAAAGAAAAAGGTGACTTCGACAGAGGACAAGATTGAAGGGGTAGGCCGGTTAGCAATCCGTTTATAAAAATGGGTTGTGGTCAGTTCTAATTACAAATCCACTGTTTTAATTATAATCTCCTCTAATTTAGCTCATTATCAACCCCTCAAAATTTATTTTATTTGTTTACATTTAAGACAAATAACAAGTAAATGCTTACAAAGATTTACGGTAGCGCGGTTTTTGGGGTAGAGGCAACTACCATTACCGTAGAAGTAAATATCGACAAAGGTATAGGTTACCATTTAGTGGGTTTGCCAGATAATGCTATAAAAGAGAGTAATTACCGTATAGCCGCTGCACTACAGAACAATGGCTACAAAATTCCCGGAAAAAAAATCACCATCAATATGGCACCCGCCGATCTTCGCAAAGAAGGTTCGGCCTACGACCTTACCCTTGCTTTGGGAATTCTAGCCGCCTCCAATCAGATTAAATCGGAATCAATAGAAAAGTACATTATCATGGGAGAGCTTTCTTTGGACGGGAGTTTACAGCCCATAAAGGGGGCCTTGCCCATAGCCATTAAAGCCAAGGAGGAAGGATTCAAGGGATTTATTTTACCCAATGAAAATGCAAGGGAGGCCGCTATTGTAGATGATTTGGAAGTGTATGGCATAGACAATATTAAAGAAGTGATGGATTTCTTTGACAAGGGCACCCCTTTGCAGCAAACCATAATAGATACCAAAGAAGAATTTTATAAAAGCTTGGATTTCCCTGAATTCGATTTTTCGGATGTGAAGGGGCAGGAGAGCATAAAGCGTTGTATGGAAATCGCCGCTGCGGGTGGACATAATATTATTCTGATAGGTCCCCCTGGTGCTGGAAAGACCATGTTGGCCAAACGCTTGCCTTCCATTTTGCCGCCCATGACCTTGCACGAAGCCTTGGAGACCACCAAAATTCACTCTGTAGTAGGGAAAATAAAGAATATGGGCCTTATGAATCAAAGACCATTTAGAAGTCCCCATCACACTATTTCGGATGTTGCCCTTGTTGGCGGGGGGGCCTATCCCCAACCTGGGGAAATATCCTTGAGCCATAACGGAGTCCTGTTTTTGGATGAATTGCCCGAGTTTAAACGGGGAGTACTGGAGGTAATGCGCCAACCTTTGGAGGACCGTGAGGTGACGATCTCCAGAGCACGTTTTACCGTAACATATCCCAGTAGTTTTATGTTGGTGGCCAGTATGAATCCCAGCCCGGGAGGTTATTTTAACGACCCCGATGCCCCAGTGACTTCCTCGCCAGCGGAGATGCAACGTTATTTAAGCAAGATTTCAGGGCCGCTGCTGGACCGAATCGATATCCACATAGAAGTTACTCCGGTACCCTTTGAAAAGCTGTCAGAAGAACGCAAAGGAGAGGGAAGTGTCGAAATACGGAAGCGGGTTACGGCCGCCAGGGAAATACAGACCCAACGCTTTGCGGAAATAGAGAACGTGCATTATAATGCCCAGATGAACACCAAACACATAAGGAAATATTGCATAATGGACGATGCTTCCAAGGAATTGCTCAAAAATGCCATGGAACGCTTAAATCTCTCTGCCAGGGCCTACGATAGGATCCTAAAAGTAGCCAGAACCATCGCCGATCTGGAAAATGCCACGGATGTCAGTGGATCCCATATCGGAGAAGCCATTCAATACCGTAGCCTTGACCGCGAAGGCTGGTTAGGGTAACAAATTGTAAAAAGGACTAATGCAAATTATCTAATTCGTATTTCATTTGTCAGAGTCAAATTCTGACTACCTTTCATCCCCCTCCTTAGGAGAGGTTAGGGGAGGTCCAATCACATAGGCGAAGCTGTTCATAACCGTAGCCTTGACCGTGAAGGCTGGTTAGGGTAACAAATTGTAAAAAGGACTAATGCAAATTATCTAATTCGTATTTCATTTGTCAGAGTCAAATTCTGACTACCTTTCATCCCCCTCCTTGGGAGAGGTTAGGGGAGGTCCAATCACATAGGCGAAGCTGTTCATAACCGTAGCCTTGACCGTGAAGGCTGGTTGGAGCAACAAATTGTAAAAAAGACTTATGCAAATTATCTAATTCGTATTTCAATTGTCAGAGTCAAATTCTGACTACCTTTCATCCCCCTCCTTGGGAGGGGTTAGGGGAGGTCCAATCACATTGGCGAAGCCCTTCAATACCGTAGCCTTGACCGTGAAAGCTGGTTAGGGTAACAAATTGTAAAAAAGACTAATGCAAATTATCTAATTCGTATTTCATTTGTCAGAGTCAAATTCTGACAACCTTTCATCCCCCTCCTTGGGAGGGGTTAGGGGAGGTCGGTTCTCATAGGAGAAGCTGTTCAAAACCGTAGCTTTGACCGTGAAGGCTGGTTGGAGTAGTAAAAGTTAGGAAATCTCAATAGTAGCCAAACTAGCGGTAAAAATCCTGATCAATATGTTCTCCAAGGAGGAGGGGGGAAATCATGAATATTGTTGGACCATGGTGAAATCAAGGCCACAATCAACATAATACTAATTTCACCAAGGTTGCAGTCCGTTAAAGCCAGAACCAAGTTAATAATTGATCTATCCGAATTCAAGTGGTTTTTAGGAAGGATAGGACAGGTTCGCGCTAGGATTTTTTTTTAGTGTTAGTTTTTAATGACGATGTTTTTCTAAATGTTGTCTTAGCAAATCCTTGCCATAATCATTGCCATTTGGTGTTCTTACCACAGTGTGGATATGATTTCTTGATGGTTTGCCATCATCAGTATTTGGAACGCCTATTACTCTCTGGTGATCAAATTCAATTAAAAGAACTGGGCTATGAATGCGATAATAGAATACTGCATCCTCAGACGTGTCTCCCACCCAGGAAAACCATGTATTTTCTAGGTGACTTTTTACTTCCTCCATTTTAATCTGTTCATGGCCTTCTCTCATATTACTAATATATTGATAAACCAAATCCAATATTCCCTCCTTGCCTGAAGTTGAAAGGCCAGAAACATTAAGTCCTTCGTAATTAAGATTTAAATTGTCCTTATTTGCCTCTGCAACATTGTTATTATTAATTTTTGACTTAGAAATTGTTGCCTTGATTTGCTCATCAGCCGATAGGGATCGCATAAATGCCAATCCTAAGTTTTGTTCATCCTGAAATAAAGTGTTCCCCTTATATTTACCTGTAGTAGTTATGATAGGTTCTGCACCCATAAATACGGGAGACATTACCACTTGATCACCAAGTACAAAGTAATTAATTACTAAATGATGACCATCCAATTGCCAACCCCAAGGCTCCGTTTCAGATGGTTCTCCCATAACCGTAAAGAAATAAAGTTCTTCGTCATAGTCAGAAGACCCATTATTCAGCTCTTTTAGGGTTTGATCTGTCTTCATTATATCCTTGCTCAACTGTAAGCCTTTGGCACTTAGTGAAACTTGCATTAGACCGTAGGCTTCGTTTTTTTCGTTTGCGGTCATTTCCTTTAAACTAATCCCCTGCCTATCATATATACCATTATCTACATTGCACCATTTTCTCCATTCTTCATCGTTAATATCAAATCTTATGCGCATTAGTTGATCAGTGTTTAAGCTGCTCAAGAATGTCCTGGCTGCGTCGACAATTGGTTTTGTTGTAACACCGGTTACTTGAATGGGAAATAAATTCTCATAGGTTTCATCTTCCGTGAAGATACCTCTATAAGGTTTTTTTAACGCATTAATTTCCATTTCTGCAAAATGTTGTTTCCAATCCTTTGCTTCTGTAGCTTTTGGTTCGTCGCTATTACTTACCTCTTGGCTTGACTTTTGTTTGCACCCAAAAAAAATAACGATCAAGATTATTAATAGTGTTTTTTGCATAATAATAGTTTAATGGGAGGGAATAGCTGTCCATTATATCATAAGGTTATGTCCTAAAATGAACAGCACTATTTGGCCATTGGCAAGGAAAGATATTTAGTACACCAACACGCAATTCTCTAAAGTTAAGGATTTCCGGCTTGCAATGCCTAAAAAGAGCTTAGATAATCTAACCGCACCCGCTGGCTCGAGTGTCTCGCTTGCCTGGCAGCGAGGCAGGCTAGTGTCCACAACCCAAAGATCAACTAATGTAATAATATTCATAAAACTTGTTGCCAATAGGCTAGCTGTTCTCTCGGGTTATAGAAATCTCCTTGGGGAGAGCTAATTAAAATGGTAATAGTACGAGCCTGACGCTCGCACTAGCGGGGGCTGGACAAATGCGAGAAATCTATCTTCAAGGGAATGAAGCCGTAAAACCAATTTTTGAAGAAATGTTGGATCCTTATGAGTATTTGGATGTGAACAATCTAACCATTCAAAACACCAATTTTACCGATCATGATGTTTTTGACTATTATAAGATTCTCGGATTTCAGATAATTCAGGATGGGCTAAACTATAGTACTGTAACCCATCACACCAATATGGATGCTTTGGAATATGTACCTGAACGAGATATGATGATCAACGCAACCGTAATTGCAGTGCTGGTTTATCAGATTGGGGAACTGAATTCCCGTTTGCCCAGAGAAGATTAAAGGATTCTTATTTGTGATGGGGCAAAAACTTGGCGAAATTGGCCTTATATTGATTTGGCTCTTGATTGCACCTAAGTCAAACAATATGCATGAATCCCTCCCCTCCTTGGAGGGGATTGAGGGGTGGGTAAAATGATGACAAAAATTATACCTTATAACCCAGACTTAATTCCTATTGCGAAGAAACTTCGCAAAAACATGACTATGGGCGAAATTGCATTATGGCACGAATTAAAAAACAAAAAACTTGGAGTCAGGTTTAGTCGACAAATACCCATTGATAATTATATAGTAGACTTCTATTGCAAAGAACTTCAGCTTGCACTGGAGGTGGATGGTTCCGTTCACTTTATTGAAGGACAACAAGAAAAAGATACTTATCGCCAAAATCGCTTGGAATATTTAGGGGTATACTTTATTAGATTCAGTGATTTGGATGTGAAGAACAATTTGAACTGGGTACTGGAAGAGATTGAAAAAATGATTTTGAAAATTAAACACACCCCTAACCCCTCCCAAGAGGGGAAAAAATAATTTATATGATATTTCATTTTATCAGCCTGTGGATGTAGTATTCCTAGTCTTGCCCTGCTCGCACGAGCACCATGCCTGCCACAAGGCGGAGCAGGATAATGGCTAAAGTACAAAGCCGCACTATTATTAGGCTTACAATGTTCAACAGATATGTTTATTAACTATATTTAATGGTTATATATCCTTAAATCAAGTATGTATGAAATCAATTTTACATAGCATTTTATTTTCAGTGCTCATACTTTCGTGTTCCTCCCCCAAGAAATCCGATCAACTACTAGTTGTAAATCAACCTGCCGAATTCGAATCCCAAGAAGCAATTTGGCTAATATGGCCATCAACCGATCATAAGGAAGGAGAGTCCGTTGAACAAGTTACTCTTGCCATTGTAGAAGCTTTATTAGGGGATATTGATATAGTGATAACTTGCAAGGACAAAGAACTTTTGGCCCATGCCCAAGAAAACCTAAAGAAGCATTTTGGGGAATTGCCAAAACTTAAACTTCTGGTAGTCCCCTCCATTGAGATCTGGGCACGTGACATGGGCCCTATATTTGTAGAGACCGATCAAAATACTTTGGCCATTGCCGATTTTAATTTTAATTCCTGGGGTTATTCCGATACTTTGAACATAGATACCAAAACAGAGGAATTGTATGACGAACGGGTGGCAAAACATTTTAATCTGCCCGTGATTTCGAGTGCCATGATCAGCGAAGGGGGAAATAGGGAGGTAAATGGAAGAGGTACCCTAATTACAACAGAAGCCGTTGAAATGGACAGAAATCCGCATATGACCAAGGCCGAGATGGAGAGTGAATACAAAAGGCTCCTGGGTGTTAAGAAGATTATCTGGTTGAAGCAGGGTTTGGTGGAAGATGATCATACTTTCCTTGGCCCAATAACCACTTTGGACGGACACAGTGCTTACACAGTAGTTACTACCAATGGTCATGTTGATGAATTTGCCCGATTTGTAAATGATTCCACCATCCTCATGGCAAAGGTAGATAGCGTGGAATATAACGATCCCATAGCATGGGAAAACCATAAACGAATGGAAGAGAATTACAAAATATTGTCAGGATCAACGGATCAGGACGGCAAGCCATTTACCATTATCAGAATGCCTCTTCCTGGAACTATTTTTTCAACCATGAATCCAGGAGACTATGTTTATGAGTACATTAAAACACTCGATTACAGGAACGGCAGTACTTTCCCCAATGGAGAACCCATAAAAGTCATGGCCGCACTCAGCTACCTTAATTTCATAATTACCAACAAGGTGGTTATTGGTCAAAGTTGTTGGCGGGAAGGAATGCCCGATGAACTAAAACTAAAGGATGAAAACGCAGCTCAAATTTTGCAGTCCGTTTTTCCCGATCGAAAAATAATCATGATCGATGCCCTTGCCGTAAATTTAGGTGGTGGAGGCATTCATTGCATCAGTATGCACCAGCCGTTATTTTCTTCCAATTAGAGATAATAAGGTATAAGTTTTCTCATCAGTTTACCCTA
Source organism: Arenibacter algicola (assembly GCF_000733925.1). Lineage (NCBI taxonomy): Bacteria > Pseudomonadati > Bacteroidota > Flavobacteriia > Flavobacteriales > Flavobacteriaceae > Arenibacter > Arenibacter algicola. The sequence goes on from NZ_JPOO01000003.1 coordinate 435,388, forward strand.
CACTCAATCCCCTACAGGGAGGGGAATAATTCATGATTATTGTTGGACTTAGGTGAAATCAAAACTCCAATCAAAATAAGTCAGATCTCAGTAAGGATGTATTCAATGAAAGCATGCGGATTTTCCAGTCAACAAACAACGTCCTTCCATTAATTCCGGTTCCCATATGTTAATGTTGAAAGGTGCAGAGAAACTGATTAGCAAATACGAAAAGCACCAACTGGGACATTGAAAAACCAAAAAGGGCTTTCAACTTAAGGGGTGTAGTGTATTGTAAGGATGAGATTTTGCGTAGCGGTCAATGCTATATAGGCATGGACCAGCTTTGAACCTAGAACCTTGAACCTTGAACTCCTTATTCCCAATGCAACTGGACCAGATCATTGGCGGTATTCAGTTTGTTATGAGGGGTAGTCTGTCCATATATTTCCTTCACTATTGCATACAGATCCGGGATCACGGTTTTGGCAATTTTACTATTGTTGCTCAATAGTACACAGATTCCCAGATCGGCTTCCGGATAAATAGCTATTTCATTTCTATAGTTGTTGACACTTCCCCCATGATGCCAAATAGTTTTTTCTTGGTCCGAGTCCTTCTCCATGAATTTATGTATTCTCCAACCATAGCCATAGTAAGATGTTTTATGTCCAGGCCAATGTTGGTAATACTTACTTTCCCCTTTAATTTCTATAAAAGGGGAGAAAGTTTCTGCCAGCGCAGATTTGCTCATTAATTCCGGGTTGTGCCCCAGTAAAAATCGCATCCATTTGGCCATATCAACAGAGCTGGCACTAATACCCCCAGCTGCAATGGCATTGTAATAATTATTTGTAAGTGGCAATGTTTTCCAGCCATTTCTTCTTTTGGAGTGTGGCATGGCCACATTTTCCATAAGCGCCAAGGTTTCATAATCCATGGTGGTTGAACACATACCCAAAGGATTAAAAAAGGTATTGGTCAACACCTCACTTATATCCTGTCCGGTTGCTTTATATATCATTTCCCCACATAGCGCAAACATGGCGTTCTGGTAGCTATACATGGATCCTGGCTCACTTATCGGTGTAATTTCCTTAAAGCGCCGGGCAATATCCTGTAATGGCAAGCCCGCCTCTACAAGGTTGGTATAGCTATGATAAGGTGTGCCAGCGGTGTGCGATAAAATATTGGCAAGGGTAATTTTACTGGTATTGTTGCTATCACCAAATTTAAATTCCGGTATAAAATCACTTACCTTATCCTCCCAATGTAATTTGCCTTCATCCTTTAATTCAGCTGCCAACACCCCTGCAAATCCCTTGGAAAGTGACCCAAGTCTAAAAATAGTCCCGCCATCTACAGGGTAATCACGGTTAATATTTCTTTTGCCATAGCCATCCGACAGTATAATAGAATCATCCTTTACAATACTCACTCCAGCTCCAACAATATCCCCTGCCGAGATCGCATTATCAAAATAGGCATTAATGGCTAATTCCAACTCTTCTTGATGCCTTTTATAAAGTAGCCCCTCCTTGGCGGTCAATGCATCCTTTAAATGATCAATACTTGTAACGGCTACCTCGGACCCTGGATCGGGGGCCGACATAAAGGCGTTTAAAACAAGGGTTACGATTGTAAGGATTAAAAGCGAAATTCCTATTAAGATTTTGCTTCTCTTCATAAGGGGTGCATTTTTTTTTGATGTAATATTTCCTAAATATAGGATGATATACTTAAATAACGGACGAAATGCTCGAATTCTTATAAATATCCCTCTTTTTTAACACTAACATCCAGCTTTTTAAGACTCAATATTAGGAGGTTAGGAAATACTTCCAAAAAGCTTAAAACATTTCCAATAAAAATAAACCATAAACAAGCACATAAATAATTCTATACATTGCAGTGACCAATATTATTTCAAAACCACTTCAATATGAAAAAACACCTATACCATACCACGGTGCAATGGACGGGAAATGAAGGAAAAGGCACTTTAGATCCCAAATCCTATAATAGAAACCATGAAATCTCCTGTCCAGAAAAATATAATGCAATAAGGGGATCGTCAGATGCCGCTTTCTCGGGGGACGGTAAAAGGTATAATCCAGAAGATTTACTGGTTTCCTCCATCTCGGCCTGTCACATGCTTTGGTATCTTCATTTATGTGCAATAAACAAAATAGTAGTTACGGAATATACCGATAAGGCTGTTGGACTAATGCAGGAAACATACAATGGCTGTGGAAGATTTAAGGAAGTTACACTTAACCCTAATATCAAAATAACGGATGCGCAATTGATCCAAAAGGCGATTCAACTTCATTCGGAAGCCAATAAAATGTGCTTCATCTCCAATTCCTGCAATTTCAAAATCAATCATAAACCCACTATTACGGTTGAATAATAATTTCAACTTATATTTGGGAGGCCATGTAAAGACAATATCCGTATGATCAATAGAGTATTTCAACTTACCATAGTTTTATTTTCCATGCTATCCTTGAGTTATGGACAGGACACAAACGAAAGGACCCAATTTTTCCCGAAAGTAGAACTGTCGGTAGAAAATGTTCCAAATAAAGAGAACCTATGGGTTTTTATACTCGCGGGACAATCCAATATGGCCGGAAGAGGACTAGTGGAACCTCAGGATACCGTTCCCAACAATAGAGTTTATACCCTGAACAAACAGGGCAATATCATCTTCGCCAAGGAGCCCCTACATTTTTATGAACCAACAATGGCCGGGTTGGACAGCGGGCTTTCGTTCGGCAAAGCCTTGATCAAACATATTCCTGACAGTATTTCGGTGCTATTAATTCCCACTGCGGTAGGGGGAAGCTCAATTTCACAATGGTTAAACGATTCTATCCATAGAGAGGTTAAACTATTCTCCAATTTCAAACAAAAAGCGGAGTTGGGTATGCGTTTTGGGACAGTAAAAGGAATTCTTTGGCATCAGGGTGAAAGTGATGCCAAAACCAAGGAGGCTCCATTGTACCAAATCAAATTATCGGAGTTGTTCTATCAATTCAGAAAGATAATTGGGAACCAAGAGACAACAGTTGTAATAGGGCAATTGGGCAGTTATTCTACCAATCCATTGTGGTCAAAGATTAATGACCACATTAAATACTATGTATCTACTGATCAATATTCAGGGATGATCAATACGCAGGACCTAAAGGACAAAGGGGATAAGGTGCACTTTAATTCCGAAGCCCAGCGGCTCATGGGTGAAAGATTTGCCAATGAATTTATTAAAATACAGCATTAGCCTATTTTGCATGTGCGTTACTGTATTAAGCATAATACACCGCTACTAGGTATACTGTGATTTACACTGCATTAGTTCTACTTGCCTATATAATGACCATAAACCAATATGGTCAACTTAACCATGCCCTACGTTTTAACCCCAAATATGTGCAACCTCAATCTAAGACGTAAGCACATAAATGGCCCAAGCAAAGCAAAAGGCGCAATAGAGATAAAATAAAAATTCGTTAAATGTAGTATTTTCCTTCATAATATGGGGTTTATATATAAAACCCCATAATCAAGGGAAAAGGATTTTCGTATCCATGTATGGAACAAAATTTCGACAACCTGACCCCAATTCGGATAAAGGGTCAAAATCATCTATGAAAGTAAAATCCTACAAAACCATAAAACCTAGAAAGACAACTGTTTACCGATAATTTATTGATCCGAAACCTCAGAAAAACTACAATTTGACCACACAATTCTGTGCGGCCGATTTGTAGATGGCCTCAACAACACGAATATCCCTCAGTCCTTCTTCCCCTGGGACAATTAAGTCGGTTTTGTCCATAATAGCCATGGCATCCTCATCCATTTGCTTGGCCTGCTGGTTGGGGATGGAAAATTTAATAATCGTTCCATCGGACATACTTCCATTATTGCCATTATAGGAGCTGTGTGGTTCCATTTTCAACCAACCTTTTTCATAATTGACCTGAAGATGGTTCATATTTATACCAAAACTGGTCTGGCAGGATGCTAGGGCGCCACTGGGAAATTCCAGTTGAAACATCATGGTTTCCTCTACTTCGTGATAAATTTCTGGTCGGGTAGTGGAGGCCTGCGCCAGTACCGAAATCGGTTCTTCCCCGGTAGCCAATCGGGCACCTTGTAATGCATAAACACCCATATCGCCCATGGCACCACCCCCTAATTTTTTATTTTGCTTCCAATGGTTGGTCCGGCCGTCAAAATATCCCGCGGCAGAAGTCACCATCCGTACTTTCCCAAAAGGTCTTTCCTTGCCCACTTTCATATAGGCTTGAATATTTGGGTCGTGCTGACAACGGTACCCGATAGCAAGTTTTACCTTATTATCTTTACAGGCCTTGATCATTGCCTCACAATCGGCTACAGAGGGTGCCATTGGTTTTTCACACCAAACATGCTTACCCGCCTTGGCCGCCCTAATCGTATACTCTGCATGCATGGAAGGAGGCAGAACCACGTATACAACATCTATATCTGGGTTATTGGCAATGGTATCAAAATTTTTGTAATTGTAAACGTTCTTGTCCTTAATCCCATATTTTTCCTGCCAGATCGGAATTTTTTCAGGACTACCGGTGACTATACCCCTTAATTCGCAGTTATTGGTCAATTGTAGGGCAAGTGCAAGAAGATCTGTACTATAATAGCCCAATCCAACAAGGGCTACCCCTAATTTTTTCTTTTGTGCCTTGGTTGAAGACAGTAGTATTTGAGGAGTAAATGCGCTTGCTGCTGCAATTAATCCTGCTTTTTGAATAAATATTCTCCTTTGTTTTTCCATGGTTCTAATTTGAAGGAGAAAATACCACAAAAAAATTAAAATTCCATGAAAATATGTGAAGCTTTTAAATCAGAAAAAGTACTCTACTAATATAGTGATTGCATACCCGCTTTCTGGATCATTCCCAAAAACTGACCGTGAATTGGAAAAGTCGGAAAGATGAACCTATGAAAACACCCTTATTCCTTTTTCTGAAGGTTTTGGACCAGTAGATCCTTTAAAACATATGCAGCTACAAGAATAAAGCCCGTTATCAGGGTTGGGGTAGCATATTCCCATTCCAATATTTTGGTCAGGCTTCCAATAATTATGGCCAATATGCCAATGATCATCATTGTATTCCACATAAAATATGCAATATCACTCCTATTGTCGTCCTTGTCGTCAATGAGATATGTTGTGCCTTCCATGATGATCCAAATTATGAACGCCAAGCTACCTATAACCTGAAAAAAATCATTGTGGGATATGTCCAGTATTTTGAAAATTCCATTTAAAGACCAAGAGGTAACTAAAATTAATTTGTTGTACTGCAGAAATCCTTTTTTTGTTTTTTTCCAAAATCGCCAAGCGTACAATACACCTATAGCGGCAAGAGAAATTAATATTATAGGATTAGCGACGGTCGTAAAATGTAAAATTTTACAAAGAAAGCCTAGTACAAGGAGGGAAATGGCAATTCTTAAAGGTGTTCTCAAAATCTTCTTTTCTGTTTCCATAAAATTGTTTTTAAGATTCATGGCATTTCAGTTTTGGTTTTGCTGAATTGCTTTGTCCTTTCTTCAATAGACATTTCCCTATGGTATCACTAACTACAGCACCTTGATATTGGCCTTTAGCCCTTCCATTATTCCTAATATATTATCTACCGTTTCTTTTAAATAATATTTAATGAGTACGTGGGGGATACGAATGGTGGTAAATCCATTTCTAAACGAATGCATGGCTTCTTCCAAATCGTTGATGGCTTGTTCGTGGGTTATAGAATGGTATTCCGTATCGATTTCTATATTAAGTTTTACCCTAGATATAGCAATATCCACTGATTTTTTTCCATCCCACCATTCCAGCATTGGATTTACACCTGCATTTTTTAAACCATAATATAATTGTATGGCTTCTTTGGGGGTCCTTTTAAGTTTGATCAGCTTTTCCATGCGATCTTTGTGCTTCGCACAAAGCTCTAATCCTAAGAGATCCATCGCACTTTTGTGGTCAAGATAATCAAGCTCTTTGTTACAATCTAAACATGTCATTCAAGTAGGTTAAAAATTTAATTTGGGACTATTATAACCGTAATATTTTTGGATTATTATGTGGGGGTTATGCAAAAAGGCCATCTTTTAGACGAACTGCAACTTTTTAGATGAACTGCCTACTTTTCAAACCACATGGCCTTTAAAAAACAAATATTCTTCCGCATTTTAGAATATCCCTATATATTTACATATTCGCTATTTCAAACCTAAAGAATGGACTGTAGAACAATGCTTAAAACAATAGCCACGATTTTTATCTTTTTTATTATTCTTTTGGGCTGTAAGGACAGTCAAAATACAAAGCCCAAAGTTGTGATATCCTCTGCACTGCCAGAACTGACCTTTAATGAAGCCAATCGACTTGTACGCCTGCCATTGGAATGCCTACAAACGGAATACCCCAACAAATTAAATCAGTCTCTTCAGGATTCGACCCATTTGGGCAGTCCTAAACAATTGCACCCGGCATTTTATGGTTGTTATGATTGGCATTCCTCTGTTCACGGTCACTGGTCCTTGGTTTCGCTATTAAAACAGTTCCCTAGTTTAAATCAGGCTTCCACAATTCGTAATAAATTGGTGGAAAATATTTCCAAGGAAAATATATTGGCAGAGATGGACTATTTTAATATGGTAGGAAATAAGTCATATGAACGGACTTATGGATGGGCCTGGATCCTGAAATTGGCCGAAGAGCTTCATACATGGCAGGACCCCTTGGCCCGTGACCTTGAGGTTAATTTACAGCCGTTGACAAACTATATAGTAGAAGCCTACATAGAATTTTTGCCAAAATTAAATTATCCCATTAGGGTGGGGGAGCATACCAATACCGCATTTGGACTTTCCTTGGCTTGGGACTATGCGGTTGTTCTTGAGGACGAGGCCTTAAAAATTGCTATTACCTCCAGTGTTGCACGCTTTTATGAAAACGATGCAGATTGTCCCATAATCTGGGAGCCCAGTGGATTCGATTTTTTGTCGCCCTGTCTGGAGGAAGCCAATCTGGTGAGAAAAATTTATGGCCCAGAAAAGTTTAAAAAATGGCTGGATAAATTCCTGCCCCAATTGGCAGATCCCCAATTTAATCTGGAACCTGGAAAAGTGTCGGATAGAACAGATGGAAAATTAGTTCATTTGGATGGTCTCAATTTTAGTAGGGCTTGGTGTTTGTACGGTATTGCGGAGACACTTCCCCAATACTCCCATTTAAAACAAATTGCCACTGAGCATATTAATTACTCCCTCCCCAGTATTGTTGATGATAATTACAGTGGTACCCATTGGTTGGGAAGCTTTGCCTTATACGCCTTAAATACAGCCCAATAGAATGAAATGGAAAATGGGGCCAGGAGTTTTGGTAGCGGCAGCCTTTATAGGTCCCGGTACCGTTACTGTGTGTTCCATTGCCGGTGTAAAATATGGATATTTACTTCTTTGGGCCCTGTTGCTGTCCGTATTGGCCACCGTGATATTACAGGAAATGGCTGCGAGATTGGGAATCGTCACCCAAAAGGGATTGGCCCATGTTATAAAAGAAGAGATAGGTGTCCGCTGGATTAAGATTTTGGTACTGGGCCTTATCTTATCGGCAATCGTTGTAGGTAATGCAGCTTATGAAGGAGGCAATATAGGTGGTGCTTCCTTGGGATTAGAGGCTATATTTGGGCAAGAACATCTAAGTTTTTATCCTTGGGTAGTGGGAAGTTTTGCATTTCTACTTCTGTTTTTTGGTAATTATAAGGTTTTGGAAAAGGTGCTGGTTTCTCTGGTAATGGTCATGAGCATATCCTTCTTATTAACGGCCATAATTACAAAACCGAATATTTCGGCCATATTGCAAGGTCTTATTATCCCCAAAACTCCAGATGGAAGTATTTTGACCATTATTGCGCTGGTAGGCACTACGGTAGTACCCTATAATTTATTCCTACATACCTCACTGGTAAGTGAAAAATGGAAATCCAAGGAGAATTTGAAGGAAGCCCGTAGGGATACCGTCTTATCCATTTTACTGGGAGGTATGGTTTCCATGGCCATAGTGGTTACTGCAACTGCCATACCGTCCGGCGAAATAAGTAATATTATGGATATGACCAAAGGCCTGGAACCACTTTACGGGGAAAGTGCTAAATATTTTATGGGAATTGGACTTTTTGCGGCCGGGATAACCTCTGCCATTACGGCACCCTTAGCCGCTGCCTATGTGGCCAGTAGCTGTTTTGGATGGGGCACCACTATGAATAACTTAGGCTTCAAAATGGTCTGGATGATCATTCTATTGGTAGGTGTCCTGTTTATGTCCGTAGGAATAAAACCTTTGGAGATTATTAAATTTGCCCAGATAACCAATGGGATGCTATTGCCAATTATCGCTATTTTTCTATTATGGATCGTTAACAGGAAAACAGTCATGCTGGAATATCAAAATACCAAATTTCAAAATATATTGGGGATTATCATTATAATTTTGTCCATTATTCTGGGGGCAAAGAGTATATTAACTGTTTTTGGGCTATTTTAAGGATATGATCAATATTGATATAAATTGTGATATAGGGGAGGGTGTAGACAATGAAGAAGAGCTATTGCCCTTAATTACCTCCTGTAATATTGCCTGTGGTGGCCATGCCGGGGATGCCGATACCATGATGAAGGTAGCCTTATTGGCCAAAGAACACAAGGTGCTGATAGGAGCACATCCATCATATCCGGATAGGGCGAATTTTGGAAGAACCAGCATCAAAATGGCTAAGGATGAGTTAAAAAAAAGTATTCTTGTCCAAATAGAGGATTTGAACGCTGTCCTCATAACTTTAGGTATTTCGCTGAACCATATAAAACCCCATGGTGCCCTATACAATGACGTGGCCAAGGACAGGGAATTGGCATTGGTGTTTTTGGATAGTATTTCAAAATATAAGAAGGAGGTATTTTTGTTTGTGCCCTATGATTCCAAAATAGCGGAGGAGGCTCTGCGTTTGGGATTTCGAATAAAATATGAGGCGTTTGCCGATCGCAATTATAATGAAGACCTCTCCCTAGTGTCCCGAAAAGACCCTAAGGCCTTGATACAAGAACCCAAAGAAGTTATGGATCATTTGCTCCATATGGTTACAAAAGGTGCGGTTTTGACCCTTTCTGGGAAGGCCGTAAAAACCCAAGCGGACACCTATTGTATTCACGGGGATTCTCCTTCAACATTGCAAATATTAGTGTATCTTTCCAAACATTTACCAGAAAACCAAATCTTAATAAAAAAGTGAGTAGTTTCAAAATTTCTGTAAGGCAATTTGGTGTCCACGCCATATTGGTGGAATGGCCCAATAGGGTGGAAGAATCCATATTGGACGAGATTCTCCAATTCATTCAGTACTTAAAAAAAAATCAGCTGGATGAAAAGGAGTGGGAGTTTATTCCTGCCTATAATTCACTTACTTTGATATGTAAGGACACCGTCCTAGATTTCGATTATTTAAAACCAAAGATAAAGGAGTGGTATGCTATAAAAGGAAAGATAGAACCTGCCACCAGGTATCTTTGGCGATTACCAGTATGTTATGATCTTGAATTCGGGCTGGATCTCGAGGAGATTTCCGTGGAATTGGGCCTGTCAGTGGAACGTATCACCGAATTGCACTCAAAGAGTATTTATACTGTCTATGGTATCGGATTCTTACCAGGGTTTATGTATTTGGGAGGCGTGCCAGAAGTTCTGGAGGTTCCGCGTAAATCCACCCCCAGACCTAAAGTACTAAAAGGCTCGGTTGGACTAGCCGCAAAACTAACGGGAATTTACCCCCAGGATTCACCAGGAGGATGGAACATAATTGGGAAATGTCCCGTACCTATGTTCGACGTTAAAAAGGAAAATCCCTGTTTTGTCCAAGTGGGGGATAAAATACAATTTTACCCTATTTCAATGGCAGAATACCAATTGCACAAGATTGAAGGTGAGGTAGGGATTTATAACTTAGAAAAAAAAGTGCTGGATGCTTAACATTATAAAATCGGGCTTTTTCACCACAGTTCAGGATACCGGTAGATTTGGGTACAGGGATAAAGGTGTTCCAGTTTCAGGAGTTATGGACTCATTCTCTGTCTCCAAGGTAAATACTTTGCTGGAAAACGACGAAAACAGTGCCGTATTGGAAATAACCATGACCGGACCAACATTGGAATTTGAACAAGATACCTATATTGTTTTGGGAGGGGCGGAAATGTCGGTAACTCTTAACGATATTACCATAGAAAACTACAAAGTCTATAAAGTAAATGCAGGTGACATCTTAACCTATGGCAAATTATTAAAAGGATTCAGGGCGTATTTGGGGATTAAGGACGGATTCAACACTGCATCGGTATTGGGAAGTAGATCCTATTATAAACCAATTACGGAGAGGGATTCCATTAAGAAAATGTCCAGTCTTCCGTATACCGAGTGTAAACTGTTCAGTCCCAAAATTTCGAAACTTAAAGTAGACTCCGTTTTGGACAAAACCGAATTGGAAGTATATAAGGGCCCTGAATATAAGCTATTGACCGATAAACAATTGGCCCAATTATTTTACAGGGAATTTACGGTGGCTAATGAGAATAACCGAATGGCATATCAGCTCAATGAGATAATTGAGGGCAATAAAGTATCCATGTTAACCTCGGCAACCCTGCCTGGAACTATACAACTGACTCCTGCTGGAAAATTGATCATTTTAATGAAAGATGGTCAGACCACAGGTGGCTATCCAAGAATATTACAGTTGTCGGACATGGCCATGTCCATTTTGGCGCAAAAAAGATCTGGAAACCATATTAGTTTTAAACTAAGGTAGGCGACGGAAATTTATTTCTTTGTCAATTAAATTTTAATACTTAATTTTACAGTAATGAAAATAAATAGAAGCATAATCAAATTGGTCATTATCGTCCCATAACTGGGATGATACGGATTTCTATTTATTAAAAAGCCTGTATCAGATATATTTGATACAGGCTTTTTTTTTAGGTTTAGCAGAACTAAAGTTAGGAATTAAGTTCTTTATTAAGTCACCACCCAAAGGTTTATCAAAGAATAAAAACCTACTGAATATGATATGGTTTATGTATATAAACACCTGATTATTAGATGGTTAAAATTAAATCGTTATTATTGAATTTAAATCAAACTTTTATGTTAAAAATCTAAGGGTTTTTAAACTTTTATCTTTGGTAGTCGTAGTTTATATAGAATAGTATTAAAATACAAAGTATACAAATTAATGGAATTAAATAAATTTAGCAAAAACGTTACCCAGGACCCCACACAACCTGCCGCACAGGCTATGTTATACGCCATAGGACTGGAAGAAGAAGATCTAAAAAAACCTTTGATCGGAATCGGTAGTACAGGTTATGAGGGCAATCCTTGTAACATGCACTTAAATGATCTGGCTCAAGAAGTAAAATTGGGAACCGAAAAAGGGGGCTTGGTTGGACTTGTGTTCAATACTATAGGTGTCAGTGATGGTATTTCAATGGGTACTTATGGTATGAGATACTCATTGCCTTCTAGGGATATTATTGCGGATTCTATGGAAACTGTGGTACAAGCTATGAACTATGACGGACTTGTAACTGTTGTAGGTTGCGACAAAAATATGCCTGGAGCCCTTATGGCCATGATAAGATTAAACAGACCTTCTGTTTTGGTTTATGGTGGTACAATTGCCTCTGGCTGTTTTAAGGACAAAAAATTGGACATTGTTTCGGCCTTTGAGGCTTGGGGCGAAAAGGTAGCCGGAACCATGAACGAGGAGGATTACAAAGGAGTAATTCAGAACGCATGCCCGGGAGCAGGTGCCTGTGGTGGTATGTACACCGCCAATACCATGGCTTCCGCTATTGAAGCTTTGGGAATGGCCTTGCCTTACAATTCTTCAAACCCAGCTATTGGTAAGGAAAAGAAACAAGATGCCATTAGCGCTGGTTTTGCATTAAGGCATCTATTGGAAAACGATATAAAGCCCAGCGATATCATTACAAGAAAATCTTTTGAAAATGCAGTGCGCTTGCTTACCCTCTTAGGAGGATCCACCAACGCCGTACTACACTTTTTGGCCATAGCAAAAGCAGCAAATGTTGATTTTACTTTGGACGACTTTCAGAAAATTAGTGATAGCACCCCGTTCTTGGCAGATTTGAAACCTAGTGGCAAATACCTAATGGAAGATCTACATCGTGTTGGTGGTACCCCTGCAGTGATGAAATTTATGTTGGAAAACGGTATGTTACACGGCGATTGTATGACCATAACCGGTAAAACCGTTGCCGAAAACCTTGCAGAGGTTCCAAGTTTAAAAGAAGGCCAGCAGATTATTAAACCGTTGAACGCTCCGATCAAGGAATCAGGACATTTAAGAATCCTTTACGGGAATCTTGCAGAAGACGGTGCCGTAGCTAAGATTACAGGTAAAGAAGGATTGCACTTTACCGGTCCCGCAAAAGTTTTTGATGATGAGTTTTTGGCAAATGCCGGTATTGGCAAAGGATTGGTGAAAAAAGGAGACGTTGTGGTTATTAGGTATGAGGGGCCAAAAGGTGGTCCGGGAATGCCAGAGATGTTGAAACCTACTGCTGCCATTATGGGGGCCGGACTAGGGAAGGACGTAGCCTTGATTACAGATGGTCGCTTTTCGGGGGGTACACACGGCTTTGTTGTTGGTCACGTATGCCCAGAAGCCCAAGATGGTGGAACTATCGCCCTCTTGCAAGATGGGGATGTCATCACTATTGATGCCGAAAAAAATAGTATCTCAGTGGCCTTGTCAGAAGAAGAGATTAAAACGCGTAGGGCAAACTGGGTTCAACCGCCCCTAAAGGTTAAAAAAGGAAGTCTTTACAAATATGCGAAAACGGTATCCTCGGCCTCACAAGGTTGCGTAACCGATGAAATATAATATTAAAGGGGTTTACACCCAGTATGTTAACCGATTAGGTCTACAATTATGGAAACATTGAAAAAGGAAAAAACAGCATCAACTAAGCAGATCACGAAGAGAATAAGTGGTGCGGAGGCTATAATCCATTGCCTATTGGCTGAGGGTGTAGACTTGATTTATGGATATCCTGGCGGAGCCATAATGCCACTGTATGATGAATTATACAAGTTTCAGGATAAACTTACCCATATTCTAACAAGACATGAGCAGGGAGCAACCCACGCTGCACAGGGCTATGCCAGAGTAACCGGAAAAGTTGGTGTAGCAGTGGCCACCTCAGGCCCAGGGGCTACCAATTTGATTACCGGTATTGCCGACGCCCAGATAGATTCTACACCCATGGTCTGCATTACAGGCCAGGTAGCTAGACATTTGTTGGGTTCCGATGCTTTTCAGGAAACCGATATTATCGGAATTTCCACACCTGTAACCAAATGGAACTGTCAGGTTACCAAAGCTTCTGAAATTCCTGAAGTCTTGGCCAAGGCGTTCTATATTGCCAGATCGGGCAGGCCAGGACCCGTATTGGTGGATATTACCAAAAATGCACAAATTGATGAGTTCGACTTTTCATACGAGCATTGTGCCGGGGTACGTAGTTACAACCCTTACCCTAAACCAGACATAAAGGCCATTGAGGAAGCGGCCAATTTAATCAACGCTGCCAAGAAACCTTTTATAGTTTTTGGACAGGGAGTAATTTTAGGAGAAGCCGAGGAACAACTAAAAACCTTGGTCGAGAAGGCTGGTATTCCTGCTGCTTGGACCATACTTGGACTTTCGGCCATGGATACGGAACATCCATTAAATGTTGGAATGGTAGGGATGCACGGTAATTACGGACCCAATTTATTGACCAATGAGTGCGATGTACTCATTGCCATAGGTATGCGCTTTGACGATAGGGTAACCGGAAGTTTGGACACCTACGCCAAACAGGCAAAAATTATCCATTTCGATATAGATCCGGCCGAAATAAATAAAAACGTTAAGGCAGATGTAGCCGTATTGGGCGATTCCAAGGTTACCTTGGACCTATTGCTGCCAATGATCAAGACCAACACTCATGAATCTTGGCACAATGAGTTTAAGAAAAAATATGAGATAGAGTTTGACCAGATCATTAAAAATGATGTTTATCCTACCAAGGACAGACTTACCATGGCAGAAGTTATTGAGGAAATCAATATAGCCAGTGGTCATAAAGCCATAATAGTTTCGGACGTTGGGCAGCATCAAATGATTGCCTGTAGATACGCTAAATTTAAACAGACCAAAAGTAATGTTACCTCAGGTGGACTGGGAACTATGGGCTTCGCCTTACCAGCGGCTATCGGAGCCAAAATGGGAGCAATGGATAGGGAAGTAGTTGCCATTATTGGTGATGGCGGATACCAAATGACCATTCAGGAATTGGGGACTATCTTCCAGAACAAGACCCCTGTTAAGATAGTCGTACTAAATAACGATCATTTGGGAATGGTACGCCAATGGCAGGAACTTTTCTTTGAAAGTAGATATGCCTCTACCGTCATGGTAAATCCTGACTTTGTAAAAATTGCGGAAGGTTACCATATTCAATCAAAGCGCATAAGCGAGAGAAAGGATTTAAAGGCTACCATTAAAGAAATGTTGGCCTCCAAGGATGCTTACTTCTTGGAAGTTAAAGTAGAAAAAGAGGACAATGTTTTTCCTATGATTCCTTCTGGGGCATCAGTATCGGATATACGTTTGAAATAAAATAATTATTAATTAAAAATACCCATAACTTCATATTTTTGATGGAGGATTGGGATAAGGAGATGGAAAAAAAATGGTTTACAATTTCAGTATACTCCGAGAACAGCGTTGGACTACTGAACAGAATATCAGGGATATTTTTAAAACGTCACATAAACATTGAGAGTCTAAATGTTTCAAAATCGGAAATAGACCACGTTTCAAAATTCACCATTGTGGTATACACTACAGAAGATTGGGTGCGTAATATTGTGGGACAGGTGGAAAAGCAAATTGAGGTAATCAAAGCTTTCTATCATACCGATGAAGAAACCATATATCAGGAGTCGGCATTATTCAAAGTGGCTTCCACCTTATTGTTCGATGAGCGAAATATCCAAAATATTATAAAGGATAGTAATTCCCAAATTGTTACGGTGTCACGAGATTTCTTTGTTTTGGCAAAGACCGGAAGAAGAAATGAAATTGATGACATGTACCAACAACTGAAGCCCTATGGCATTATGCAATTTGTGCGTTCCGGAAGAATTGCGGTTACAAAATCCGAAATGAAAATTTCATCATTATTAAAAGAGTTTAATCAATAAATAATCAACCCCGAGACAGATCGGGAAATAAAATCGAGTTTAAAAAATGGCAAATTACTTTAATACACTATCATTAAGGGAACAACTTACTCAATTAGGGAAATGTAGATTTATGGATTCTACGGAATTTTCTGATGGTGTATCCGCTTTAAAAGGGAAGAAAATTGTAATCGTAGGTTGTGGTGCCCAAGGTCTTAACCAAGGTCTAAATATGCGCGATTCCGGATTGGACATTTCATATGCCTTAAGAGGTGCGGCTATAAAGGAAAAAAGACAGTCTTTTATAAACGCAAGTGAAAATGGCTTTAACGTAGGCACCTACGAGGAACTTATTCCAACAGCCGATGTAGTTATCAACTTAACTCCGGACAAACAACACACCAGTGTGGTTTCTACAGTTATGCCCCTAATGAAAAAAGGAGCTACATTATCCTACTCGCACGGTTTTAATATTGTAGAGGAAGGTATGCAGATCCGTGAAGACTTAACCGTTATTATGGTGGCACCAAAATGCCCAGGATCTGAAGTACGTGAAGAATACAAAAGAGGCTTTGGTGTTCCTACCCTTATTGCTGTACACCCGGACAACGACCCTCAAGATAAAGGATTGGCCCAGGCAAAAGCCTATGCAGTTGCCACTGGCGGACATAAGGCCGGTGTTTTGGAATCATCCTTTGTTGCTGAAGTAAAATCCGATTTAATGGGTGAGCAGACCATACTTTGTGGCTTGCTGCAAACAGGTTCTATTCTTTGTTTTGATAAAATGATTGAAAAGGGAATCGACGCTGGATATGCTTCCAAGTTGATTCAGTACGGATGGGAAACCATTACAGAAGGTCTTAAATATGGCGGTATCACCCATATGATGGATCGTTTGTCCAACCCTGCAAAGATCAAGGCTTTTGAACTTTCAGAAGAATTAAAAGATATAATGCGTCCTCTTTTCCATAAGCATATGGACGACATCATGAGCGGCCATTTTTCAAAAACTATGATGGAAGACTGGGCCAATGATGATAAAAACCTATTGACCTGGAGAGCAGCAACCGGAGAGACCGCTTTCGAAAAAACTCCAGCTGGATCAATGAAAATTTCTGAACAGGAATTTTATGACCACGGTGTACTAATGGTGGCTATGGTAAGAGCAGGTGTAGAACTGGCTTTTGAATCCATGACCGAATCGGGAATTATTGCCGAATCCGCTTACTACGAGTCATTACATGAAACTCCATTGATAGCCAATACCATTGCTAGAAAAAAATTGTTTGAAATGAACAGGGTTATATCCGACACAGCTGAATACGGCTGCTATTTGTTTGATCACGCCTGTAAGCCTCTATTGGCCGATTTCATGAAAACAATAGATACAGATGTCATAGGAAAACATTTTGCCGACCAAAAACATCTAAGTGTGGACAACGCAAAACTAATTGCTGTAAACAAAGCTTTACGCGAGCATCCCGTAGAGATTGTAGGAGCAAGGTTGCGTGCATCCATGACCGCTATGAAACCTATAGTATAATTAAACTTAACTAATTATGAGGCCTGCCAAGTTTAATTAACTCGGCAGGCCTTTGTTTATATATGCATTTATGAAACCTTATTTTCCCAAAATAGAAGACATCAGGAAGGCGGCCGAAACCATTAGGCAAGTTGCAGATATCACTCCATTGACTCAGAGCATTAGATATTCCAAGGCTTATGATGCCAATATTCTTTTAAAAAGGGAAGATTTACATAGGGTAAGAAGTTATAAAATAAGAGGGGCATTCAATAAGATCAGTTCCCTAACCAAAGAAGAAACGGTGAACGGAGTGGTATGTGCCAGCGCCGGAAACCATGCCCAGGGTGTTGCTTTTGCCTGTAATCATTTAGGAATAAAAGGAACCATATATATGCCATCGGTGACCCCTAAACAAAAGGTTGAACAAACAAAGTTGTTTGGAGGGGATTGGGTAACTGTGGTCCTTGAAGGGGATACCTTTGATGATTCCTCCAATGCGGCAAAAAAGTTCTGTGCTGCTGAAAAAAAGACATATATCCATCCTTTTGATGACCCCAAAATTATTGAGGGACAGGCTACAGTTGGCTTGGAAATATTGGAACAGACCAAAAAGCCTATAGACTATGTCTTTGTGGCTGTTGGTGGCGGCGGATTGGCCTCGGGCCTCTGTGCTGTATTCAAGACATTATCGCCACAAACAAAAATTATTGGCGTAGAACCGGAAGGAGCCCCGTCTATGAAAACTTCCATAGAAAAGGGAGTTAACACCGAACTGGAACACATAGACAAATTTATTGACGGTGCGGCCGTAAAACGCGTGGGAAACCTTACGTTTAATATTTGTAAGGAATACCTTCACGATATGGTAACCGTTCCGGAAGGCAAGGTTTGCCAGACCATTTTGGATCTTTACAACAGGGACGCCATAGTTGTGGAACCGGCAGGAGCACTTACGATTACCGTTTTGGACGATTTTAAGGAAGAAATAAAAGGTAAAAACGTGATCTGCATTGTAAGTGGAAGTAACAATGATATTACACGAACGGCTGAGATAAAGGAACGCGCCTTGCTTTACGGCAAATTAAAACATTACTTTATTATACGCTTTCCCCAAAGACCGGGTGCGTTGAAGGAGTTCGTTGTGGATATTTTAGGGCCCACGGATGATATTACCCATTTTGAATATTCAAAAAAATCGAGTCGGGAGAATGCTCCGGCAGTGGTGGGCATAGAATTAAAAAGCCCAGAAGATTTGGCACCCCTAATTAAAAGGATGAAGGACAATAATTTTTTTGGGGACTACATTAACGATAAACCAGATTTGTTTCAGTATTTAATTTAATAACATTTGGGACAATTTTTATGATATTGCAAAATGCGAAATCCTTTTCGTGACTTTACTTCAAATATTCTACCAGATTTATAGGGAATTAAAATTATCGTTTTATTAATTTAGTGGTCTGATAGTTTAATTTCAATAGTTTCATCTTTCAAAAAAAAAGAATCACTTATGGGCAAATCGGGCATACCTGCAGAACACACAATAAACGAGGTTATTCATCAAAGAACCTATCTTATCAATGGTGAATTAAGGGCTTGGAACGGGAACACCTCTGAGGTGTACTCCACCATATCCAGCACAGAAAAATATGCCCCAACATTACTGGGAAGTATCCCGGACATGGAGGAAAAGGAAGCTTTGGAAGCTCTGGATGCAGCCCTAGTGGCATACAACAAAGGTAAGGGCATCTGGCCTACCATGCGGGTAAAGGAACGCATAGACTGCATGGAGATTTTTGTAAAGAAAATGCAGACCAAGAGGGATGAAATTGTTAAACTTTTAATGTGGGAAATTGGAAAATCGCTTCCAGACTCCCAGAAGGAGTTCGACAGAACCGTGGAGTATATTAATGATACCATCGAGGATTACAAGCAACTTGATCGGGATAACGCCAAATTTGAAAAAAACGATGGTGTTTATGCACATATTAGGCGGGGACCTCTTGGGGTCGTACTCTGTTTAGGACCATACAACTATCCTTTGAACGAAACTTTTGCCTTGCTTATTCCTGCTATAATTATGGGGAATACTACCATTTTTAAGCCAGCGAAACATGGGGTTTTATTGATCACACCATTGTTGGAGGCTTTTCAATCCAGTTTCCCAAAAGGGGTAGTGAATATTGTATTTGGTAGGGGTAGGGCAGTAGCCGCCCCAATAATGAAGACAGGAAAAGTTGATGTTTTGGCCTTGATAGGCAATAGTAAATCGGCGAATGCGCTGCAAAATCAACATCCTAAAAGCAATAGATTGCGCTTGGTACTTGGATTGGAAGCTAAAAACCCGGCTATAATACTACCCGACGCCGATTTGGATTTAACCATAGACGAATGTATTGCAGGTACCTTGTCCTTTAACGGTCAACGTTGTACCGCACTAAAAATAATCTATGTACACGAGGATATTGCCGCGGAATTTAATAAAAGATTTTCTGAAAGGGTAGATGCTTTAAAATTTGGAAACCCCTGGGAAGATGGTGTTAAGTTAACCCCTTTGCCCGAACCAGGTAAGCCCGCCTATATACAGGAATTGATAGATGACGCCAGGGAAAAAGGTGCCAAGATATTGAATAAAAAAGGGGGCACACATTCCGACAATTATATTTGGCCAGCTATATTATTTCCCGTTAACAAGGAAATGCGGGTCTATCAGGAAGAGCAATTTGGTCCGGTAATTCCAATCGTGACCTTTAAGGATATTGAAGAACCTTTAGACGATATGGCAGAATCCAATTATGGACAACAGGTGAGTTTGTTCGGAAGGGATGTATACGCCATAGCTCCCTTAATAGATACCTTGGTGAACTTGGTATGTAGGGTAAACCTGAACAGTTCTTGTCAACGTGGCCCGGATGTTTATCCATTTACCGGACGAAAGGATTCTGCCCAAGCCACCCTAAGTGTCTATGATGCATTACGTTCCTTTTCTATTAGAACCTTTGTAGCCTTTAAGGACAACGAACTTAATAATGAAACCGTAGAACAGCTGTTAGAGTCCAAATTGTCCAATTTTATTAGTACCGACTACATTCTATAGCCGATATTTTATTTTAGTTTTATCGGAACTTGAAAATTTTCTAAAAACTAAAGCCCAACTTGATATTTATCTCGTGGGCTTTAGTTTTTTTTATATCATATCTGTACAGATGACTATTGAATATACTTTTGCTGCAGAATGGATGTCAATGTTTTGAATAATTCCGTTGGATTAAAAGGTTTGCATATAAGCCCATCTATTCCGTATTCCCCCAGCTGATTTTTAATATCCATTCCTGTGGAAGCAGACAGCGCGTAAATGGGCATAACCTTATTGAGCGGATTGTTCGAGTCCCTAATTGCCTTGCTGGCCTCAAAACCATTCATTACCGGCATTTGAAGGTCCATCAAAATCATATCATAGGTATTCTCCAGGGCCTTATTAAGTGCAATTAGTCCATTTTCGGCTATTTCAAAATCTACCTGCCATTTGGAGAGAAATTTTTCAATGACCATAATATTCACCTTATTATCCTCGGCCACGAGAATTCTGGTCCCTTTTAGATTATCCTGCTCATGAAATGACTTGGCGTCAAAGGAATAGATATCCTCCTGATGATCGGTCATGCTGCTCTTTTGAAGTTTCAACTTAAAACTAAAGGTAGATCCTTTGCCAACCTCGCTCTCCAATTCAAGATCGCTGTCCATAATTTCCAACAATCGCTTACAGATGGCCAGTCCCAGACCTGTACCTCCATACTTTCTTGTAGTATCGGAATTGGCCTGGGCGAACGAGAGAAATATTTTATCCTTTTTATCTTCGGGAATACCAATTCCCGTATCCGATATTACAAATTCCAAAAAGTAGAAATCCTCCTTTACTTCCAGCACTTCTATATCCACCTTAACCTTACCCTCTTCGGTAAACTTAATGGCATTACTTACCAAATTGGTCAGGATTTGTGACAATCTGGTACTGTCACCGATAAATGTTTTTGGAATTGAAGTATCCTTCTTGATAAGCAACCGAATATCCTTTTCTTTTGCCGTATTGTGGAATATACTTCCCAAACCGTTCAGCACCTGATTTAAACTAAAATCCCTTTCTTCCAATTCCAATTGTCCGGATGCAATTTTGTTAAAATCCAAAATATCATTTACCAAACACAGTAAATGCTCGGAAGAGTGCTTTAAAGTACTTAGGTTTTCCAACTGCTCCGGTTTAGGATTTTCCAAAAGTAGCAGGTGACTTATACCTATGACCGCATTTAACGGAGTTCTTATCTCATGAGACATAGTGGTCAAAAACTCGTCCTTGGCCTTATTGGCCATAGATTCCTTCTCCTTGGCTTCAATTAGGGCCAATTCTGTTTCCTTTATTTTGCTAATATCTACAATAGCCCCTATATACCCCTCAATATTTCCGTCTTCGGACATAATGACCTTCAAGGAAAAATCCAACCATTTATGTTCTCCGGTAATAATTTGAGACTTAAACGATTTGCTTATGGTCTTAAAATTGGGAGTCCTAAGGTCTATAAGGTTTTTTAAATCGTTTCCTTGCTCATCCTTTAGGAATTGGTAGTAAGGTTTCCCTAAACAATCTTTAACCTTATAACCTGTCAACTTTCTCCAGGCAGGGTTCAGATAGGACCAATTGCCATTCAGGTCCATTTCAAAAATAACATCCTTGATGTTTCCGGCCACTTTGGACAATTGTCCTGAAATGGACTCCACACTGTTTTTTAACTGCTGGTTCGTCTGGAACAACTCTTGCGAACTTTTCTCCAAAACATTCTCAACCTGCTCCAAATCACAATCATAAGCCTTGTATGCTTCATCCACTTGATGCAATAAAGGGGCGATAAGATCTAGAGTACTATCATCCAAATCTATCTTTTTTAACTGTCTTTTGAGAAGTCTGTGGTAATTATTGCTCATTCAGAAAATGTTGTTATCGTCATTGTTTGATTGTGCAGTGTACATGGCGAAAACTTATCAAAGGGGGCAATTTCCCCGTACGAATAGAAACCCGTGGTATAGATATCATTGCCAAATACTTCATTTACTGCCTCTACCTCTTCCTCCACCAATTGTTTCATAACCAATCTTCGCCCTACACAGCTTATCAAGAAAGCCAACTGATGTTGATCTTCCGTACTATTCTTGGCAGTTATGGCAGATTGTTCCGCACCACCTATAATTCTATCAATATTGGCCTTCATTAGTCTTACATAGGAACCTTGGGGAATGTTTCCCGCAAAAGTGAGACTTCCATTTTTCTCATCAACGGACAAAATAGTCCTTACCACTGGTATTTGATTATCTTCATCCCTCATGCTCAAAGGAAATAACAGACCCGATCCAGGCAAATCCTTTGCCATGTCTCCTAAAAATGATTTATACAGCTCCAATGCCGGTTGCCCATCCAATTCATAGAGCACATTGTTGGTAGATTTCGTTACCAATCTTTCAATACCAAAACTGTCCCAACCTCCCTTGGATGCAAATCCTATACTTAGTTCCGGGCCGTACAAACCCAGGGCAACTATCTTTTTGGAAGCCACTTTATTCCCGGAAATGACAAGGGTATTCTCAAAGTTTGAACAATCGCCTGCCAAACCGCCAGTAATACTTACAGACTTATCCAAATCGGAATGCAACCCCTTTACCAATTCTGCCCCATTTACAATAAGTCCATCGCTGAGTACGAAAATATGTCTCAAATCTGGCCCCATTAATTTGCTACTAATAGCCTTACCTGCCTCATAACTATCCAGATTGCAAGCAACTAGATCAACTTCCTCGATTCTCAGTTTCGTCTTTTCAAACTTAACCGCAGTTAGGGCAATCGTAGAATCCAACACCTCATTTCCCAAGATCTCTCCAGCAGTGGAACAACCAATTAGAATAGCACCTTCAAATTTACATGCAAGTTTGCTTACAAATTCTTCCGTACCAATAAAGGTTGGAGACGCGAAAAGAAAAAACACATCAGGAACAAATTTCAAATCCAAATGATCAAGGTCCTGGAGATGAAGTACTTTATGCTGATATATTTTCATGATGATAAATTTTGTAAGAAAAATCTTCTTTTATATATGGTATCAACGTTTAATAATCATAAATCGTATAGATTTTGAAATTTAATGGGAGATACCACTAGTCTAATGTATTTATGATTTATGCAAAAAAAATTACTACCCTTCCGACTGGCAATTAGTCCTTTTGGCCGCCATTGATAAAAAATTTAGACCATAGAGGCTGTAAAAAGTCGAACCCATTAAGTATTAAATGTTTGCCAAAAAAACACCAAAACTACTATAAACACACGCAGTGTGATTAAAGAGTATTACTTTTGCCGATTTTTGCAGGATATAAATGAATATAAATAGGATAATTATCCATAGCTACACGAAAATACCTTGTAGTAATATTGTACCTGTATTAATGTCTTAAATAATAATATTATGAGTATGGACAAATCGAACAAAAAAGCGCTACTTGCCCTAGGGGTAGGAGGCTTTGGTATAGGGATGACCGAGTTTGTGATAATGGGTATTCTACCGGACGTGGCCAATTCTCTTCAAATAAGTATACCTCAAGCAGGTCATTTTATATCGGCCTATGCCTTGGGCGTAGTAATTGGTGCCCCAACTTTAACAGCTCTGAGCGGAAAGTGGCCAGCACATAAAGTGTTGTTATATCTAATGATATGGTTTACGGTTTTCAACACCCTTTCAGCATTTTCAACGAACTATGTTACTTTAATGGTTGCTAGATTCTTGTCTGGATTGCCACATGGAGCATTTTTTGGAATTGGTGCTGTAGTGGCCGGAAAGTTGGCGAAAGAAGGGAAAGCAGCACAGGCCATAGCCACCATGTTTGCCGGCCTAACCATAGCCAACGTTATAGGGGTCCCGATTGGCACCTACTTAGGTCATCATTATAACTGGAACCTATCATTTCTAATGGTTGGTATTGTAGGAGTCATAGCACTTCTCAGCATCTACTTTTGGATGCCTAAAATGGAAAAATCGTCTTCCGACGGATTCTTCAAGGATTTAAAGGTTTTTAAGAGAGTGGAAATTTGGTTGCTCATTTTACTTACCACTATTGGGACTGGGGGATTCTTTGCCTGGTATAGCTATATAGCCCCCTTGTTGACCAACGTATCCGGACATTCTGAAAGTATGGTGAGTTATGCCATGATTTTGGCCGGTGTAGGAATGGTGTTCGGTAATTTCATTGGCGCTAAAATGGCAGAGATTTTTAGCCCCTTGAAGGCAGTTATCATCAGCTTATCCTTAATGGTAATGGTACTGCTGATAAACTTCCTGGTTGCTGCAAATCCAGTAGCCATATTAATCTTAACCTTCATAATAGGAATCGTTTCCTTTATGGTAGGCACACCAATTCAATTGGCCATTATAAAGGCTTCCAAAGGATCTGAGATGTTGGGGTCTTCCATGAATCAGAGTGCCTTCAATATGGGCAATGCCTCTGGAGCATTCTTTGCCGGATTGCCCATAGCCATGGGATTTGGATTTACCTCTGCAAGCTTGGTCGGGGCCTTAATGGCCGGCACAGGCATTACAATTGCCGTATTGATCTTGGTGTTTTCTAAAAATAGAGCCGTCAACACCAAACGAAAAATCGCTTTTAATTCTTAAGGTTCAGAAAAAACCATTAAAACATAAAAGAGGGCGGCTAATTGTTTTTAGGCGCCCTCTTTTTATAGATTCCTGTCTACACAGGAATGACAGTTATATTATTAAACATTTTTAGCCAACCAATCGCCAACTTCACTAGTCTTATAAGCATTTCCTCCTTCTGCCAAATCTTCAGTAACAAAACCTTCTGCAAGAGATTTGTTTACTACATCACGAATGGCCTGTGCCTCTTCCTTCAAGTCAAAATCTTCGAACATCATGGCAGCTGATAGTACCGTGGCCAATGGGTTTGCTATATCCTTACCTGCAGCCTGTGGATATGACCCGTGAATAGGTTCATATAACCTAACTTTGCTTCCTACGGAAGCCGATGGCATCAATCCCATAGACCCAGATATTACTGAGGCCTCATCCGTTAAAATATCCCCAAAAAGATTTTCAGTTATTATTACATCATACCCTTTTGGCCATTGCACCAATCGCATAGCTACGGCATCTACAAATTCATAGGAAACTGTTACTTCTGGGTAATCTTTTTCCATGGCTTGAACTGTTTCACGCCATAGACGTGAAGATTCCAAAACATTGGCCTTATCAACACAACAAAGTCTTTTGGATCGGGACATAGCCATTTCAAAGCCTTTTTTTGCCAAACGCTGAATTTCCGCACGGGTATAGGTCATTGTGTCAAAGGCAGTATTCCCATTATCCTTACGCCCACGTTCCCCAAAATACACGCCGCCTGTCAATTCCCTGAGAATAATCAAATCCGTACCCTCGATGCGCTCACGTTTCAAAGGGGATTTATCTATAAGTGAAGGGAAAGTAAAAGTAGGTCTAACATTGGCAAACAAACCTAATTTTTGTCTCATTTTCAACAATCCCTGTTCTGGACGTACCTTGGCAGAGGGATCGTTGTCGAATCTTGGGTGCCCGATCGCCCCGAATAAAACGGCATCCGCAGCTTCACAAACGGCATGGGTTTCATCCGGATAAGGCTCTCCAACCGCATCAATTGCTGCTGCACCGGTAAGGGCAGGCGTCCAGCTTATCTCGTGATTGTATTTCTTGGCTATGGCATTGGATACTTTTACCGCTTGATCAATTACTTCAGGACCTATTCCATCTCCTGCTAAAAGGGCAATATTTAATTTCATTCAGTTTTGCTTTTTGCCAAACGTTTATTCGACTGGCTTGGTTATAATTGTTTGTGTTTTTCCTAGATTATATTCAACATTTTCTCGGTGGCCTTTATGGCTGAAACAGTTTGATCGGAGTCCAGCCCCCTGGAAATAAATTCCTTATCGCCCCTTTTCCAAGTAATAATGGTTTCACAGAGTGCATCGGAATTACTGCCTGGCGGAATTCGCACCGCGTAATCCACCAAAGTGGGCAATTCCAATTTTTTGGATTTGTATACTTTTCTCAATGCATTCATAAAGGCATCGTATTGTCCGTCGCCCTGAGCGTGCTCCTCTATAAGTTCACCATTAATTTCGAGGGCCAGGGTAGTGGAGGGCTTTAAACCTTTCGAATGGGTGAGTACATATGATTTAACAAAAACCTTTTGCTGATAGGTATCGCTATCCAAAACATCGGAAATAATATAGGGGAGGTCCTCCTTGGTTACCTTTTCCTTTTTATCTCCCAATTCAATAATACGTGCCGTAACCTTTTTTAACTCATCATCATTGAGCGTTAATCCCAACTCCTGTAAGTTCTTTTGAATGTTGGCCTTTCCCGAAGTTTTACCTAAGGCGTACTTACGTTTTCTACCAAATCTCTCCGGCATTAAATCATTGAAGTACAAGTTTTTCTTACTGTCCCCATCTGCATGGATTCCTGCAGTTTGAGTAAAAACATTATCCCCTACGATAGGCTTGTTAGCAGGAATTCCAAATCCGGTAAAGGCAGAAACCAACTTGCTCACCTTATATAGGGAAGATTCGTTCACGGCCACCTCTATTTCGGGCATAAAATCGTTGATTACCGCTATAGCACTTGCCATTGGCGCGTTACCAGCCCTTTCACCCATTCCGTTAACGGTTAAATGAAGTCCATGGCAACCTGCTTTAATTGCCTCCATTACATTGGAAACACTTAAATCATAATCGTTATGCCCATGAAAATCGAAATGCATATTGGGATAACGCTGTACTATTTCCGATATAAACTTATATGTTTCTGTGTAGGTCAGGATTCCCAAAGTGTCGGGCAACAAAACCCTTCTTACTGGCTGAGTGGACAGAAAATCTATAAATTGGAATACGTATTCCTTTGAATTTCGCATCCCATTGCTCCAGTCTTCCAAATATACATTGGTAGAGATACCTTCCTTGGCCGCTTCTGCAATGGCCTTTTCTATTTCGCTAAAATGTTGTTCCGGAGTTTTTTTAAGCTGGTGTGTTAGGTGGTTCATAGAACCTTTGGTCAAAAGATTCTGGACCTTGGCACCAGATTTTTTCATCCAATCAATAGAAACACCCCCATCCACGAATGTCAATACCTCAACACGGTTAATATACCCTTTGGTATTGGCCCATTCGGTAATCTGTTGTACCGCTGAAAGTTCTCCCTCCGATACCCTGGCAGAAGCTACTTCAATTCTATCTACATTCAACTCATCCAACAATAACTTAGCCAAGGTAAGCTTTTCGGATGCAGAAAAGGACACCCCAGAGGTCTGTTCGCCATCCCGAAGGGTGGTGTCCATTATTTCAATTATTCTTCGTTTCATTTATGCAGAACTAGTAACCGTATGTCTATTGTCCAATAACTTAAAAACAGTATAATGCCTTTTAATCTATCAAGAAGAGGATGAACCTCCACTTAATATGAGGTACATTTACTGCAACCCAATACTTTACAAGGGAGTATCTTCGGCAAATTCCCTAATATTCTCCTTTATGTTCAAAAGATAATCAATATCATCAAAGCCGTTAAGCATATTATCTTTTTTGTAATTGTTGATATCAAAGCTTTCGGATTCACCAGTAGTTGTCAAAGTAATGGTCTGTTCCGGTAGATTGACTACCAATTCTGTTTTTGGATCCGCATAGATTGCCTCAAATATTTTTTCTAAAAACGGAGCACTTACCTGTACCGGCAATACCCCAATGTTTAGACAGTTGTTCTTAAAAATATCTGCAAAAAAACTGGATACCACACATCTAAATCCATAATCGTAAACTGCCCAAGCAGCATGTTCCCTAGAAGAACCGGATCCAAAGTTTTTGCCCCCAACCAATATTTTACCACTAAAGGTAGGATTGTTCAATACAAAATCCTCTTTTGGACTATTATCCGGATTGTAGCGCCAATCCCTGAACAAATTGTCCCCAAAACCTTTGCGCTCCGTTGCCTTAAGAAAACGGGCAGGAATTATTTGATCCGTATCCACATTTTCAATAGGAAGCGGAACCGCTGTTGTTTTAAGTATATTAAATTTATCGTATGCCATGTTATTTAAACTTAGGTGCCCAGCGCCCAGCGCTAGACGAAAATTAAACTTTATTTTATCACAAAATTATTTTGACCTCTTTAAAACCTTCTTGAAGCTCTTCCAAAAAAATACCGTTCCCAGTCACCACAATTTATGAGGAATGCCTTAAACATTGCCAAAATTGCATTGAGGTATTAAACCAATTCCTCTTGCATCAACTCCCTTGGATCTGTTACCTTTCCGGTAACGGCCGCAGCAGCTGCCACCAACGGACTTGCCAAAAGTGTTCTTGACCCAGGGCCTTGTCTACCTTCAAAATTTCTATTTGAGGTACTCACGGCATATTTCCCTGCAGGAACCTTATCATCGTTCATGGCCAAGCATGCAGAGCAACCCGGTTCACGTAATTCAAAACCAGCTTCGTGCAAAATGTCCAAAATTCCTTCTTCCTTGATGGCAGATTCCACTTTATGGGATCCAGGTACTAACCAAGCAGTAACATTATCTGCTTTTTTTCTGCCCTTAACTATGGAAGCAAAGGCTCTAAAGTCTTCGATACGGCCATTGGTACAACTTCCCAAAAACACAAAATCAATTGGCTTTCCAATCATGTTATCGCCCTCATTAAAGGCCATATATTGAAGTGATTTTTTATAAGTGGCAACACCACCCTCCACAGATTCGGCCTGTGGAATACCATTGGAAATTCCGATACCCATTCCTGGATTGGTACCATAGGTAATCATAGGTTCTATATCGGCAGCATCAAAAGTTATTTCTTTGTCAAAAGTAGCATCCTCATCCGTTTTAAGGGTTTTCCAATATTCCATGGCTTTGTCCCAGTCGGCACCTACAGGAGTAAATTCCCGTCCTTTGATATATTCGAAAGTTTTTTCGTCCGGGGCGATCATCCCTCCACGGGCACCCATTTCAATACTTAGGTTACAAACAGTCATCCTACCTTCCATAGTCATGTTCCTAAAAACATCACCTGCATACTCCACAAAATATCCCGTAGCACCAGAGGTCGTTAATTTGGAAATTATATAAAGGGCCACATCTTTGGGGGTAACGCCCTTACTAAGTTTTCCATTGACATTGATACGCATAGATTTGGCCTTCTGCTGCATAATACACTGGGTGGCCAATACCATTTCCACCTCGGAAGTTCCTATACCAAATGCAATAGCTCCAAATGCGCCATGGGTAGAGGTATGAGAATCACCACATACAATGGTAGCACCGGGTTGGGTAATTCCGTATTCCGGACCTACCACGTGCACAATCCCATTTTTTTCATGCCCAAGTCCCCAATAGGAAATACCGTGAGCCTTGGAATTTTCTTCCAATGCTTTTAGTTGATTGGCCGAAAGTGGATCTTTAACCGGCAAATGCTGGTTAATGGTAGGAGTGTTATGATCTGCAGTGGCAAAAGTACGCCCTGGATACATTACTGGAATACCCCTACTTTTTATACCTAGAAATGCTACCGGACTAGTAACTTCATGAACCATGTGACGGTCTATGAACAGGACATCCGGCCCATTTTCAATCTTATGAACAACATGGGAATCCCATACTTTATCAAATAACGTTTTCTTCATTTTATAGGGTTATGATTTATGATCTTAGATTTAATATTCGCAACAAGGCACTTTGCCTACTTTTTTAATAGCATGCAAAATTAAGACTATCTTGGAAATCATTGAAATTAATATAGGAATAATTACGATGTTCAACATAAAAGTTGCCGAATGTTTGGAATATAACCCAATCTTTTTTTGATATGACATTTAGCCGTCAATCCCATATTTGGGACGAATAATTTAGGGCAGGACCCGGAACACTAAAACCCCAATTATTAACAATAAAAAAGGTGGTCAAAACCAGTTCGACCACCTTTTTAAAATATCTTTTTTTTATTACCTAGCAGCTTTATCCACCTTTAGACGGGCATCCCTGTTGGCTATTTCCCATGCGGTAAGAAAAACCAGTCTGGTTCTATTTTCCAGCAGGTCATAATTAATTTTATCCGGTGTATCCCCTGGTTGGTGATAGTCGGCGTGAGTTCCATTAAAGTAGAATATGATAGGAATATTATTCTTTGCAAAATTGTAATGATCACTTCTGTAGTAGAATCGGTTGGGATCATTTTCATCGTTATAAGTATAGTCCAATTCAATATTCATATACTTCTTGTTGACCTCTTCCGATAGATTATGAAGTTCCGTGCTCAACTTATCCGAACCAATTAAATAAATATAATTCCTATCTCCCGTACGATTAGGGTCTATTCTCCCTATCATATCAATATTTAAATCGGCCACCGTTTGGGACAAAGGAAAAATTGGGTCGTGATCAGCGTAATATTTAGATCCCAAAAGACCTTTTTCCTCTCCTGTAACATGGAGAAAAACAACAGATCGTTTTGGACCATTGCCTTCATCGGCTGCTTTTTTAAAGGCCTCCGCAATCTCCAAAAGTCCAACGGTTCCAGAGCCATCGTCGTCAGCACCATTATAAATTTCCCCCTCATTGTTTACTCCAACGTGATCAAGATGGGCCGAAATTATAACATACTCATCAGGTTTTTCCGAACCTTTTATTACCGCAACCACATTCTCGGATTCCACATCTTTACTATCACTTTCAATATTCAGCATCAATTTGACGGAAACGTTTTTGGAAGTATTTTCCGATAAAATATTTGGGAGAATGGCGTTAGCCACCATGCTATCGATAAAAAAGCTGAAAAAATCATTTTGGACTTCATCTTTCAAACCCATACTGCCTCCATCTTGCCGCTGCATAAAATTAAACCTATTTTTAAAGCGACCGTAGTTGGCCTCATCAAAATACATTACCCCAATGGCACCCTTGTTGGAAGCCAATTCCATTCTTTTTCCAATCGATTCCGACATATTGCTCCAAACAGATGCCTCATTGGAACCTGAAAGGGCATAGGTACCATCCTCATTCATAGGTTCCCCTGCCTTAACCAAAACTATTTTACCCTTTACATCCACGTTGGCATAATCCGAGTAATCCTCTTCTTCTATACCATAGTTTACATAAACGATATTGTCATAACTACCCGTAGCAGCAGTAAATGTCAGCAAGCCTTCCCCATTTTCGTATTCCTTACCGTTTATGGTAACAGATCCCTTAGGTAATTTACTTATGACCAAGGGAACATTTTGAAAATAATTTCCATCAGATTGGGCAGCAGGAATGCCAAGCTCTACATATTCTGCCTTAAGATATTCCACTGCCAATTTTTGCCCTGGTTCTCCAGTGTCCCTTCCTTCAAATTCGTCTGAAGCATAAGTATAAAGATGTTCCTTTAGTTCGGCCTCCGTAATGGATTGAGCATAAACCATGGGGTCTACACTGTTAACTACTGGTTCAATTTGTTGGGAAATGGTTTTTTGCGATGAGTTGCAGGCCATGGAAAGTCCTAACGCAACAAACAGTATCTTTTTCATTCAGCTATTTTTAATTAATTCAGAATTTTCCAAAAATAGGGAAATCTTAAAGAAAGAATCTTACTATTTTTATAAAACTGTTTGGACTCTTAATGTAGGTGCTCCATGAGCGGTACTTATACCAAAAATCTGGAACTGTGATCAAGACCAAAAGCTTTCCATTAGTTTTGGATGATGTAAAACCTACATTGTTTATTAAGCTGTTTCCCCCCAACCTAAGACCCAATAAGTTAATATTCTCTCAAATTCGGCTAATATTTCTCTATTTTAGGGTTTGTGGTTGTATTAAATTTGTAAATCATTATAAAAATCTTTGTCATGCAAATAAAATGGGAAGGCGTAATGCCAGCAGTTACCACCAAATTCACGAAAGAGGACACCTTGGACCTCGAAATGTTCGAAATCAATATAAAGGCACAGCTGAAAGCTGGGGTCAGTGCAATTATCTTGGGCGGTACCCTAGGAGAAGCCAGCACCCTAACAGATGATGAGAAGAAGATATTGATTCAGGAGACTGTGAGAATTGTTGACGGTAACATACCTGTAATCATAAACATAGCCGAACAAACCACCAAAGGTGCCATTGAAGCAGCTTCAAAAGCTAAAAAATATGGGGCCAGTGGTCTAATGATGCTTCCCCCTATGCGATACAAGGCTAATGACTTTGAAACGGTAACCTACTTTAAGGAGGTAGCCAAGAGCACAGATTTACCTATAATGATATACAATAATCCTGTAGATTACGGTATAGAAGTGACTTTGGATATGTTCGAAGAATTGTTGACCATGCCCAACATACAAGCCGTGAAGGAATCTACCCGCGATATCTCGAACATCACGCGGATCAAAAATAGATTTGGCGACCGCTTAAAAGTGTTGACAGGCGTTGACACTTTAGGGCTGGAAAGCGTTCTTATGGGTGCGGACGGCTGGGTTGCCGGACTGGTCTGTGCCTTTCCTGCAGAAACTGTAGCCATTTATAGCTTGGCAAAAGCTGGAAAAATTAAGGAAGCATTGGCCATATATAGATGGTTTTTACCATTATTGGAACTGGACATCAACCCTCAGTTGGTACAAAATATAAAATTGGCCGAAGTAGCTACAGGCATAGGAACTGAGCAAGTAAGGGCCCCTAGACTACCTCTTCAAGGCGAGGAAAGAAAAAAGGTATTGAAAATAATTGAAGAAGGGATAAAGACAAGGCCAACCCTTCCTGAGTATAAACCAGAATTGGTTTAACCTAATTATAACATAAAAAACTTTCTAAAGTGTTACTTTAGTCAAGGAAATTCAAGCTCATCTGAGCGTATAATTATAACAGATTCACAATGATTACAGGGAAAAACTATATTGGAGTAGATACATCGGCCAAGAACAGTAGAACATATTCAACTTTCAATCCAAAATTAAATAAACCTACGGAATGGATTTTCCATGAGGCTTCCCAAGAAGAGGTAAATGCCGCTGTAGACAAGGCGGCACTTGCATTTGAAACCTATGGCAAATTTCCAGACGCCAAAAAAGCCGAATTTTTAAAGGCTATTGCCAGTGAAATTGAAGCCTTGGGTGATGAATTGATTTCGGTTTATGTCCAGGAATCCGGATTACCTGAAGGTAGGGCAAAAGGGGAGCGAGGAAGAACTATGGGACAACTACGGGCTTTTGCTACCTTGTTGGAGGAAGGTTCTTGGGTAGAGGCCACTATAGATACCGCACAACCAGATAGGGAACCATTGCCAAAAGTAGACATCAGAAAAATGCTGCTTCCCATTGGCCCCATTGCAGTATTTGGCGCCAGTAATTTTCCATTGGCCTTTTCCACTGCCGGGGGAGATACCGCCAGTGCCTTGGCTTCTGGCTGCCCTGTAATTGTAAAAAGTCACCCAATGCATGCCGGCACAGGAGAGTTGGTAGCCTCGGCCATTGCTAAAGCAGCAAAAAAGACGGGGATGCCGGATGGTGTTTTCTCCAACCTAAATAGTAGAGATTCTGAGGTAGGACAATTATTGACCATGCACCCAAAAGTAAAAGGGGTAGGTTTTACAGGGAGTACCAATGGAGGTATGGCCCTTTATAAATTGGCCTCGCAAAGAAAAGAGCCGATTCCGGTATTTGCCGAGATGGGCAGTATTAACCCAGTAGTGGTGCTATCCTCAGCCTTGGAACAAAAAAGCTCCGAATGGGCTTCGCAATACGCGGGTTCCATTGTATTGGGAGCTGGACAATTTTGTACTAATCCAGGACTTATAATAGGGATAAAAGGACAGGCCCTCGATGGTTTTATAGCCAACCTTGGCAAGGAAATAGAAAAACTGGAGCCTACTTGCATGTTACACCCCAACATTTACGAAGGTTACGAAAAAGGTAAAAAGGAATTGTCTTCCCAGCCCAAAACAGCGGAAGTGGCTGCTTATAAAGGTGAAACTGCCCCTAATTTCGGTGAACAAAAAATATTGACCGTTGCTGCGCAAGACTTTTTGGACAATCCCGTGTTACATAAGGAGGTTTTTGGTCCGTTTTCAATTGTTGTACAATGCCAGGACAAAGCGGAATTGGTTACCGTAATCCAGCATTTGGAAGGACAGTTAACAGGAACTATTCTAGGGACGGAAACCGAGATAAAAACGAGTCCAGAGGTAGTGAGCGCTTTGGTAAATAGGGTAGGGCGTATAATCTTTAACGGGGTCCCCACCGGAGTGGAAGTTTGCCCGTCAATGATGCATGGCGGCCCATTTCCTTCCACTACGGACAGCAGGTTCACCTCCGTTGGAACTTCGGCCATAAGACGATGGGTCAGGCCAGTATCTTTCCAAAGTTGGCCCGAAGAAATATTACCGGATGCCTTAAAGAATAATAATCCTTTGGACATTATGAGGCTAGTAAACGGTGAGCACAGCAAACAGAAGATTTAGACTAATGCCCAGAAAGACTTTTTTTTGTGTGGATGCCCATACCTGCGGTAATCCCGTTAGGGTAGTTGCAGGGGGAGGACCTAATCTCCTTGGCGCGGACATGAGCGAAAAACGCCAACATTTTTTAAAGGAGTACGATTGGATTAGGAAAGGACTAATGTTTGAACCCCGCGGCCATGACATGATGAGCGGAAGTATTTTTTTCCCGCCTTCCGATCCGGCCAACGATTTTGGCATCCTGTTTATAGAAACCAGTGGTTGTCTCCCCATGTGCGGACATGGTACCATAGGTGCAATTACCATAGGGATAGAGGAAGGGCTACTTTCTCCAAAAGAGCCAGGGAAAATAAGAATGGAAACTCCAGCGGGCTTGGTAAATATTGAATATCAACAAACCGGCAAAAAGGTGGATTGGGTAAAGTTGACCAATGTTAAATCATACCTTGCCGCGTCCGATCTTACCGTGAGTTGTTCAGATTTAGGGGATCTCGTTTTTGATGTCTCCTATGGGGGCAACTATTATGCTATTATTGATCCCCAAAAAAATTTTAAGGGCATTCAGGATTACTCCGCTGGCAAATTGGTCCAGTACAGTCAGGAAATAAGGGAGAAAATAAATCTTAAATACCCCCACAAGTTTATACATCCAGAGAACCCAACCATCAATGGTGTTAGTCATATAGAATGGACAGGGAACACCATATCACCGGATGCCACCGCTAGAAATGCCGTTTTTTATGGGGATAAGGCTATAGACAGATCTCCCTGTGGTACCGGTACCTCTGCACGAATGGCACAATGGCACGCCAAGGGCAAGCTAAAAGTAGGGGATGAGTTTATCCATGAAAGTTTTATCGGATCCCAATTTGTTGGAAAAGTGGAGGAAGAAACTACTTTGGCGGGAAAGACGGCCATCATTCCCAGTATTAAAGGATGGGCACAGGTTTATGGTTATAACAATATCATTATTGATGATGATGATCCCTATGCACACGGTTTTCAAGTAATTTAAGATCATGGGAAAAGATGTAGTGATCATAGGTGGGGGAATAGTCGGACTCTGTTCTGCTTATTTTTTACAAAAAGAAGGACATAAGGTTACGGTATTGGACAAATCGGATATTACTTCCGGGGCTTCTTTTGTCAACGCTGGATATATTACCCCAAGCCATATTATTCCCTTGGCCTCCCCTGGAATGATTTCAAAGGGAATTAAATGGATGTTCAATTCGTCCAGTCCGTTTTATATGCAACCCCGTTGGGATACCGATTTTTTTAAATGGTCTTGGTATTTCCATAAATCCTCCACTAAAGAAAAAGTAGCCTTGGCCATACCATTGATCAAGGAAATAAATATAATTAGCAGGGAACTTTTCACCTCCATAAAGAATTCCGGGGATCTAGGGGATTTTCAACTGGAACGCAAGGGACTATTAATGCTTTATAAAACCGATAAGGAAGGTGAACATGAAATGCAAGTAGCCAAAAAGGCTTCCTATTTAGGCCTGGAGGTTAGCTCTTTGAACAAAAAAGAACTGGATACACTTCAGCCAAATGTTACCATGAACGTCAAAGGTGCTATTCATTATGAGTGTGACGGACATACCACTCCAACGGAGTTCATGAAAAAAATGCTGGAATATTTAAAGAGGAGCGGGGTAATTATTAAGACTAATGAAGAGGTTATAGATTTATCCACAGAAAATGGTCGAATAATAAAGGTAACTACCAATAAGAATGACTATTCCCCAAAAGAAGTTGTTTTGGCAGCAGGCTCTTGGAGCGATAATTTATCAAAGAAATTGAAAATAAAGCTTCCCATACAGGCAGGAAAGGGTTATCGGATAAATGTTCCCAGACCCACTGGGATTACTATTCCGGCCATTTTGATGGAAGCCAAGGTGGCGGTAACGCCAATGGCAGAATATACCCGTTTTGCGGGCACCATGGAATTCTCGGGAATCAATGATGTTATTAGAAAACAACGGGTTGAGGCCATCGCAAATGCCACCACCGAATTTTATCCGGAAATAAAAATAAGTGAGGCAGAAAAATTGGATGCCAAAAGTGGATTACGACCCGTATCTCCAGACGGATTGCCCTATATTGGAAAGAGTAGCTCCCTAAAAAATTTAACCGTTGCAACCGGACACGCCATGATGGGTTGGAGTCTAGGCCCTGTGACCGGAAAATTGGTTTCGGAAATAATATCGGACAAAAAAACATCGATGGATATAAACGGCTTTTCTCCAAATAGACGATTCTAGATCTTATGAATCAAAAAATAAATTCCAAATCATGAAATCGGAAACAAGCATGCTCCTTTTCATGGTTTGGAATTCTTAGGTTAAAAATATTAATTGGGATGAATAACACTACCTTTTAAAAGATAGACTAATGCTCGCTAATCACTACCGCCTGTCTCACCCAATAAATTAAATCCGCCTTTAACTATAACCTGATCACCATCCTTTAAATCGCCCATTTCTGCAATGGCGGTATATCCATTATAGCTATCACCAATTTTAACCGCCTTTGTTTCAAAAACACTTCCTTCATTTCCTTCAGAAACCAAGGTTATAACGTAATGGTTATTATCCTGGACAATTACACTTTCAATGGGCAGGGCGTTTATACTCTTGTTAGAAGTAATGATAGCAGCCTCAACAAACATACCTACTGCAAAATTGTGGTTTTCATCATCGTGTAAATGACCGTGGACCTTTACCGTTCTACTGTCCGCATCAATGGAGGTCCCCACCAAATATACCTCGGCTTCGTAATATTCCGCTGAAGCTTCGGATATTTTAAAACGTATTTTTTGATCCTTTTTTATATTCATAATATCCTTTTCAAAGACAGACAATTCCAAATGAATGTGATCGGTATTTATAATTTCCATAATTTCGTCGGCAGGGGAGACATACATCCCCTTACTAACATTTACTTTGGTTATATTTCCGTCTATTGGGGCAAAAATGGTTGCCTCAGATGCCAAAATTCCTTTTTCAACATTATCCGGAGAAATATTTAACATTTTTAGTTTTTGTCGTAACCCGTTGTATCTGGCAAGATTGCGTTTGTATTCGCTCTCTGCCTTTAAAAAATTCTTTTGTGAAGTTATGTTTTCGGCAACTAGACTTTTTTGGCGGTCAAATTCGGATTTCAAAAAATTAAGCTGTTCAAAGCTTTCTTGATAATCCTGTTGCAATTGTATGAATTCGGGATTTTCCAATGTAAGTAGGGGCTGTCCTTTTTTTACCTTATTTCCGATCAAAAGGGGAGTTCTTTTTATATATCCCCCGGCAAATGCACTTACTATTGCTTTATTTTGGGGAGGAACATCTATGGTCCCAGCAACCACTACCTCTACAGGGAAGTTTTGTAGACTAATACGCCCAAGTTCCATGCCCTCTACGTCAAATTGGGCTTTGGAAATGGTAATGGTATTTGTCGCTTGTTCACTTGGGTCAGCATTGGCAGCAACATTGCTTTTTTCATTGGAATCCCCGCATGCAGACACATTGAGGAAAAGGACTGTTACAATAAGTATATATAGTAATCGTGACATAGTATTTATTTTATAAGTTTAAATAATTGATAGCAATGACAGTTTGATTATAGGCATTAAGGTTCTCCAGATAAGTTAGGGTAATATTGTACCCATTTTCCATACTCTGTATATATTGAAAAAAGTCTATTTCCCCGCTCTGATAGCTTAGGGTCGCCGTTTTTATAATTTCATCGGCAAGAACTTGACCTTCAGTCTCGTAATAGGCAAGCACTTCTTTATACTTTTTTAATTGTCCCATAAGTGACTGGTATTTGGTCCTTAACTGAACAGTATAATCCTCGGCTTCCGCCAGGGACACCTTCTTGGCTATTTTGGCTGCCTTAATTTTGGAGGCATTACCACTAAAAAACAACGGAATCTTAACCCCCACCTGAAAACCATAAAGGTTCTCTCCCAAAGTGGAATTGGTTCCCTGGAAATAATTAAAATTCAGGTCCGGCAATAAATATTGCTGCTCTAGAGTACTTTTTGCTTGGAACATTTTTGTTCTATTTTCAAAAAACGACATCCCTGCATTATTTTCAAGATTCACATCCATTATCTGAAGTTTTTCCATAGGTATCGTCCTCACCAACAGTATAGAATCCGGTTGTACCGTTTTAATGAGTTCCTGATACGCCAAATTGGCATCTTCAACGGCTTTTTTGTAAAGTGTCTGAAGTTCCTTTTGTTTGGCCTGTGCTGTTATTTTTTCCAAATAGTTGCTTTCGCCAAGTTCAAACCTGCGTTGGGCGGAGTAGGAAAAGCGTTCGTACAGATCATTTAGTTCGCTAAAGGTCTTTTCCTTGTGCCTTGCGTATTGCAATCCATGATAATTGGAAGCCAGCTCCTGTTCCAGAATTCGCTTTTTCCGTTCATGAGCACTACTTTCTGTAAGATAATTGGCCTTATTGACACCTTTTTCTGCAAAATAAACGGTTGGAAAAAGAAAGTTCTGCTGTACACCAAAGACCTCCAAAGGCTTGTTGTTGATGGCGATATTGTTTTGATCGTAATGATAGTATAGGTCTGTCTTATCAAAACTGAAGGCACTGCCTATAAGCGCTTTGGATTCATCCACCTTAAGTTTCGATGCCCTTAGGCCAGAGTTGTTACTTAAGGCCAAGGTGTGTATTTCATCAAAATTGAGTCCCTCCTCCTGTGCCTGAACACCGCTGATACCAATTAAGAAAAGTATTACCAAACTTAGGACTTTTACATTGTTCTTGGAATTGACCGTCTCCTTTTTATCTTTTAAATGAAAAATAGAGTAGAGTATGGGCAATACCACCAATGTTAATATAGTGGCGGTAATAAGCCCTCCAATAACTACTGTGGCAAGTGGTCTCTGCACCTCTGCGCCTACGTTAGTGGAAATAGCCATAGGAAGGAAACCCAGTGCGGCAGCGGATGCCGTCAACAAAACGGCTCTTAACCTATCTTTTGATCCCTGTATAATAAGTTCATCAGAATCTTCCATACCTGCGTGTTTTAATTCTTTAAAATGTTCTATCAACACAATTCCATTGAGTACGGCAATCCCGAAAAGGGCTATGAAACCAACACCAGCAGAGATACTAAATGGCATATCCCTGACAAACAAAAGAAGTATTCCTCCAACGGCCGCCAAAGGAATGGCCGAGTAAATAATCAGTGCCTCCCTTATTGAGCTAAATGCAAAATAGAGTAATATCAGAATAAGTACCAACGCTACTGGCACTGCAATTTTCAGTCGGTCTTTGGCACTTTGTAAATTTTCGAATTGCCCCCCGTAAGTGATGGTGTAGCCTGTCGGTAGCTTTACATTTGTTTCGATAAGCTTTTGAATGTCATCTACCACCGACTGAAGGTCCCTATTCCTTACATTGATACCCACTACTATCCTGCGTTTGGTATCGTCCCTAGAGATTTTGGCCGCTCCGGTCGTATAGGAGATTTGGGCCAACTCCCCTAAAGGGATCTTACCGGCCGACGGAGTGTCCACATATAAATTTTTAAGATTGGAAATGTCCTGTCTACTTTTTTGATCCAGTCTTAGTGTTAGGTCAAATCGCTTTTCTCCCTCAAAAACACTCCCTAGGTTGGTCCCTGCAAACCCCATGGAAATAAGATTGTTTAAATCAGCAATATTAAGACCATACCTGGCAATCTTTGCCCTGTCGAATTTTACGTTCATTTGCGGAAGTCCTGCAATTTTCTCTACCGTTATGTCTGCCGCGCCCTCCACATTCTGAATAAGATTTCTTATTTCATTTCCTTTTTTATTCAAGATTTCCAGGTCCTCCCCGAAAATTTTAATGGCAATATCCGCGCGGACACCTGTAATAAGTTCATTAAAGCGCATTTCAATGGGCTGGGTAAATTCTAACTCCATACCAGGGATCACTCCCAGGGCCTCCTTGAATTTATCCGCCAATTCATCCTTAGTCTCTGCAGAAACCCATTCCTTTTTGGATTTAAGGATAATAATAACATCGCTTTCCTCCATAGACATAGGATCCGTGGGTACTTCTGCTGCACCTATTCTGGTTACCACCTGTTTTACTTCCGGGAAATTATCAATTAGAATCTGTTCAATCTTAGTAGTAATTTCAACAGTTTCGCTCAAAGAGGTCCCTGTTTTCAAAACGGGTTGTATCACAAAGTCCCCCTCGTCCAAGGTAGGCACAAACTCTCCGCCCATAGTGGTAAATAGGTATATGGATCCCCCCAATAGCACGACAGAAATAGCCAACACCACCTTTTTCTTTTTTAGTGCCCAACGGATAATGGGATCATAAGATCTATTTAGAAAATCCATTAGACGTACCGAAATGTTTTTTGAGGACTTGGTAGATGGTCTTATAAATATGGAGGCGGCCACCGGAACATAGGTAAAACATAAGATCATGGCACCTATTAAGGCAAAACTAAAGGTGAGCGCCATGGGTTTGAACATTTTCCCCTCTACACCACTTAAGGATAGGATTGGAATGAATACGATGAGTATAATTAGCTGCCCAAAAATAGCCGAGTTCATCATTTTGGAAGCGCCATTAAAGGTAATTTCATTTTTTAGTTGCTGTTGGGCCCTTGTTCCCAGCAATTGCAATTCTCCTTTCTTAGCGGTTATTTGATAGGCTATGAATTCGACAATAATAACTGCACCATCTATAATGATCCCAAAGTCTATGGCCCCTAGGCTCATCAGGTTTGCATCTACCCCAAAAATATACATCATTGAGAGGGCAAATAATAAACAAAGTGGAATTACGGAAGCCACTACCAAACCTGAACGGAGATTTCCCAACAGCAGAACAACCACAAAAATTACGATCAAACAACCCAGGATTAGGTTCTCTGCCACAGTAAAGGTTGTTTTTCCAATAAGCTCGCTACGCTCCAAAAATCCATTTATAAAAACACCTTCGGGCAAGGTCTTGGAAATAGCGTCTATGCGTTCATGAACAGCTTCAATAACCTTTTTGGAATTGGCATCCTTAAGCATCATTACCTGTCCCAAAACCTTTTCTCCTTCCCCATTTCCGGTAATGGCCCCAAAACGGGTGGCACTGCCAAAACCAACATTGGCTACATCCTTAATATAAATAGGTAGGTTGTCCGTTGATTTAACTACAATATTTTCAATATCCTTAAGGGAAGATATAAGCCCTTCCCCCCGAATAAAGTAGGCCTGGTTTACTTTTTCAATATAACCACCTCCCGAAACGCTATTATTCTTTTCCAAGGCCGTAAAAATTTCGGCAGTGGTAATATTCATGGCATGCAGCTTTTGAGTGTTTATAGCTACTTCATATTGTTTTAAATAGCCGCCCCAAGTATTCACCTCCACTACTCCGGGAATTCCCGAAAGTTGCCTCTTCACCACCCAATCCTGGATGGTACGCAGATCCATGGCAGAATACTTGTCCTTATACCCCGGCTTAGTATCCAGAATGTATTGGTAAATTTCTCCAAGACCAGTAGTGATAGGGCCCATTTGGGGAGTACCGAATCCTGCAGGGATTTTCTCGGAGGCAGAGATTAACTTTTCGGAAATTAACTGTCGGGGCAGATAAGTGCCCATATTGTCCTCAAAGACGATGGTGACTACCGAGAGTCCAAATTTTGACACCGATCGAATTTCAATAACACCGGGCAAATTGGCCATTTCCAGTTCCACGGGATAGGTTATGAATTGCTCCATATCCTGAGTGGATAAATTCTGGGAGGTGGTAATTACCTGTACCTGATTATTGGTAACATCGGGAACTGCTCCAATGGGTATCTGCGTTAAGGAATACAGTCCAAAACCTATAATAAATAATGTGAGTAAAAAAACAATTAATTTGTTCTTTATACTGAATTGTATAATATTGGATAACATAATTCATTTATAAAAAGATTGCAAGCTATTGCAAAACAGCTTGTTAAATAATGATTTCAATCAGTAATGAATTATGCAGTCTTGGGGGGTTGGAAAATATCGGAATTTTCTATTTGACAATAAGATTCCTGATAAAAATAGTTTGAAGTGGTATCTGCCACTTGAGGAGTTTTAGGTACCATAAAATCTGCTCCGCTCAGTACAAAGGCAGTGGAATAATGGGAGCAGGTTTGATGATTGAAAGGCAATTCTTCATGATCCTTCTGTTCCTCCCTATGTTCCAAATCGTGCTGGGTTTTAAGTTCCCCATAATGTTTGGATATAAAAACAAACAAGTTATCCCCATATTTCTCTTTGTGGAACTGGGCATGAGTCATAAAATCATCCAATTGGGCAACATCTACCATATCCAAATTAAAACTTTGGAACAGCAATAAAATCGACAACGTTATGGAAAATAATTTGCTCATTTGCCCACTAAAGATAAGAAATAATTATCTCTCACAATAAAAGCTGTTACTAACTTTTTGCCAAATGTTATTCAATGACTACCAAGGCTTTGATCAAAGCCTCTTTTTTATGCCTGCTCAAAGGAATAACTTGTTCGTTTATTTCTACCGTGGAACCGTTAAAATTTTCAATCTTTTCCAAATTAACCGTATAGGATTTGTGGATTCTAAGAAATTTATCCTTGGGCAATTGCTTGGCAAAGGCCTTCATGGTAGAGAGTATTAAAGTCTTTTTATCCGTGGATATAATCTTCACATAATCTCCATAAGCCTCTATCCATAAAATCTCGTTCAGGAATAGTTTAGTTTTTTTAAGGTTACTATTTACATATATATATTCCAGCTCAATCTCCTCCGCATTTTCAAGTTCATAATTGTTAATTGCCTTTCTTATGGAAACATCAAATCGGGTTTTATCCACTGGTTTCTGTAAATAATCCGTTACGTCATAATCGAAGGCCTTCATGGCATAATTGGGGTTGCCAGAAATAAGTATAACCTGCGGTTTATGTTCCAAGGATTCCAGGAATTCGAATCCGTTGAAACCTGGCATTTCAATATCCAAAAATATTAAGTCTATAATATTGCTGCCGATGTCCTTTTTTGCATCTACACCATTATCGTATTCATTTATAAGATCAAGCTTGGAGTGTTCCTTTATTATTTTAGCTACTGCGCGGCGTTGTACCGTTGAGTCGTCTATTAAAATGCATTTTAATTTAGTTTTTTTCATGGTCGAAATTTAACAAACTACCACAACGAATTAAAGCTGACCAAAGCCCAAGATTGGGAACAGTCTAAATTTTCCCGTTACCGTTTGCAACAGGAATATCAACTACTTTAATGCCCAGGGTTAGTGTTTGGCATTTTATAAGGAACAAATATACAGTATGTTATATTAAAAATAATTCTAAATTATTATAAATCGCTCAGACCAAATACAATAGGGCCTAACACAATAAAATATCTGAAAATGGTGAACAAAAAAATAATTTATGAAGCATGACAAATGAAATATTACCCATAAAAAACCATTCGTTTTTATGTAGCTTGCCTGTAAATCAACTTATGGTGTTTTGACCTAGTAGGATTGAGTAGCCCTTTTGATAATACCTTAGGAATATCTGTTACTTGTGTGCCAATTAATGTCCTATTTAAGGTTAA
Source organism: Arenibacter algicola (assembly GCF_000733925.1). NCBI lineage: Bacteria > Pseudomonadati > Bacteroidota > Flavobacteriia > Flavobacteriales > Flavobacteriaceae > Arenibacter > Arenibacter algicola. Next base: position 479,399 of record NZ_JPOO01000003.1, read on the forward strand.
AGGAAAATTTCCCGATCGACCAATGATAAGGATTAAAATACACTCTTTGTATATGTTTATTTTGAATTATCTTTATGTATCTGTCCCCGAATCCAAACCTAAAATGTGCGCTCAAAATATTTTTTTCAATACCAACCTACCCAGAAAATAGTAATGATATGGATTTGGATGAAATGTTCTGGGCATATTATTTTGGAAGTTTGATTGACAAATTCGGCATTCGATGGATGAGCTGTGTCAACCAAGATTAGTCCGTATAAGTCATATAATTAAAGACAAGGGGGATCTCGACAGAACAACACCTTTAGTTACGTAAATAATTGCAAATCAATACTTTAAAACAATTACAATAATCTTTCAATTTAACAAAATGTGTTATGCAAGATTTTAAATTAAACAGTTCCGCAAAAGATGTTAGCTCATACATTGCCAGTTGTCCAGTAACGGTACAGGAGGTTTTGGAAAAATTGCGAAGTACCATCCTAAAAGCGGCACCAGAGGCAGAGGAAACGATTAGTTACAAAATGCCGGCCTTTAAGTATTATGGTATGTTGGTATACTTCGCTGCCTATAAAAATCATATCGGATTCTATGCCACCCCAACGGGTCACAAAGAATTTGAAAAAGAATTGGCTCCCTATAAACAAGGGAAAGGTTCGGTTCAATTTCCACTAAACCAACCCTTGCCGTTCTCTTTAGTTGCAAAAATTGTAAAATTTAGAGCACAGGAGAACTTGGCAAATTTTCAAAACAAGAAGAAAGCTAAAAAATAAATCTTAAAGTATTGTAATGAATGTGGACAATGCCCACTTCCTTAAAAATAGACCATAATTCTCAATTAAACTACCTCGGGGCATTGAAAGGACCCATATTTCAGATTTCGACGCCCGCCTGAATGGGACAGGCAGGCAAGCGCCGGAGCATTTTAATCTCGATTATCGAGTAAAATGGTTGATCTCTGAGCACAGACCATCTTCAATTTCAACAAAAATCTGCAATTTCCTATCTTAGTGGCTACCTTTAATTATGTAACCCTTAATACACAATGAACCATATAAAAACATAGCTCCAAGTTATTATTTTGTTATGTTCTATTTTGTTTTTATTATGACTTTTTAAAGACTAATTTTGACATATGATGAAGAACTACTTAGTCCATTTTGTTTTGTGTATTTCCTTTATACTGGGCATAGCCTTCCCAATAGAACTTTTGGCCCAGGAAATAAAGATTTTTTCCGTTGAGGATTTTGATTTAAAAGGACCGGTTAAATCTTGTTTGGTTGCGACCGATTACGGAAAGGAAGAATATACCTTTAATGAAGGAGGAATTCTAACAAAGGCCGTTACCCGTTATAACGATACAGATTATGACATAACAATTTATAAATTGGATGGTTCCGTACTATTGGAAAAACGGTTAGAGAATTATAGGGACGGTGTATTTGTGAAGAACACCTCTATTGCCAATTTTTATGAATTGGACACCACAGATGGCAAAAAGATTACCGAAAAAATTATTTCGTACAACAAGGAGTTTTTAGATCAGTATGAATACAACTATGGAGAGGACGGGAAGCTCTCCACCATAAAACGTATCAATGATAGCGGTATTGACGAAACTGCACTTAAATATGAAGTCTACAAAGGTGAGGTTACCGAAACATATTATTTAAATGATATCATTTTCAAATCTATCAGGACCTCAAAAATAAAGGGAAAGGACAATACCGTTCACAAATTAATTCTGACCAAAGAATTTCTGGAAGGTTTACCTCAGAAGGCGCTGGAACAGACTTATGACAGTAATAACAAACTGGTCTTGGAAAAAAGGTTTGTTTATAACGATGGTCAAAAAACATTTATTCCCACAGAAAGTATGACCTATACGTACAATGACAAGGGAATGCTAATTTCATTAAAAACTGCCAAAGGTAAATCGGTGAGTGTCCAAGAATTTATTTACCAATACGACAGCCATGAATCCGGCAACTGGATAAAACAGATTATTACCCCGGACAACACCTATAAAACCAGAAAAATTAAATATTACGAAAAGGAAACCATACAGGCTCCGGAAGTCAAGTCGTAAATACTTTATTCCGAAAAATTAACTCCATTCCTCTTTTAGAAGGCCATAGCAGCAGGTATTTCGTTTGAAGCCATCCAACAGATAAACGTTTTTACGCAAGACACCTTCCAATTTGGCCCCCAATTTTTCAACCGCCTTACGGGATTGAATATTGCGTTCATCAATCCTAAATTCTACCTTTTCAAAATGCATTTCATTAAAGGCATGATTGAGCATTAGAAGTTTTACCTGACCATTAAGGCCAGTGCCTTGAAATTCCCTTCCTATCCATGTGGAACCTATTTCAAGAACCTTGTTTTTTTGGTCGATATTCATAAATCGGCTACTACCCGCATACTTTTTATTCCTTTTATCGTAGATAATAAAGGGCATGGCCGTAAAATTTCTTTCTTTCTCCAGAGCCTGTTCCACATACTTTTTTAGTGCTTCGGGTGTCTCAATATCAGAAGGGGAATATTGAACAAGTTTTTCCTGACCGGCAATAGGCAATAAATGATGGTAGTTGCTCATTGACAGTGGCGCCAGTTTCACAAAATCGTTTTCCAGAATTGGGCTAAAGCTTTTCATGTAATTAGATTGATTAAAATATCCTTTTTTATTTCATGCCCACCATCAAATTTAATCAATTCGGCTTTTCCGTTAAATAGCGATTTCAACTTTTCCTTCTCTCTTTGTAGACGGGATTCCGATATAAATTCATCCTTATTGCCCAACACCAATTTTATCTTGGCGTTTTTGGTAAGTAAAAATTTAAAATCCTCAGGAGTAAGTTCCTCTGGGATACCACCAGCATATAATATCAATTGATCTAGGTTAACTTTACTTTTCGCGGTCCAACGGGCAGCTATGGACACCCCTTGGGAAAAGCCCAATACAATTAGTCTGCAATGGGCGGGTATTTTTTCCGAGGCCAACAGATTATCCATATAATTTAAAACATTCCCCGTTTCCAAAACCGTGTTTTCCTTGGTAAGCCAACTAGCTCCAACATGCTTAAAATCCTTGTTCAAATAATATTTTGAGGGAGCCTGTGGAGCAATAATATAATTTTCCTCCTTGGGCAATTCATTAAAATATTTAATAAAATATCTGCTCAAAAATCCAATACCGTGAAATACTATCCAAACATTCTTGGTTTTTTCGCTCAGGATGTTCAAGGCGCAATAGGTATTGGTGGCAGTATATGAAATTTGCTTTTCTTTGAGTTCCATCAATTTTGGGATAAGGTATAAAGTAACACAATTGTTGAATTTCTAATGCTTAATTTTACAAAAAAATAATTCATGAACGAATACAAGGAGAAAATTCTAAAAATTTGCAATGAGCATAACAAAGCTACCCTAATGGAAACCTTGAATATAGAATATATTGATGTTGGAGAGAATTATTTGGTGGCAAAAATGCCAGTTACTTCGCAGGTACATCAACCTGATGGGGTTTTACATGGTGGTGCCACTGTGGCATTGGCCGAAAGTGTAGGAAGTATGGCTTCCCACATTTTTTTGGATACCAAAGAATTTTTTGTTCGTGGTTTGGAAATATCGGCCAATCATGTCAAAAGCATCAGGGAGGGAGATGTTTACGCTAGGGCAGAGGTGGTACATAAAGGCCGTACCACACAGATTTGGGATATTAAAGTAACGGATAAAGACGGAAACCTAATTTCAATTTGCAAACTTACCACCATTGCCTTATCCAAAAAATAGTATGTCCCTAGGTTTTTTAGATCAAATTGAAGAGCACTTTCGTCAAGGATTGCCATTTGTTGCCTATAGAAAACCCAATAAGGCTGAAGTAAAGGTAATTTTTCAAAATGACCGGGAATTACATTATATAAACAACTTTACCGAGAGTGGCTTTGTATTCGCACCCTTTAATGGGGTAGGACCTGCCGTCTTAATTAAAGAGGACGAAGCTTTAGAGGAAACCTTTGAATCGGAACCGGTAAACGCCAAAAATCCAATTTCCCCTTCATTAGATCAGGACTCCGATAAAGATTTTTACCTCAAATTAATAGAACAGGCAATCAAAAGCATTGATTCGGGAAATTTAAAAAAGGTGGTACTATCCAGAAGTATAGAAGTAGGGACCTCAAAGACCCCTTTTGTTATGTTCAGCGATTTGCTCCTCCAATATCCAAAAGCTTTTTGTTATATCTGGTTCCATCCTAAAATTGGGCTGTGGTTGGGAGCCACTCCCGAAATATTTTTGGAAACTGAAAACAATAAATTTAGGACTATGTCCTTAGCTGGCACCCAATTGCATAAGGTTGGAGAAGCACCAATTTGGAAAGAAAAAGAAATTGAAGAGCAGGAGATGGTGACCCAATTTATTCAAAGTTCACTGAAAGACAAGGTTTCTTCCCTAGAGGTATCCGAGGCCATGTCTATTAGAGCGGGCAATCTTTGGCATATTAAATCGTCCGTTTCTGGAAATATGAATAATTCGCGGCTCCAAGAAATTATAGAAGTCCTACACCCAACGCCGGCCGTTTGTGGACTACCAAAAAATGCGGCTAAAGAATTTATTTTGGAAAATGAGAATTATGAACGCCAATTCTATACAGGTTTTTTGGGAGAGTTAAATTTTAAGGAAGATATCAGACGGCCATCAACAAGAAAAAATCAGGAAAATATGGCCTATAGGACCATAAAGAACAGAACCTCCTTGTATGTAAATTTAAGATGCATGCAGGTACTGGAAAACAAGGTAAAAGTCTATGTTGGCGGCGGCATAACCAGTAGGTCGGTCCCCGACAAGGAATGGCAGGAGACACTGGATAAAAGTAGGACCATGTTAAATATAGTTTTAAAGTAAACCAAAAACCAGCTATGAATTGGTTTTAGAAATACCTGAGTTGTATTTTTGCAATAATGAAATATTCCAATATTCCCACCGCACAGTCACTTGTCCATCATTGCAAAGCAAGGGGCATTAAAAATATAATTATATCTCCGGGATCAAGAAATGCACCTTTGACCATAAGTTTTTCGGAAGACCCTTTTTTTAATTGTTATAGTATCGTTGACGAGCGTTGCGCTGCATTTTTTGCTCTGGGCATATCACAGCAACTAATGCAACCTACAGTAATTTTATGTACCTCTGGCAGTGCATTGTTAAACTATTATCCCGCCATTGCGGAAGCTTTCTATAGCGATATACCACTAATTGTTATATCGGCGGATAGGCCCTCTTATAAAGTGGATATAGGGGACGGACAAACCATAAGACAGGAAAATGTGTTTGAAAAGCATATTGGTCACTCCGCAAACCTAAAACAGGATGTTTGTCATTCAACCCATAAAATCAGGAAATATGACCCAGATCAATTAGCGGAAGAAAATATTGACCAATCCCAATTTCTGGTTCAAGAGTACAATGACAAAGCACTTAACAAGGCACTTAATATTGCCATTGCCAATAATACTCCCGTACATATAAATATTCCGTTCGAAGAGCCTTTGTACGAAACAGTGGAGGAATCCCCACTTTTGCCACAGATTGAGTTATTGAAGAAGCAAGGGGAAAATGGTCTAGACGAATGGCAGGACTATATTCATAGCTGGCAAAATGCTTCCCGAAAAATGGTGTTGGTCGGGGTAAATCCGCCTAACGCGGTTGAAAAAATGTATTTGGAAATTCTTGCCAAAGATCCAACGGTTGTGGTAATGACGGAATGTACTTCCAATTTATTTCATCCCAACTTTTTCCCCAATATAGACAGTATAATAGCTCCTATTGAGAAATCCGCCAACAAGGAAGAATTGTTCAAAATGCTACGCCCGGAAATTGTCCTAACATTTGGGGGGCTTATTGTTTCGAAAAAAATAAAGGCTTTTTTAAGGGATTATTCCCCCTTAATGCATTGGCATGTAAATCCCAAAAAAGCATACAACACCTTTTTTAGTCTAACAAAACATTTTAAAACGACTCCCAACGAATTATTTAAAAACCTTTTGGCAAACCCTTCGTCCCAAGAAAGTAACTATTATGACTATTGGACAAAAAGGAAGGATCATTACAAGTTAAGAAGACAACAGTACTTACTGGAAATACCATTTTCTGACATGTGGGTATTCCATAAGACTTTGGAAAGTATTCCAAGTAATTATCAACTACAACTGTCCAACAGTTCTACTGTTAGATATGCCCAATTATTCGATTTGGAGCCCTCTATCCGTGTTTTCTGCAATAGAGGCACCAGTGGTATAGATGGCAGTACTTCAACGGCCATAGGGGCTTCGATTTATGAACCCAGTCCAACATTGCTGATTACGGGCGATTTAAGCTTTATCTATGACAGCAATGGTCTATGGAACAATTACATTAAACCTAATTTTAGGATAATCGTTATCAATAATGGTGGCGGCGGCATTTTTAGAATTTTACCTGGCAAAGAGGAAACCGACAATTTCAATACCTTCTTTGAGACAACCCATAATCTTAATATCCAATCCATAGCTGAAATGTACAACTTTGAATTTGAGTCCGTTTCCAACAAAATCGACTTAATTGAAGCCTTGGGGAATTTCTATAAAGCATCCGAAAAACCCAAAATTCTTGAAATAAAAACGCCTAGATTATTAAATAACAATATTTTGCTTAGTTATTTTGATTTCATATCTTAGAAAGATATTAATCTAATCATTAAGAATATATACTATTATGAGCAAAAGAGATGAATTAATCGAAAAATATGCAGCAGACATCAAGGACAAATTTGGTGAAACTCCAAATATGGATTTATTGACGAAAGTTACCATAGGATTAGGGCCTTCCATATACAACATGGATGCGTCTAAAGTTTCAGGGTCGGATGACAAAGAATTGCAAACGGTTAAGAATAACTTCCTAATTAAAAAACTGGGATTAAAAGATAGCCCACAATTAATGGATGCTATTAAAAGCGTAACAGACAAATACGGCAGTTCCGTAAAGAGCAAGCACAGGGCCGTAGTTTATTATATGTTGGCGAAACACTTTAAAAAGGAATCCGTCTATAAATAATAGTACCTACAATATATACATGAGCCGCCTTTAAAAAGAGCGGCTTTTTTTTATTGAGATTCTTTTTAAACGTATTTTTGCCAAATGATAGCACTTGGAAAATATAATAACTTAGAAATACTTAGGGACACAACAGTTGGTCTCTTTTTGGGAGATGACGAAGGTAATGATGTACTATTGCCCAATAAGTATGTACCCGAGGAATTTGAGATCGGAGACCACTTGGATGTATTTTGCTATCTGGATCATGAAGAGCGAATTGTAGCTACTACATTGGTACCTTTTGTGACTGTAGATCAGTTTCAGTTGCTCCAAGTTGCAGAAGTAAATGAATACGGTGCGTTTATGGACTGGGGACTGGAAAAGCATTTGTTGGTTCCTTTTAGGGAACAGCGCAACAAAATGCAAGAAGGTCAATGGTACGTTGTATATTGCTATTTGGATGAAAAAACAGATAGACTGGTAGCTTCCAACAAGCTGGATAAATTTTTGTCCAATGATGAATTAACAGTGCAAGCCCTGGACGAGGTAGATCTTGTGGTTACCAGACTGACCGATTTAGGCTGGGAGGTAATTATAAACCATAAGCACAAAGGATTGGTTTACTCCAACGAAATTTTCAAAAAAGTGGCCGTTGGGGACAAACTAAAAGGGTATATAAAAAATATAAGGCCAGATAACAAAATAGATGTTAGCTTACAACCTATAGGATACAAAAGTTTAGAGCCTGCGGCAAACTTAATTTATGAAAAACTTGTCGCCAATGGTGGAATTCTAAATTTACACGATAAATCGGACCCAGAGGATATTAAAAGAATTATGCAGATGAGCAAGAAGACTTTTAAAAAGGGAATAGGGGCTCTGTACAAGGAACGTAAAATAGAAATTAAGCCAGATAGCATCAAGTTGCTATAATTTACCAGCTTTAAATAACGGACATTAAATTAGTGGTGTCCAATTATTTAAGGATTTTACTTTTAATTATTTGTCGTTTTGCAACAAAAACCATTACTTTTACAACAACCAAGTTTAAAAACATAAATAGTCGATTTATTTTCACTAATTTTAGAACTCATCCCCTAAACAATTTAGACTATGCCATTCATAGAGGAAAGTGATTTATTAGAATTGCATAAAGACATAGACAAGGCTCAAATCATAAATGAGCGTCTATTGGATCAAATAAAATACAAGAACAAGGAATTAAAGCGCAGTAAGATACAGCGAAATCTATTTGGCAGTATAACCGTGCTTTTTTTAATTGGCACACTGGCCATTTTCTCGTACAATGCAGGATTTATCAGATCTTCCAATTATGAGAACAGAAATAACATGAGCAATAACCTCTTGGTGTCCATAGATAGTCTGGAGGTGATAAAGGCCAGAATAGATAATCTTAAGGAACAGAACGAGGAACTAAGTCTCGTGAAGGAGTTTTATTTGGCTAAAAAGTTTTTGGATAAAGAAAAGATTTATTCCGTTCAGGTTAAGTCCTTTGTAGACAACAACATAACTCTTGCTTCAGAATCTCTCAACAATACAATATTCGTAAAAACCAATCCCTTTTATTCTTACTCTCTGGGAAATTTTGAAACCTTGGAAGAAGCCAGATCTTTTAGGTTCCAATTGGTGAAAATGGGTTTTGAGGATGCATTCGTTGCTTCGTACAAAGAAGGAAAGCGTTTAGAAATAGAAGACCCATATTAAATTGCCAAAAATTAAAGCTTGGATTAGTGCGGCCCGTTTGAGGACACTTCCTCTTTCGTTGTCCGGAATAATTATAGGTACAGCACTGGGAAGCATGTACGGCCAATTTCGTTGGGATATTTTTGTATTTGCACTATTAACCACTGTCGCATTCCAGATTACTTCAAATTTCGCCAATGATTATGGCGATGGTGTTAAAGGCACCGATAATGAAAATAGGGTAGGACCTATGCGCGCTCTCCAAAGTGGCCAGTTAACCAGGCACGAACTTAAAAGTGGGATTGTAATTTCAATTGTAATATGTGTCTTTTTAACAGTTGCCCTATTATATCTCTCCTTTGGTACAAAGAACCTTCTTTTTACCCTAATTTTCGGAGCACTTGGAATTCTGAGCATTTGGGCAGCCATTAAATACACCGTTGGAAAATCGGCCTATGGATATAAGGGCCTGGGAGATTTGTTCGTTTTTCTTTTTTTTGGCCTGCTGGGAGTAATGGGTTCCATGTTTCTTTATACCAAAACACTATTTGCGATGGCTATTTTTCCTGCTGTAGCTATAGGCCTTTTGAGTACGGGGGTATTGAATCTTAACAACTTAAGGGACTATGAGTCCGATAAGACTTCCAATAAAAATACCCTGATAGTGAAGATGGGCATTAAAAACGGTAAAATATACCATGTTTTCCTAATCATAATTAGTTTTATAAGCATGCTGGCCTTTACCTTCATGCATTACCAGAATTGGAAAAATGCCATTCATTTAGCAGCATTTGTACCTATATTTATACATCTAAATAAAATGTGGAAAATTAGGAATACGGTACTGCTGGATCCCGAATTGAAAAAGTTGGCTTTGAGCACTTTTTTATTGTCGATTCTGTTTTATTTTAGTTTTAATAATTTTTCGTAATTTTGAGATAATAACCAATCAAATAAATACACCTTGGAACAACCGATTAGAATTCTTATTGTAGAGGACAACGTGATAATTGCAGATGACATGCAATCTATGTTGGAAGAGATTGGATACGAAATCGTAGACAATGTTATTGTTTACGAGCAGGCAGTTGAAGTCTTAAAGAACAAGGAAGTTGACCTTGTGTTGATCGATATTATCTTAGCCTCCGATAAAACCGGAATTGACTTGGGCAAGCACATTAGGGAAAACTACAACATCCCCTTTATCTTTGTAACATCCAATTCCGATCGGGCCACTGTTGAAAATGCCAAGACTGTAAAGCCCAACGGCTATTTGGTCAAGCCATTTGAGCAACAGGATTTATACACCTCCATTGAAATTGCCCTGTCCAACTTTACTTCCGTAAAGAACAATGGGGCATCTGAAAGTCAGGAAGAGGAAGATGATAGGCTAATGTCCAACAAGGTTTTGAAGGATTCCATTTTCGTTAAAAAACAACATCTGTATTATCGAATCCAATTTGGGGATATACAGTTTATCAAAGCGGATAATGTGTATCTAGAGGTTAATACAGTAGACAAAAAGTTTTTGGTTCGATCTCCTCTCAAGGATTATTTGGAGAAACTACCGCAACAGAAATTTTACAGGGCTCATAAATCCTATATTGTTAACGTGGACCATATTGATGCCATTAACTCCAAGGATATTTTAATTAACAATACACTTATTCCTATTTCAAAGGAATTCAAGGAATTTATTATTTCAGCAATGAATTCGTAACAAATAATTTTATTTAAGAATATAAAGGTGCTTCAAGGCACCTTTTTTATTTACCGCAAACTGCATATTGATCTAATTGATTTTACAGCTAAAGCAGAAGTAAATTCTGTACCATTGTACACATATTAAAGCAGAAACCCCGGCAATAAGACGGGGTTGTTATACTATCAGAATTTCAAAGAGCCTTCTGCTTTTGAAATTCAGGTTTAAGCAATAAAATTTAGAGTAGTTATTTTATCATACACAATATCATTTTATTTAAACTAAATGGGCAGAATATTCCATTTCCCTCAATTTGGACAAGGCCTCCGATTTAGAGTTTACATTTAATTTTAGATATATATTCTGTATATGAAAGTTTACGGTACTCGGAGTTACAAATAAATTATCCGCAATGGTCTTATAAGTAGCTCCCTGACATAAATAATCAATAATCTGATTTTCCCTTTCAGAAAAAGATGCATAAGCTTTTCGTTGAAACATAGCTATTATTTTCTTGGCTATATCGTTGCTTATGGTAGCGCCTTCATACTTTATCGCATTCAGGGCGTGGTACAAACTCTTTATGCCGACAGGCTTGGAAACATAACCATTTGCCATATTTTTGAAGGCTTTTTTTACGATGCCAAAATCACTTTGGCCACTGATCATGATAATTTTAACTTCAGGGTCTTTTTTACGAAAAAGTCCAATACCTTCAATACCACAGCCATCCGGCATAGAAACTTCAGAAGCAATAATATCGGGTAGAACATTATCGTAATCCAAAAGCGCTTCCTTAACCGAAGCATATATGCCTACAAGTGAATATTCCTCATAAGTTTCGAAATAATATTTGTAGGTTTCGTGGAACGATGGGTCATTGTCTATAACAATAATTTTAAGAACGTTAAGTTTCATAAGTTTTGGGATTTGGGGAGACTTCTTTTTTTGCAATAAAAATCAAGTATTGCCATAAGAATAGAGCACCACTTGATACAAATTAAGAACTACTGTTCTAGAATTGGCTATGAACTGTTTTGTCTGCTATTATGCAGATATAGTTCTGTCGCTTTTTGAATCGGTAAGGGTAGGTTTTCATACTTTGGTGATTTGGGATTTAAATATTATTTAATCTATTTCTGCTTCACTATTATAATGGAAAATAAGGAACACTTGGCTAAACTTCATCTTAAGACCGTAGGTATATCTTAAACGCCATGCTCTATCTTCCAATCCTTGTTTTTAAAACTTAAAATTATGTTAATAAAATTTAAATATAGAGATAAAATCTTAAACCTCCATAAAAAAACGATGTATTTTCCTACAAAATAATATTGTAAGGACTATTATGAATTATTCATAAAAATTAAACCATTTCATTGAATTATTAAAACTATAATTGTAAGTAACTCAGGTCCAACCCTAAAGGATATATTATTAAAATTGGAGGCCAAATAAATTTATACTTTTTCATATACTATTGAACATAATAGACATACAGTCCTACAAATACTAATTTGAGTTATTCAAAGCGGTCAATTAACTCATCCCCGTCTTCATATAAATTTTCGGCGGTTGCAGCATTATTATTGACCTTCATAATCCATTTTTCATTTAGATATTTGCCATCCAAGTCTGTGGTATAAGCCATTTCAGCATCGTTTTTCTTATTGTAATCTGCTAAATACACATAATACAGACCATTTTCCTTATTGAAAAATTGCTTGGCACTAATCCCTTTGTGTTTTAAGTCACTTATAAAGGAATCCACATTTTCCTTATTTTTATAAACGTTGGCAATCAAATAGTAGCCTGTTTTTACACCGGCAATCCCCGATTGCTGCTCCATCCTAATTGGTAATTTGGCGTAATCTTTATTCTCTATTGGTAATTTGTTGTATTCTTTATTTTCCGCATTATTAATGCGGTATATGGTTTTTTCCTGCACATTGGCAACAGCAGTTTCATATTGCTCAGTATTTAATTTTTGAAGGTCGGTTTTCATGCTCTGTTTTATTTCGTCTTTCAGTATCCTAACCAACATATCGAACCTTTTGTCAATCTCCCTCTTGTTCGCAGATTCCAAAGAGTCCTGTCTTAGTATTAGTCCATCCAATATTAAACGATTTTCGTTAGCAAGGGTATTTTGGCATCCATCATTTTTTCCAGATTTATCGGCATCGCCCGTATTTACAGTGAGGTTTATTATATGATCTTTGGAGTCGTCATTTTTGGCGTACCTACTTCTAAGCAGCTCCTTTAAGAGCAAGTGATTCTGGTAGGCCAATGAACTTTGGCATTCGCAATTGCTATTGCTACTGCCGTCATTACTAGAAGCTAATCTTAACATATCATTCCCTGAGCCCTCCTTATCAGTGTAGTCATCAATTACTTCCGAATATTGTTGATCACTTAATTTTATGCCTTGATCCCTTCGCTGTATTTCAGCCTTCAGTTTTTTAATCTCTTTTTCGTAGTTCTTTACTATGGGGTCCGACTTTCTCTTCTTGGTAGTGGTGGGCTTTCTATAGGTGGAATTTACTATTGGTTTCCTAGTATCGCCAAAGTCATTTTTAAATGTGTAGGCTAAGGATAGCTCATGGTTCCAACCCAGGCTGGCACCGTATTTTAAAAAATTCTTTTCAAATACGTATCCAAGGGTCATCTTTTTACCAAGATTAAATCCCAGCCCCACAGACAAACCATACCTATCATCAAAAGTTGACTGCAGCCAACCATAATCCGGTAAGTCCAATAAAACAGATCCTGCTATAGAAAAATTCTCCTCCTCATCCCTATGGACCTGTAACAAGGGCATAATTCTACCATTAGTAAACAAGCCTCTCCTAGCGTCGAGCTCGTGCGTATATTGGAGGGAGGCTTTAAGGGTTTTGTCGCTAAAATTGGTAATAACACTATTGGTCGTTTGATTATAACTAACAAGGTCTTGGGCATATAGACCAAAATCGACCTGACCTATAGATAGTACCGCCCCGGGCTGAAGGGCCAACCTGGTCTCTTTTCTGGCATCCAATATTTCCGGGTCGTTTTCTGAAGCTATTATCCTGTTTTTATCTATTCCTGCATTAAGATAGGTGATATTGGTTCCGAAACTTAAATCACTATTCCGACCTAATTGTACTGAAGTGGCATAGTTGGCGTTAATTCCAAATTCCTGCATAACACCGGCACGATTGGTATAGATTCCTATACCCATGGCGGTATTATCATTCAGTTTGTTGCCAAATCCCAGAAAATAGTTTTGATTATTATCGTTAAAAGTGGCGTATTGATTTTGATGTAGAATATTTACATAGGATTTGTTTTCCCTAACCAATGAAAAAGCAGGATGAATTAAAAACCTATTGTAGACCAATTGGTTGTGGTAGGAGGTAGAGGAATTGAAATCGGAATTGGTTTCTTGACAAAATAAAGCATCATTGCAGAGTACAATGCAAAATAATATTAGGAGCAATACCTTCTTAAAAATGGCACCTCTGCAGTTCATCCAAGGGGAAAAATTTATGTTATTCCGATTATAATTTGTTTCTTATAATCATATAGTGCGTGTCTCTCGCTTAACTTGGATCATTCATCTTAAGTTGACCGCAAACCTGGTCGGGGCTTTAGAAAAATTTTGCTGAAATGGTCCAAAAAAATATAGAGGACCAAATTATAAATATGTAGGTAAATTCTTACTATGAATTTATCATAGCTTTACCTCTGTACATTGTATCAGTTACACAATAATTAATGATAGTTCTACTCTTCAAAAACAGTATTTGAGTAATGTATTTGCGCTTTGTCATCAATACTTTCCAAAATATTGAATTGCTTTTTCTCCAATATCCTGTCCCTTTTCTCTTTGGAATAAGTGAATGCTACCCTTTGAGGATGGCTTTTACTTTCGCCTCTGTTGGACATTACATACCCCATTCCGTTTTTACCTGTTAGTAAAATTGAAAAGTCATCTTCAACACTATTGATGTCTGCTCCAAGGTTAACGGAAGTCCCCACTTTCCTATGATCTACCTGAACCATGAACACGTCCAGTCCACCTAAACCTTTTCTACCTTCCGAAGCAAAGACCAAGGAAGAGCCTCCTATTATTTTTGGATAAAGATCGTTATCGTCAGTGTTCACTTTTTCACCTAAATTTTTTGCTATACTAAAAGAACCGTCGTTTTGAATGTCTGCTACATAGATATCATATTTCCCAAACGTACCGGGCATATTGGAGGCAAAGAACAATCTTTTTCCGTCCGGTGAAACGGTAGGATGGATGGCCGAATAATGCTTGGGCGCCAATGCAACTTCTTTTATGTTCTGCCATTCCCCGTTTACTTTATTGGCCTTGAATATTCTGTGTACCAATTCCTTTTTTGAAAATACCCCGTACAAAGGTTTTGAATATACGGCCTTACTAAAATAGGCTGTACGACCATCTTCGGTGATTGCAATTGGCGCATTGTAGGCAAATTTAGACTTTTCCTTGTCCTCAATGTCAGCTACCATCTCACTGTCCAAACCCAGATCTTCCAGAGTCAGTTCCCTGGATACCACCGTTTCTTGAGGTTGTTGAAAGTTGAAATCCCTGTATTTACTTACTTTTTCATGATGATCGTTATTTTTCTCTATGGAGCGGTTTATTTGATAGTCCCCTTTAATTTGAGCCAGCCAATCCTTATCCTCGGAAGTACTTTCCACCACTGTAGATCTAATTTTTTTTAGTGCGAAAAGATATCGTTCATAATAACTTGCCTTGGCCTTAGAACTCCTGTTTGCATCAATTAACTTTTTATACCAAAATATGGCTTCCTCATAATTTTCGACCAAAAAGTTGGCGTTGCCAAGGTCCTCGAATATTTCGTTTTCCTTATAACCCAGTTTTAGAAGTTGTTGATACTTGTCAGCTCTTTTGCTATTTTGGACGACATTGGACTTACTATAGTCGGAAACCTTGGATTCTTGGGCGGACAAGGAACAGAAGAATAACGTAATAATGCAGCCGAGTATCCCTTTAGTGCAATTGGATAGGTTCATATTATTAGATATTGGGGTGTTAAACTAGACAAAGGTCTATTAATTTGTAGGAATAATTATTAGTAAAATTTCATAGGTTTTTGATTTTTTTGAAATCTTCCCCCATACAATTTGGACTCAGGTGGCTAGATTAAAGACTATATTCTCCCGAGGACATATAACATAAAGGCCCCAATTAATTTGAGGCCATTTTTAAAAATTAAGGATCAATTCTTGTGCATTTATCTACCATATTCCATGGCTACAATATCAACTATAAGCGAATTACACCTTCCTTAAGGGAATAGAGAATTGCCAGAACATCTTTTTTTTCGTCATCCCCATGATTATTATTATCCATGGCTTCCATAATATCATCCACAACTGCCAAATACTCTTGTTCTGAAATATTCATTCCCTTATGTGTTGTAACCATATCCCTTCCTGCATATTGCTGAGGCCCACCGGAACCCGCACAAAAGAAGTGGACAGTATGATGCTTTATAAGCTTGAGTCGCTCCGGTTGGTCCCTATACGGTACAAACCGCGGACTAACGGTTGGATTGCCCATGTGTAGATCAACCACCTCATCCACTAATTTTGTAATCCCATTTATTTCGCCTAATCTGCTGTAAAGTGTCTTTGCCATAATGTTTAATTTTAATGATTAAAGTATTACATCAAGTTTAGGCTCTTTACTGAAAAGTCAATTGCTAAATTCATTCAAATAAGTAGATTATTAGTTCATTTGTTGCCTAAAACATCCGTTTTAAAAAGTTAGAGCTGAATAAAAAGTATTTTTACAAAAGAAAGGGTCTATAATGAACAATTCCACCACAAACCCTTTATACGTATTATTGCATTAGGTAATCATCCAGTACTAAGATGTGGCCACTCCTAAAGCATATAACTGTTCCAAATTGGGAGATTCACTACCGCCTGCTGGTTCCAATGTAATACCGAATGCCTCCGATTCGTTGGGGTTGGCCAAGGCAAACACCTTATTGTCATCATCAACAAAGTCCTCCAATAGCCCCATGCTGGTTGGTGTCAACGGATTTAATTTCAGGGACCATACTTGGTAAACAAATCCATTTGGAGGATCGGGTAGGCCTTGCGCATCTATATACACCTTCTTTTCCCCCTTGTTCCAATAAGCCTTTGCGTAGGAGGTAGGGGAGACGGTCTGTCCTCCCAGTGCTACTACCGTTATATTCTTATCACGAATGGTATTCAATAAATCTTCAGTTTTTGCCAAAGAATTTTTGGAATCGGCAATCTGCAGTTCCATAGCGTCGTTTTCCCTGGAAACTACTTCTATATCTAATTTCAATTGATCGTTCTGCTGATAGAGCCATATTAAACCTCCCAAAAATACCAAGGATGCGGCCCAGCCCAAATAGGCCGTCCAACTTACTTTGTTCCTAATCGGTTCGGTTTTGACAATACCCGCCTTGGCCATTCTATTCTGTATATCACTAAATCCTTTTGTCCCAGGGGAAACGGACTTGGTCAATGACAAAACCGAAGCTTCAATGTCCTCAATTTCCTTTTTTATTTCAGGATATTTCTCCGCATTTAGATACACCTCCAAATTTTCTAAATCGGAAAGGGTACCTGCAACATATAGTTCCAATATACCTGATGCTATGTATTCCTTTGTATCCATATTATATTGCCATGTTCGTCCTTATTTGGGAAATACAACTTCTGTTTCTTGTCTTTACCGTTCCCAATGGAATGTCCAATTCTTTTGATACTTCTTTCTGTGTTAGCCCTTTAAAATAAAGTAACTCTATGATCTCGATACACTTGTCCTTTAAATTTACCAATAGTTTTTTTAACCCAATAATATCTTCTTTTCCTTCTTCACTATCCGTCATACTTTCCAAAATACCTACGAAGTAATCAGCAGAAAGGTTCTTTTTACTATTTTTATGCGACTTACTGCGTATTTCATCGATGGCGGCATTCCTTGCAATATTTAATATCCAGGTAAAGAAACGGCCTTTGGAGGCATTGTAGCTCTCGGCGTTGTTCCATGCCTTCATGAACACATCCTGACAAATCTCTTCGGCAACACTGTTATTCTTAACAATAGTATTTATTACCCCACAAATATTTTCGGAATACATATTGTACAGCTTTTGAAAGGCATCAGCATCCTTTTTTTGAAATTGTTCTACAATTATTTCTAATTCCATTCAAGAATTTTTTTAAAGATAAAAAAAGCTGCCCAAAAAGCAGCTTAATAATTTTTTTCAAACTGATCACTATTCTATAATACCGGCGCAACTAATCCTTCCCCCGGCATCACCAGTGGGTTGGGTTACAAAATCATCTTCCCCTTGATGCACAATGACTCCTTTTCCGATTAGGTTTTTGGTCTCGTCCCCACATCCCAAACACCACTCGTCAGTAGAAAACTCCACAGTTGCATTTCCTTCCGCATCTGCCGTGAAATTTCCAATGTCTCCCCTGTGATAACCTTCCGTGGAACCCCATTTACCATGAGGAGCAAAGGTAGGGTTCCAATGGCCACCGGTAGATTTTCCGTCTGCCGAGGAACAGTCCGCTTTTTCATGAATATGAATGGCGTGCTCCCCTGGGGTAAGTCCGGACAAATTGGCATTCATACTTACGGTGCCGTTCTCTTCTGTAAAGCTTACCTCGCCTTTAACATTACTGTCGCTTTTAGGTTCCAGTGAAAATTTAAGGGTCTTAACTTCTATTTCCTCTTTTATTTCCTCGGCCATTGCTTCAACATTTTCCATGGTGTCCTTGGCTTCCTTCTTTGCCTCCTTACAACTATAGGCGCCGAGGAAAAGTAATACCAACGACAATAATTTTATATTTTTCATCTTTCATTTTTTTAGGTTCTCATAAAATTACCAATTTTGGGAAAGGATGTCAAGACCAGAAGGGATACGCGTTATTTTATAACTCAATTGAGTCAAAAACTTTTTTTATTTCAAGGGAAGGATATTTAGACACTGCTCCTTCCTGAATATTTAGCATTATTTTTCTTGCAAAAGGACATCGGCATGTACGGCAACCTCGCTCCAGGTCTTACTAACACCGTCCTTACCAGTATGCAATACTTCGCATGCTTTGTTTATGGATGCCACGGCATTTAAGGCATCCCAATTCTCTAAATTCATTACACCGCTAAAGGAATAGCTGTTATCTCCGGACATTTCATGATCAAGGGGAATATTGGCGGTTTTTCCGTTTAGCGTAACGTCTATAGAACAATTATCCTCACCTTCAACTTTAAATACCCCTGAAATAAGTTCTGTATTATCCATAACACCGAAAAAGAATTCCAAAATCTTGGGATCCCTGGTACCTGTAGCATCATTCGTAAACAGACTGCTCACAGGAATGTTAAAAGTGGTACCGTTCAGGGCTTCCATAGCAGTAGCGCCTTCCGTGGTATTTGTAATATTAATTTTGGTAAACTTGCCGCCAACAGGCAATTTTTCGGTCGTCTTATACGCCGTGAAACTTACTTTGGTCGAATCTGTGACCAGGCTAAATTTTTCGGAAGGAGCGGCCTCCAATTCTACGGCCCCACCATCTTGCCCTTTTTTGGCATCCTTACAGCTTATTCCAGTAATTAAAAGTAAACTTAAGCATGCAAAAGCGATTTTTTTCATGATATTTTATTTGAAATATTAGCTATAAAGTTAAGCATAAAAAATGTTGTCGAACAATTCTTTAAAATGAATTAATCATATTTTAATAATGCTCTGGAATTCATGGAAAATGCATTGTCAATTCTAGGTGTTCAGTAAAGTAGTATCGATTTTTATTTCGCTTTTCAAGGTTCTGTGAACAGGGCATTTATCTGCAATCTCCATTATTCTGGCAATTTGTTTGTCGTCCAGGCTGCCCGTAAGTTTGATGGCTCTCTGAAAAGTATCTATTTTTGCCTCGCTAGAATCACAGTTCTGACAATCGTCCGCATGTAATTTTTGATAGGAGGTATGCACTTCCACATTTTCCAAAGGCCATTTCTTTCTTTTGGCATACATCTGTATGGTCATTGCTGTACAGGCCGACAGGCCGGCCGATACCAATTCATAGGGAGAAGGACCAAAATTATTTCCACCATATGAAACAGGCTCATCCGCGGTGATATAATGACTCCCGACTTTCAATTGAGTGGTAAATCCATCAGCACTATCCAAACTGGCAACCACTTCTTTTTCCGTTTCCAAGGCTATGGCCCCAGGCATCTCCAAATATCTTTTAGACCATTTTCCAATTATTTCCCCGGTATAGGTGGCGTCCTTGGGATTACTTAGTAAATGGTCGGCCCCATCCAAAGAAACAAAGCTTTTGGGATGGCGAACCGCAATGTAAATCTCCTCTGCATTTTTTATTTCCACAACCTGGTCCTGGGGGGAATGAAGAATCAATATAGACTTTCCAGAATTCTTTAAGGTTTCCTGGAAGGATTGTGATTTTAAGTCTTCCAAAAACTGGTTTTTTATAGTAAAGCTTCTTCCTCCAATATTTACCTCTGCAATTCCTTTATCCTTTATGGTTTCGATATCATCCTTAAAAATGTGTTTTACATGTAAAGGATTGGACGGTGCAGCAATAGTTGCAATGGCCCTTATGGAAGATATTTTTTGCGCGGCAAGAATGACTGCGGCCCCGCCCAAGGAATGGCCAATGATCAAAGTTGGAGCAGCGTAATGCTCTTCCAAATATTTGGCCGCCTCCAAGAGATCCTCCACATTGCCAGAAAAATTGGAATCCGAAAATTCGCCTTCACTTTCGCCAAGACCAGTGAAATCGAAACGCAAAACCCCAAAGCCGTCCGCTGTAAGGGCCCTGCTTATATTCCTTATGGCGGTAAAGTTTTTATTGCAGGTAAAACAATGTGCAAATAGTACAAAATTATGTGGGTGTTGGTTGGCAGGAAGGGACAAGCGCCCTACCAAGGTTTCCCCATTCACATTTTTAAAACTTACTTTTTGTTGGTTCATAATACTATTTTTTCTTCAGTATACCCCTTAAGTCGGGATTATAGGTAACACCTATCTGAAGTCGGTCATAATGTGCCCCTGAAAAATGATTTTTCAAATAGCCCGCCTGTACGCTCATATTATTGGTTACATTTATTCCCAAAGCGGCATAGAGCCGGTTTTGACCAAAAGTATCATCTTGAAGATTGATAAAGATTTCATCATAGAAGTTAAGAAAGAAGGTATTGGTCAAAGGAAGGGTCATCTGCAAACGATACCGCATCCTATGTTGCACATCGTTACGATCCCCAAAATCCAAAAAACGTTGTTCCAGGGTATACCTATGCTCAAAGTTAAATTCCCAGACCTTATTTTTCAGGAAAAACCGTTCAAAAATACGGTGCTCAATAGAATTCGTTTCATCTGGAAATTCCTCGAAACTACCATCAGTAACAATATAGCCGTATCCGAAAGTGGTCCAGGCATTGGCATCTATATGATAGTTTATGCCTGTTCGCAAAAGCAATTGATTAAAATTTTTGGCCTGTTCGTAATAACGGAGCTGTGCTTCTGTGTGGATACTTAATTTGTGACTAATCTTGTTGGTGCCGAAATACATATGCCAGGATCCCAACTTGTCTTCCCCATTTACCTGTGCTTTCATAGTAAAGGTTGAAATAAGGATAAGTAAGCCTAAAATTTTCTTCATAATGTTAACGCGTTTCTTTTTTGTGTTTATAATTATTATTTAAGTTTCGTTTAAGCGAGTTTATGCCGCCCAAGGCCCAAAAATACAGTTTCTACAGAAATCACATTTTTTTTTGGGGATATCTGATCAATAGCATTCTATTTCGTCATGATTCCAGGCTCGAAGTAAACATCCAAAAACATAAACTAATTAACATGAGTTCGATTTATATTTAATTGTTATTGAGTTATTTATGATAATTTTGTCCGGTAGAGCCTGCCTATCGGTACACAGGCGCATCCCGATGGTTATCGGGAGAGACCTCAATTTAAATTCGTTATAGTACAATAACCTCTCGACTCCGCCTGCCTTCCGGAGGCAGGCTCGAGGAGACAGTCGCAATTTTTTAATTTACACCAAATAAATGTCTTGTAATTATTTTTTATGTCGAATTCACGTTAATTATTATGGTCCAATAATGGTATTTTAAAAAATTAACGGATATCAATTATTTTTAGCATTATCGGCTATTTGCTCCAACTTCTCGGCTATAGATTCCTTGGATAACCATTTTCCTCTTACCATGACACCAGAAATCTGTTTTAGCGCCGTAATGTCCAAGAGGGGATTGGAATTTAATAATACCAAATCTGCATCCAGACCCTCCTTTATGCTTCCGAAGGTATCCTCCATCCCAAAGTAAATGGCCGGATTAATGGTTCCTGACTGCAAAATCTCTAAAGGAGTTAGTCCCGCTTCTAACATCCCATCAACCTCATGATGAATGGAAAAGCCGGGAACATTGAACAATTGTGGCGCATCCGAACCCAATAACATACCATGTCCATTCTCCTGTAGTTTAAGGATCAGCTGCCTTCTTATGGCCGTGAACTTATTCCATTGCTCTTCGTTAAACCCGGATTCAGGTTTAGTGGATTCATCCTTTCTTCTCTTCCAGTCCTCCAAAGTGGAAACGGGCATATACTTCATTTCCGTTTGTTTCAACAATTCGTCCGAGCTTACTGGAGCAAACCACCTCTCAAATAAACTCTGTGTGGGTACAACCCATACCTGGTTCTTTTTGGACAGGGCCACCAACTCATCAATTTTGGAAGTATCGGCCAAAGGGGTAAAGGAGTACCCAAAAAACCCATTGGCAGAAGGGTCAACGCCTTCAGATTCTGGTACAAGTCCTTCCAAATAACCGTCAACATGGTCTATAGAAGCATATTTGCTTTCCAGAGCATGTCGTATGCCAACCATCACCGGCACATGGCCGGCAAAGGGAATATTAAGTTCATTGGCAGTTTCCACCATCTGATCAAAAACCTCCAACTGCATCCCCGGGTGTATTTTAAGAAAATCGTAGCCCTCGTTCTTATATGTGGTAACTTTCTCAACAGCCTCCTCCTTGGTGGTTACTGTATTGCCATTAAATGAAGGACTGGAAGTAAAAATACGGGGACTCAAAACTTCCCCTTTTAATGCCTTTTCCCTTAGGTCCAGATGGGAAGGGTGACCCAACATTCCCCTAATGGTGGTGATACCATTGGAAAGGTATAAATATAAAGTTTCCTCTATACGGGTGTTGCTGGTAGGAGGCTGGGGAATGTGCGCGTGCATTTCTGCCAGTCCTGGAATAAGGTATTTGTCCTTGGCTTCAATTTTAGTAGGATATTCCTCAGCGTCCTCTACCGATTCCACTATTTTTTTGATTTTTCCGGAGTCGATTACTACCTGCCTATTCTGTAGGATATCACCGTTGCTAACATCAACAATATTGACACCTGTTATCAATATGGCTGTTGGGCTAATACTTTTCTTTTTTGGGGCACAGGAAAGAAAAGTTACAAAACAAATGAGTAAACTAATTTTTTTCATTTTGATAAAGGTTTAAAGTTAATACGTATTGCCGTTATTGGCGGCAGGGGGAATTAACCAATCTGGACAAGCTATTCTGTCCTGAATAATTTATTTTACCTAGTCTGAAAAATAAGGGATCTACCTGTTTCTAACGTAAATTAACTTAAACCGTCCCTTAACATTTTCGCGTTGGTCTATTTCAAAGTTTTTAATGGACTTTATCAATGGGGTCAATTTTTGAAAACCATAGTTCCGTGAATCAAAATTGGGCTGCTTCTTTTGAAGCAGACTACCTACATCTCCCAAGAAAGCCCAACCATCATCATCGGCAAGATCGGAAATTGTGGAAGCAATAAGCTTAATTTCCTTTTGGGTAATCTTGTCCACATTGTCCTTCTTACCCCTTTTGCTATCTGTAGTTTCAGAAGAACTTTCCTCTGTTTGGTTTTTTAGAATCTCAATATATATAAATTTATCACATGCTACAATAAAAGGATTTGGGGTTTTCTTTTCACCAATGCCGATCACGTTCATACCAGCTTCCCTTAACCTGGTAGCCAAACGGGTAAAATCGCTATCACTGGAAACAATACAAAAACCACTTACCTTATTGGAATACAAAATATCCATAGCATCAATGATCATAGCAGAGTCGGTAGCATTCTTGCCCGTGGTATAAGCATATTGTTGAATGGGGGTTATGGCATTTTCCAACAACAAATTCTTCCATTTGGACAATTTGGGATTGGTCCAGTCACCATATATTCTTTTTATGGTAGGGTTGCCATATTTGGCAATTTCCTCCATCATCTCCTTTACATAGGCAGAGGGAATATTGTCACCGTCTATTAATACTGCTAGATTTATGTCCATTTTATTGAATTATTATTTTTAGATTTTTACGAAGCTAACCATTTATTGGTCGCGCGCCTTTTTATTTTCCTTGCAAAGCGATATAATCTCCCTTATCCGTTTCTGCCTTGTTTCTTCCCGCTTGGCTTGGTAAAGCCAATAAAGATAGCTTTTTCTATAACTGGCGGCAAAACCATGATAATTTACATAGGCTGTGGGCTCCACATCGAATGCAAGTTTCAGATCCCCTGGTATAACACCATTTTCAACATCGTCCATAGCATTCCAGGAACCATCCATTTTAGCTTCCTTAATTTTGGTCAGTCCACTTGGGTGCATTTCTCCCCTATTTTTGAGTTCTTTAATATAGGTTTTGTTTAGTTTACTCCAAACACTTTTTGACTTTCTAGGGCAAAAATATTGCCGTCGTTTTCCGTCCCCAAGGCTTTTAACGGTACTGTCTATCCATCCGAAACACAAGGCAACCTTTACGGCATCTTCCCAGCGCATACTATCCTTTTCGTGGGCTACTTTATAAAAAATAAGATAAACCCCAGAACAACTTTTGTGATGCTCGTGTAACCAATTGCGCCATTCCTCATCCGTTTTAAAATAGAATTCTTCAATCCCTTTCAAAATTATATACTTTTAGGGTCTACATAAAAATTTTCATCAACTTCAACAGTTTGGATATCCTCTTCATAGGTTTTTGATTTCCAACCTGCATTGGGGTAATACCAATCTTCGCTACCATTTATACTTAGTCTTAGAGGCATATCAAAACCATTGACAATATTGGTATATCTAAATCGCAGTTGTTTATTTTTTACCTCATATTCCAAAATGGGTATCTTAACAGTCCTGAGGTATTGGTCAAAAAATTGGGTAAGGTCAATACCAGAACTTTTACTTATATAATCCTCAATTTCTTTTGTGGTAACCGTTTTATGGTAGAATTCTTTGTTGAGCCCCCTAAGGATGGTACGCCATTTTTCATCGTCTTCAAGAAGTTGCCTTAAGGTGTGCAACATATTGGCACCCTTATAGTACATGTCTCCCGAACCTTGTTTGTTAACATTATAAGGGCCAATTATGGGCTTGTCGTTATTAATATTTGCCCTGGTACCCACTACATATTCCGAGGCAGCTTTTTTACCGAAGTGGTAATCTACATACAAGTTTTCCGAATAGGCCGTAAAGCTTTCGTGTATCCACATATCGGCCATATCCTTGTAGGTTATATTATTGGCGAACCATTCATGACCCGATTCATGGATAAGGATAAAATCGAATTTTAATCCCCAACCAGTTTTTGAAAGGTCTCTGCCCAAATATCCATTCTTGAACTGATTACCGTAAGTAACCGAACTTTGATGTTCCATCCCCAAATACGGTACTTCCACCAACTTAAAGCCGTCTTCATAAAAGGGGTAGGGGCCAAACCAATGTTCAAAGGCTTCCATCATCATTGGAGCCTGTTTGAACTGTTCCTTGGCTTTTTCCTCATTATCCCGCAGTACATAATAGTCCATCGACAATTTTCCCTTTTCCCCAATATAAGTTTCACCAAAATGGACATAATCGCCTATATTGATATTTACCCCATAATTGTTGATAGGATTGGCCACATACCAATGATAGGTATTTCCATCCTTATTTTCCACCACTTTTAGAAGCCTTCCATTGGAGACATCCATTAAGTCTTTTGGAGTTGTAATGCTTATGGCCATACTATCTACCTCATCGTACATATGGTCCTTATTTGGCCACCAGATGCTGGCGCCCAAACCCTGACAGGAAGTGGCTACAAAGTGTTTTCCATTGTTATCTCTTTTCCATGAGAAACCACCGTCCCATGGGGCTCGGACTGCTTCTTTGGGATGACCAGAGTAATACACTTTTATTTCATTTACGTCCCCTTTCCGTTGTGGCTTCTTAAGGGTGACAAAATGGGCGTTTCCATTCGATTCCCAATTTAAATTATGTCCATCCTGGGTAATCTTTTCAATAATTAGAGGCGGTTGAAGGTCTACTTGCAGCAGCTGCTGTTCTTCCAAAACTGTATAACGAATTATATTACTACCCGAAATGAATTTCTCATCGGGTTTCACTTCAACACTCAAATTATAAAAATTAAGGTCCCACCAAGAGCGCTCAGGGGTAATACTGCCTCTTAGGGTATCCTGTTTGGTAAACGTCGGCTGTTGTGAATAGGAGGAAAGAGCCCAACCGAACAACAAGCATATCGTTATTTTCTTCATTTTAAAAGCGATATTAATTTCTTCCATGACTTTTCATAAGCCATATTATTTGGTCCATAAGCTTCTTGGGCACCCCTACTCATAAAAGCATGACCTGCGTCTTCATATATGTCAAAAGTATAAAGGTTACCATAATCCTTCATTGTTTTTTCAGTATCGGGAATCGTCATATTTACCTTATTATCGGCAGCACCATAAAAACCATATACTGGCGATTTAATAAATTTTAATATAGTTAAATCCTGTGGGGCCGCACCGTAATAAACCATTACATTTTCCAGATTTGGGTTTTGTGCCGCATAACTGAAACTCTGGGAGCCCCCCCAACCAAATCCAACAACCGAAATTTTCCCATTGACGGCTGGGTCATTTTCTACGTAATTATAGACCAAGTTCAAATCTTTTGTTACATGCTCCTGATCCAGGGCATAAATGGCATCTCTAACCTTATCATTATTTTCAAAATCGGTAGTTTTTTCAATACCCTCAACGCGATTCGATATTAGATCTGGGGATATTACCAAAAATCCTTGGCCTGCCACCTTCTCCGAAAAGGTCATTATCCATTCATTTAATCCCAGATTTTCGTGAATTACAATCACTGCTTTGGTAGCTGCACGGCTTTCAGGATACACAACAAAAGCCTTTAAAACGCTACCGTTATCCCTTTCAAAATCTACCCATTCCGCATGTATAAGGGAATCGGAAAGTTGTTTTGATCCTTGGGCCTTTAATATCCCGCTAAAGCCCAACACGAGGACAAGTATTTGTAAATTTAATTTCATACAATTTAGTTCTAACCGTCCTATTTTACCTTAAAATCGCATTTGGAAACACCACTACACTTTCAAAACCGTCCTTCCCAACAGCAGACACCCCAAAGAAAAAATTGTCCAATACAACACCTTCCAAGGTAAATTCCGAAACGTCGCCCACAAACCTGCTATGGTCCCAAGTGGGGGATGTGGTATCCCTCCAATAAATTTTATATCCGGTTGCGCCGGGAACCTTGCTCCATTGAAATTTTGCCGATGGTTCTACAATACCTCCGATTTTTACTTCTTTAGGGGCAGGAGGTGCCCAGGCCAAGGAAGCCAGATTAATGGCATTCACTGAAGTTAATTTTTTGGCATAGTCAAAATTCACATGTTCCATAACATCTCCATAAGCTATTCCATTTTCTACCCGAATATCCTGATGCTGTTGGGTGTAATTTTCATGTGCCTCCATTATCCTTATTCCGGCATAACCCGCATCATTAAAGGGACGGTGGTGGCCACCACGTCCAAACCTATCCAATCTATAGATCATCATTGGGTTCATTTCCGGCATATAGGTTTTAACGTTCTTATAAACGTATCGAGCCAATTGTCTGGAAATACCGTCTACTTCCCCTCCATAAAACCTGCGCATATTTCTTTCCCTTTCCGTCTCGGTAGGGGGCACAGGTTCAGAAAAAATCCTAAAATCGGTATTACTAATAATTCCATCTCCCCCCTTAATATTGCCTATCATATCGTTGTTGAATATTCCAATAATATCCCATCCCTTTTCCTTGGCACTTTTTACCAGGCCCTGGCCCCCAAAAAGACCTTGTTCCTCTCCTGAAAGTCCTAGGTATATGATACTGTTCTCAAACTTATAATTGGAAAGGACCCTAGCCGCCTCTATAGTCCCTGCCATACCACTGGCATTATCATTGGCACCGGGAGAATCCGAAGTGTAATTGTTGGCATCGCTGACACGCGAATCAATATCCCCGCTCATAATAATATAGCGATCCGGATATGTGGTGCCCCTTTGGATGGCCACAACATTAACTACCCAAACATCCTTTGGAATCCGATTACTTTCTTCCTTTTTAACCAAGTCCCTTTGATAGCTTACCTCAAGGCAATCGTTGCATTTTTCGGAAATCCTGTCGAACTCGCTTTTGATCCATCGTCTTGCTGCGCCTATTCCCCTTGTATTGGAAATAGTATCACTTAGGGTATGGCGTGTACCGAAACTTACCAAAGTTGTAACGTCTTTTTTAATTCTTTCGGCCGAAACCTTGTTCATAATATCATAGATACGCTGGTCTGTTTGCCCTATTAAGCAAACAGAAAATAAAAATATATAGGCAATAGCAAATTTGTGCATTCGTCTTGGGTTTTAACTTGGTAATTTACGTTTATCCGTAAAATTAACTTCTTAATTATTTGTTAAGTCCTCCTTTTCGCAGTGCCCATATTCCTAGAATAGGACCAATGCTCAGAACTGTAAAAATATAACTGGAATCTACAACTTCCAACCAGTAAGTTAGCAATTGTATGCTAATTATACTGATAGAGAAACCAATGCAATTTACCAGGGTAAGTGCCGTACCCTTTAGCTCCAAAGGCACTGCAGAAGCCACCAAGGTGGAGAATTGGGGCGAATCCGAAACCACAAACATTCCCCAAAGGCAAAAAGCCAATAGAAATAGGTAGGAGGGCAGGAGAAAAAACAAAGGGGAGGCTATACAGAGGACCCCCGACAGCAGCAATGAAATCAGGGCAACTTTCCTACTTCCCCATCTAAGTGCAAAATGTCCGCCAATGGCACATGAAATACCGCCCAGACCAATAATGGAAAATGTCCACAAGGAAAACGGAAGATGGTTATTATGAATGGAATTGTAAGTTTTAATAGCAAAGGGAATGAAGGCCCAGAACGCATATAGTTCCCACATATGTCCAAAGTAGCCTATGGCCGCTTTCTTAAATGCAGGGATCTTAAAAAGTGCCATTCCTGCTCTTAGTTGCAACACCTTACTAGGTTTTCTATACGGACCATCGGGGACCATAAAATAAATGGTTGCCCCGCCCAGAATTGTCAATAAGGTGGTTATTGTAATTACAATGCTATAATCTTCGCTCAATTTCAAGCCTTGCAGCAAATGGGGAAATGCCGTACCCAGCACCAAGGCACCGACCAAATATCCAAGGGCCTTGCCCAAGCCTTTTTCATAGTAATCGGCTGCTATCTTCATCCCTACAGGGTAAATGCCCGCAAGAAAAAAACCGGCTCCCAATCTTGCCATAAAAAGTGTTGTATTGGAGATGTCCTGGAACAGAAGCACCATATTACATATTGCTGCCGAGAAGGCGCTGAACATAAAAACTTTGGAAGGGGAAAAGCGATCCGCAATCATAAAAATAGCAAACACCAAGGTGCCCAAAATAAAACCTATTTGAACCGAAGACAGCACATAGCCAATAATTTCGGTTCCCAATCCTGTTTTTAGGACTAGGTCATCCAAAACGGCGTTACCAGCAAACCACAACGAAGTGCACGCAAATTGCGAAACTATAATGATGGGCAGTATATAAGAACCCGACTTCAATTTGGCAATAGGTTTCACAACGGACATGTATGAACAGATATAATCTAAAATAGTCGCAACAACCTATATTTGATTACGCAAGATTTTACTTTCTTAATCAATAAAATGCTCCAATAGTCCACGGACATTTTTAATGCTGTCCACATAATAAGTAGCCTGGGTCTTTTGCCTACCTACCTTTACCGTAATGGCGCTTTCCGGTAATTCCTGGAACATAAATTCATCGGTCCAGTCATCACCTATGGCAAATACAAAATCATATTCCTTTTGCGAAAATACGCGCATGGCAGCCCTACCTTTATTTACATTACTGCTCTTAATTTCAATAACCTTATTTCCATTAAGTATGCTCAGATCGTCGTTGGCTATAAGACTTGTAAGTACTGTATTGAGTTCCGTGGCCCGTTTTTGGCCAAAATCTGGATCGGTCTTTCGGTAGTGCCATGCCAGGGAATAGTTTTTTTCTTCAATAAAACTACCCGGCGTCCTATCCACAAAAGATTCCAATACTGGGTGAATTTTTTCCATCCAATCTTTTTTTACATTCTCCAACATTCTAAAATCTTCCCCATTTTCGGAAATCCACACCCCATGTTCCACAATCATGTTGTACTTCTTTGGTAAAAACCATTTGGTAAAAGTGTCCTTATCCCGACCACTAATTAAATAGACATCCGTGTTTTCCAATGCGGACATGCGGTCCAACAAACCATACAATGCCTCATCCGGATTGGCCTTTTGTGGATCCCCGTGAAAGCCCGCCAAGGTACCATCATAGTCCAGGAACATTAATCTTTTTTTCGCTTTAATATAATCCTTTTTAATGTCGCTCAAAATATCATTGGACAACCTGCGCGACTTATAGGAATGGTCTATTAGTTTTTGATTTTTCAGGGAGGTCATAAAATCATTGGCCCATTTTTCAACGTTATACCTTTCCAATCTCTTTTGCAAAATGGCATTTCTTGCCTTCTGCTCTTCAACCGGCATATTAATGGCCTCGTAAAGGGTATCCGCAATCTCTTCAAAATTATTGGGGTTTATGAGCAGGGCTTCATTCATTTCATTAGCGGAACCAGCCATCTCACTCAGGATAAGAACGCCTGTTTTATCCGTTCTTGTTGCAATATATTCTTTGGCTACAAGGTTCATCCCATCACGTATTGGGGTCAGCCAGGCAATATCGCTGGAGGTATAAAGATCAATCAGGTTCTCGAACGGCATGGAGCGGTAAAAATACCAAATGGGCGTCCAGCTCACGGTAGAGAATTCGCCATTGATCCTACCCACCAATTCGTCTATTTCTTTTTTCAATAATTGATATTGTGGCACATTTGATCTTGATGGAACAGCTAGAACAATAAGTCTAACCTTTTCCTTATACTGTGGGTATTTGTTCAAAAAGTATTCAAAGGCATTAAGTCGTTTTGCAATCCCTTTGGAATAATCCAATCGGTCTATAGATAAAAAGAATTTGGCCTCCGGATCCGATTCCTTGTGCATATCCAGCCTGCGCTGTAATTCAGATCGCTCACCAGTTTTGTTTTTATCATGTTTTTTAGCCGCATCACTAAATTTCTTGTAATCGATTCCCATAGGAAAAGAATCCACTTTAATAACCCTATCCTCCAGATAAATATCGTTAAAACTAACCTCAAGCCCCAATAACCTTCGAACAGAACTTAAAAAATGCCGTTCGTAATCATAGGTATGGAAACCTACCAAATCCGATCCCAACAACCCCATTAGAACTTCCTTACGCCAGGGTAAGGTTCTAAAGATTTCGTATGATGGAAAGGGAATATGCAAAAAGAAACCAATGGAAATATTTGGGCGTTTTTCCCTGACCATTTGTGGTACCAGCATTAATTGATAGTCATGTACCCAAATGGTATCGTTTTCCCCTGCTTCTTTCAAAATGGCATCCGCAAATTTTTGATTAACGCTTTTATAGGTGTCCCAGCTTTCCAACTCAAATTCTGAATATTCCAAAAAATAATGAAAAAGAGGCCATATGGTACGGTTACTAAATCCATAATAAAAACCATCTACTTCCTCCGCAGTTAGATTTACTTTGGACGACCCGTGTTTAGCCAAGGCCTTGTCTATTTCAGGAGCAAGTCCGTCCGGAATCTCTTCATCCGTTAATCCACTCCAACCGATCCATAAACTATCGCCCCCTGTATGAACAGATTTCATACCCGTTGCCAACCCGCCTACACTTGGTAT
Source organism: Arenibacter algicola (assembly GCF_000733925.1). Lineage (NCBI taxonomy): Bacteria > Pseudomonadati > Bacteroidota > Flavobacteriia > Flavobacteriales > Flavobacteriaceae > Arenibacter > Arenibacter algicola. The sequence goes on from NZ_JPOO01000003.1 coordinate 511,144, forward strand.
TGCAGTGATGCCTCCATTGTCAATTTGTAATTGAACGGGTAATCTATTTGAGATTATGATAGTTTTGTCCATAATTTGCTTTTTTTAAAGGTTATTCGCATTAAATTTCCTTAAATTTCGGTAAAATGATGTGTAAAACCTACTAATTAGGTTTATTTAAAGAATAAAATGATATATGGATAATTTAGACTACGGTATAATAGGGAATTGTAGAAGTGCTGCATTGATTTCTAAGAAGGGTTCTTTAGACTGGTGCTGTTTACCAGAGTTTGATTCCTCCTCCATTTTTGCAAAAATTTTAGATGATGAAATAGGAGGTAGCTTTGAAATCCTTGTAGATGACACTTATACCATAGAACAAAAATATATTCCCCTTACTGCAATCTTGGTCACTAAATTTTCCGATGGTGAAAATAGTTTTGAAATACAGGATTTTATGCCGCGTTATTACAAACCAAGCGGGGGATACAATGCACCACCGGAAATTATAAGATATATAAAACACCTTTCCGGCAAACCCGTATTCAAGGTTTTGTACAATCCCAAATTGGAGTATGCCATGGGGAAAACAAATACCTATGTGAAAGAAAGTTTTATTGCCAGTTTAACCCATGAAGTAAAATTTGACACTTTTTTTCTCTACACTTCCTTCAACAAGGAAGATATCATTTCGCAAGAAGAAATAGTTCTGGAAAGCGATGGGTATTTTCTCTTGGGCTACAATGAAAAGATATTGGAACCAACCTTGGAAAGGGTCTATTTGGAACTGGAGCGCACCAAGGTATACTGGTTGAATTGGTCCAGTAAGACACCCACTTATAAGAAATATGATGCCGAGATAAAAAGAAGTGCCCTAACCCTAAAGATGTTGAGTTATGACAAGTCGGGGGCAGTTCTTGCCGCTGCAACCACCTCGCTCCCTGAAACCATAGGGGAGGTCAGAAATTGGGACTATCGCTTTTGTTGGATACGGGATGCTTCCATGGTTATCAAGGTCGTGGGCCAATTAGGACATAAGAATATAGCCAAACGATATTTACAATTTATTATCGACCTCATCCCCGATAAGGATGAGAAATTACAGATCATGTACGGCATCAACAAAGAAAAAAAGTTGACCGAGGAAACTTTGGACCATTTAAAAGGGTACAAGGGTTCCAAACCAGTAAGAATAGGAAATGCCGCATATAAACAGCGACAGAACGATATTTATGGTATCCTAATGGACGTCATATATACCCAATTGGAAAAATTTGACACGGAAATAGAAAATGGGGAAGAGCTATGGGGAATTACCAAAGGTATTGTTTGGATCGTAAATAAGCATTGGCAAGAGGCCGATAAGGGAATATGGGAATTCCGTACGGAAGATAGGCATTTTACGTTTTCAAAAATTCTGTGCTGGACAGCCATCGATAGGGCGATTAAAGTAGCCGAACTTTTTGGTAAAAAGCGAAAAGTGGATAAATGGCGTACTTTGGAAAAACAGATCAGGGAGGATATCCATCAGCACGCGTGGAACGAAGAAAAACAGGCATTTACACAATCTTATGGGTCGCCGCATTTGGACGCCTCGGTCTTATTGATGGAATCCTACGGCTTCATTGACCCCAAAGACCCTAAATATGTAAGCACGGTACTGGCCATTGAAAAAGAACTTTGCAATGACGGATTGCTATATAGGTATAAAAATGAGGATGACTTTGGACTGCCCTCCTCATCCTTTACCATTTGTACCTTTTGGTTCATCAATAGCCTGTTTAAGATAGGCCACGAAAAGAAGGCCATGAAACATTTTGACCAACTGTTAAGCTATAGCAATCATTTGGGTTTATTTAGTGAGGATATCGATTTTAAGACTAAAAGGTTGCTAGGAAACTTCCCGCAGGCTTATTCGCACTTGGCCCTGATAGAATGTGCCATGAATTTCTCCAAAAAACACAGTGAAATGGAAATTTTGGAATCCCTTCAGGACCACGACAAGTAATATAAGTGACCAAATAAAAGCAAATAACAATATCTAGGGGCGGATTAGTCTGAAATTTTTAAATCTAAGGGGGATCCCGACATTTTTAGTAAGGTACGGCTAAAATAGATCGGTTTTAAAATTTCTCAAAAACACCCAGACCAAATAAAGCAAAATCGTACTTTACCGGATCATGGGGATCCAATTTTCTGAGATTGGCATCCAATTCCGCCAAGGCCTTGCCGTCGTTCTGTTTGCGTTGGATTAGTCCCAATTTGCGTGCCACATTGCCCGAATGAACATCCAATGGACAAGACAATTGCGAAGGCGAAATCTTATCCCAGATACCAAAATCCACGCCGCTGCTGTTATTTCTTACCATCCAGCGCAAGAACATGTTGATTCGTTTGGCCGCAGATCCCTTTTGAGGGTCGGAAACATGTTTTGTGGTTCTAGCCAGATGGTCCAACTCAAAGAATATAGTCTTGAATTGGGAAATAGACATTTGCAGGGAAGTTATATCCCCCTTCAAGGCGAATACGTTTTCCAATCCACCATGTTCCTTATAAATATTGTTTAGACTGCGTATAAAATACCTTAGGTCTTCCCCATTAAAAGTCCTATGTACAAACCCTTGAAGTTTTTCCAGATCCCTCTTTTGATGGTTCATTACAAAGTCGAAAGGGGAATTCTCCAACAGTTCCATCATTCGCTCCGAATTGTTGATGATACTTTTTCTATTGCCCCAAGCAATTGTAGCGGTTAAGAATCCACTGATCTCTATATCTTCCTTTTTTGTAAATCCATGAGGTATCCGGATTGGGTCTGTAGATAAAAAATCCGGGCGATTATACTCTTCTACCTTGGCATCCAAAAATTCTTTTAACTCATCCTGCGTCATTCCAAAGGGAAATTTAATAATTTGTAAAGAAGTATGGGGATAACCAGTATACCATTATACATGGCGTGCAAACAAATAGACCACTGTAGTCCCAATTTAACACGAACATACCCCAAAAATACGCCCAAGATCAATTGTGGCGCCACTAAGAGCGGTGCAATATAATATACTTCCCTTGTCATTTCAAAATTGGTCATATGCACAGCCGCAAATAATAAAACAGAAGCATAAAAACAATATTTGAAATATTTCTTATTCTTGAACCAGATCAACGGGCCGCGAAACAAAATTTCTTCGACTGCCGGAGCAATAATTACTGCCATAAGGAAAAGTGGAACAATGGAATAGTTCTGTAGAAACGTTTCAATGGCATGTTCTCCAAGATCAATTTTCAAAAGCCCTATCAACCATTGGTTAAATATACCGACAGTTATACCAATTATAATACCCCATTGCAATAGAGCCAAAACAATCTTTAATTTTAAGGGATTAGGGGCATGGTCCAAGCGTCTATAAGCAGGAGCTTTTGTAAATTTCAAGACCTTGGCAAGTATTTTCATTGCGTAATGGATCCATCCACCATAGTCAGTTTTCTATCGGCCATATTGGCAAGTTCCTCATTATGGGTTACAATAACAAAAGTTTGCCCAAAGGCATCCCGAAGATCAAAGAACAATTTATGAAGATTATCAGCACTTTCCGAATCCAGATTTCCACTGGGTTCGTCCGCAAAAATTACGGAAGGGTTGTTCACCAAAGCCCTTGCTACTGCCACCCGCTGTTGCTCGCCGCCCGAAAGTTCATTGGGTTTGTGCTGTAACCTATGGGAAAGACCCAGAAACTCCAACAGTTCTATAGCCCTTAATTCTGCCTTTTCCTTTTTTGTTCCCTTAATAAATGCCGGGATACATACATTTTCCAAGGCCGTGAACTCCGGTAATAACTGATGAAATTGAAAAATAAAGCCAATATGGCTATTTCGAAATTTGGCCATAGCCTTATCCGATAATTTAGTTACGTCTTCATCATTAATTAACAAGCTGCTGTCATTCTTATTACTTAAGGTATCCAAAGTGCCCAGTATTTGCAAGAGGGTAGTCTTACCTGCTCCAGAAGGGCCTACAATAGACACCACTTCTCCTTTTTTTATGTGCAAATCAACTCCTTTGAGCACCTGAAGATTGCCGTAAAATTTATTGATATTTGTAGCCTTGATCATCCTTTTTAATTATGGGTTGAAAGTAAACATTACCAAGAAGAATACAAAATAGTTATTCTCCAGTAGCGCCATTATTATCCATTTTAATGGGAGGCCGTAAAAACTCGACCATAAAGAAAAAATTCTGATATGATATTCTTTTTATTATAATATGGTAATGATTATATTGTGATGGCGACAATGAGATAAATTTTAGGACAGGACTTTTATGACACAATATAGAAATTTGGAAGAATATAACTTGGAAATTACCGACGAGGTCAAATCCAGATACTCATCTATTATCAATGAAATAGGGGAGGACCTCAATAGGGACGGTCTAGTAAAAACTCCGGAGAGAGCGGCAAAGGCCATGCTTTTTTTAACCCAAGGTTACAAGCAGGATGCCGTAGAAATTCTAAAAGGAGCTATGTTCAAGGAATCTTATGATGAAATGGTAATCATAAAAGATATTGAGGTATATTCCTTGTGCGAACACCATATGCTACCATTTTTTGGCAAAGCTCATATAGCCTATATTCCTAACGGCCATATCGTTGGCCTAAGCAAAATACCCAGGGTGGTAGATGTTTTTGCAAGACGATTACAGGTGCAGGAGAGGCTCACCAATGATATCCTGGAGTGTATTAACAACACTTTAAAACCACAAGGTGTAGCTGTGGTCATAGAGGCCTCACATATGTGCATGATGATGAGGGGGGTCCAAAAACAAAATTCAGTAACTACTACTTCTGGTTTTAGGGGGCAGTTTGAGAAAATAGAGACGCGGAACGAATTTTTGAAATTGATAAGTTCAAAATTATCTTAGGACCTTATCCTATATAAGGTTCAGGATTATGGCATCTTATTTGATTTAAGACAGCTATAAATTAAATTGTAATTATGTCTACATTGAAAGACCATAAATTAAGGAATCTATTTTTGGGATTGCTTTTTGACGGAATAGGAATGCTTTCTTTCGTTATTCCTGGGATCGGCGAGTTTTCAGACGTCATCTGGGCTCCGGTTGCCGGCTGGCTCATGACCAGATTGTACAAAGGCAAGATAGGACGGGCAGCTGGTGTAATAACCTTTATAGAAGAAATGCTGCCTGGACTGGACATTGTTCCAACCTTTACGATCATGTGGTTCTATACTTATGTTTTTAAGTCCTTTAAAAGAGGGAAATATATTTCGGCCAAGTAATATGATAATCAAGTTCTTAAAGTAGCCTACAAACCGTGCAAGTCTATTAAGTGACCAATGTTACTTAAGTTTTCCCATATCTTTCTTAGATTTATCTAGTATTATAATATTAAGTAAATGAAAAGAAGAAATTTTGTCAAAAAAACCGGCTTAGGTTCTTTGGCAGGAATACTGGGTCTGGATATTGTATATGGAGCTAATATTCCTGAAAACTATACCCTATTGGGGCTTCAGGATCCAGATCCATTTCAAATGTTCAATAAGGATAAGGAAATGGTAGTCCTGAACAGCAAACCGTGGAATATGGAGGCGGTTGCCCATTTGTTGGACGATAGGATTACTCCCAATAAATATATGTTTATCCGTAACAACGGACTTGTTCCGGAAAATATTGATGCAAAGGAATGGACCATAACTTTTGATGGTGAATCTATAAAAGAAAAGAAAACCTTCACCTTGGATGAACTTAAAACAAGATTTCCCCATCACACCTATCAACTTACATTAGAATGCGGAGGCAATGGCAGGAGCGAATTCGACCCGCCTGCTAAGGGAAACCAATGGACAATAGGGGCTGTAGGTTGCGCCACATGGACAGGGGTTCGTTTAAAGGATGTGCTCAAAGATGTTATAATAAAGGATGATGCCGTGTATATAGGTTATCATGCAGCAGACCAACACCTAAGTAGGGACCCCAACAAAGAACCTATTTCAAGGGGAGTTCCCATTTCCAAGGCCATGATGGCTGAAACCCTGTTGGCCTTTAAAATGAACGGAGAGGATATTCCTTTGGTACATGGGTATCCCTTGCGTTTGGTATGTGGGGGATGGCCCGCCTCTACATCAGGAAAATGGGTCAATAGAATCAGCGTTCGAAATATAGTCCATGATGGGGAAAAAATGACGGGAACCTCTTATAAGGTGCCCTGTAATCCGGTTGCCCCGGGTGAAGAAGTTAAGGATGAAGACATGTGCATTATAGAATCCATGCCCGTGAAATCCTTGATAACCTACCCTAAATCCGGAGCCATGATCCCCAAGGGAAAGAAGCTTAATATTAGGGGGCATGCTTGGGCCGGGGAATTGGAAATTTCCAAGGTTTCCTATTCCATCGACTTTGGAGCTACCTGGTCCGAATGCTTGTTGGAAAAACCTGCAAACCGTCTAGCTTGGCAGCATTTTAAGGCAAGTATAGGTTTTCCAAAATCAGGATATTATGAAGTTTGGGCCCGGGCCACAGATGCCAATGGTGTAAGCCAGCCCATGTTGTTGCCAGGATGGAACCCCAAAGGATACTTGAACAATGCATGCCATAGAATTGCCGTAAAAGTTAGTTAAATGAACAAACAGGATAAATTTAGACAGCAGGTCAAGTCATTCTATAGTGTCTTAGTGATTTCGTTCGCCCTGGTTTTGTTAATTGGGGTATTGGGAATTACCTATATGATGGATCCGTCGGCTTTTTCCTTCAAAGGGGATACCCCCAATTCTGAAATTATTGGCAACACTGGGGAAGATGAAGACTGGGACAAGATAGAAAATGGTATCCACCTAAGAACCGGATTTAAGGATGGGGAGGGTTTAATGACGGTGGTCAACAATTGCACCAATTGTCATTCCGCCCAATTGGTTATACAGAATAGAATGAACGAGGAGCGATGGATAGAGATCATTCGCTGGATGCAAAAAACACAGAATTTATGGGATTTGGGACCCAATGAAAAAATCATTGTTAATTATTTGGTTACAAATTATCCAACCAAAAGTAAGGGAAGGAGGGAAGCACTGACTAATATAGAGTGGTACCCACTGGAGGAATAATATTTCATGGGTGAAATGTAAAGGAAAAAGATCGTGGAAAAATATTTTGAAGGTTTCATCAATGCGATTGTAGGAACTGCGAATTGGACTTGGAAATCCATAATATTCGAGGTTCCGTGGTATATGAATTATTTTTGGGGGCTGATAATTATTTCGCTAGTGGTTTGGATGCTGGAAATTTTATTTCCTTGGCGCAAGGATCAATCCATTTTTAGAAGGGATTTTTGGTTGGATGGTTTTTATATGTTTTTCAATTTTTTCCTTTTCGCCATTGCCATAAGTGGCTTCTACAAGTTATTGGGCCTACTTTTTAGCGATTTGGGAATAAAACAAAGTAGTCTAGCCCTTATTGATATGTCACAATTTCCCAGTTGGCTTCAATTATTGATCTTTTTTCTTATTTTGGATTTTGTACAATGGTTTACCCATATTTTACTTCACAAGTATTCATTTTTATGGAAATTCCATCAAATACACCACAGTGTAAAAGAGATGGGATTTGCAGCACATCTCAGGTATCATTGGATGGAAAATGTATTCTATAAACCTTTAAAAACTTTTGGAGTAATGATCTTGGGCGGTTTTGAACCCGAACAGGCCTATATTGTCCATTTCTTTGCCATAGCCATAGGACATTTCAACCATGCCAATATTAAAATTACCTGGGGCCCTTTGAAGTACTTTTTAAACAACCCGGTAATGCATCTATATCATCATGCCCATGATTTACCAGATGGAAAATATGGGGTTAATTTTGGAATCAGCCTCAGTCTGTGGGATTATATTTTTAAAACCGATTATATCCCCGAGGATAGTGGCTCTATTGAACTGGGATTTGAAGGTGATGAAAAAATACCAAATTCCTTTTGGAAACAAATAACCTACGGCCTAAGAAAACCTAAACCGTAGGTATTTATTATAAATGTAATAATTGAATCCGAACCATTTAGCATAAAGACTTCTCTTGGACTAAAGTCTCCTACAATAGAATGTTTAGACCAACAACAACCGATCTTCCCATATTCAGAACATTGTCACTTTTTAATCTGGACAGATGGGAAATGTATGCTTTATCCAACAGGTTATTGGCACTAAGAGTAAAATTCATGGATTTTTTAAGAAATTTAATATCCCCGCCTAAGCCGGCATTTAAAAGGGAGTATCCAGGGGTAACTGTTTCAAAAATGCTTACTTTTCCCTGCTTAAAGGTGGTATTCAAGGAAACAAATGCATTGGACCGAAGCCACCAGCCTCGAGCATTGTTAAACTCTACCCTCAAAGTATTGGTCAATTTGTTGGCAGGTATCAAAGGTAAGGGGTCACCGGTCTGTAATTCGCCGAACACCGTTTGGTAACTACTTTCTATATGCAGCCAGTCGTACGGATGGGGGTGCAAATGAAATCCAATTTCCCCGCCGTAAAGGGTGGCATCTTGTTGTAGATAGTTGTAAACAGGAGTTTCATCCATAAAGGTTCCACTGGGTGCTATAAATATATAATCCTTTATAGTGTTGTGAAAACCATTGATAAAAAATTCATAATGTTCATTTTGAAATTCCAAAGCCAGATCAACTTGAAGGTTTTGTTCATTTTTGAGGTCTGCATTTCCTATTTCAAATCTATTGGTGCCCTCATGGGTACCATAGGAGGTAAGTTCTGCCAAATTGGGAGCTCGGAACCCTGTAGCAACATTGATTCTGCCCGTAAATTGCCTTGAAAAATTGTTTTTATATCCAAAGGCACCATTAAAGCTATTAAAGTTTCTTTTTAAAGGGGCAATATAACCGTCTTCCCCGCTAATACCATAGGCCTTTCCGTCTATTTGTCTATGGTCATAGCGCAGTCCCACTTGAAAATCGTTGTTCTGATTGAGGTGAAAATGTGTGGTCCCCAAAAATCCTATATCCTGGGTAGTTGCATCCGGAATTAAAATCTCTTCCCCAAAATTTTTATTGGTTTGATAAATCCCTTGTACGCCAACAACAGTTTCGAACTTGTCCCATTTAGGGAGATGATACAGTAGGTTGTAATTAAAGGTGTTCAGCTTCATATCCAAGGCAGCTTCTTCATCCCCTTCCTCTTCATGTTCTTCTTCATGCTCTTCTTCGCCTTCTTCATCGTGATGGTGGTCTTCAAATTCCTTACGGTTATTTCCTATGTAACCCAAGGTGATGTCCAAATTGGAGTTGTTGAAAAATATTTTGGTATTGGAACTCAAAATATGGTTGTCCAATTTTTGATATGGTAAATCCGGCGTTCTTGAGGTAGTTTGCAGACCTACCTCTTCCGGAATCCCTAAATTGGACTGGTTGTAATTATACCTTAATTCACTTTTAAAGGAGGTTGCCTGATAACCAAATCCCGCTTTTAAATCTTTTTCGTTGAATCTGGAATTGGTAACCCTATTGTCATCTCCACCTAAATAATCTACATGGTTATTGCTTGCCAAACGCAGAAGGTATTTAAATCTTTCCCCTGAAGTTCTAATTCCTGCTCCACTGCTTACACCTTGGGTATTGCTATTATAATTGAAGTTTATATCTCCCTCCGTGCTATTGGACGCCGCAAATTTTTCCGGGTTTAGATATAGTACTCCTCCCATGGCATCCGATCCATATAATAGGGAAGCAGGACCCTTAATTACCTCAACACTTTCTATTCCCGCTTCGTTTACTCCTAAACCATGTTCTGCCCCAAACTGCTGGTTCTCTAACCGGATCCCCTGCGTGTAAACCAGTACACGGTTAGAGGTAAGCCCTCTGATTACCGGTTTACCTATTCCCACCCCCGTGGAAACTACATCTACACCAGGAATGGTCCCTATACCTTCCACAAGAGTAGGGGCCCCCTGGGTCTTAAGGGTTGATAGCTTTGCATATTCAACCTTCATTACATTTTCACGTTGTAATTTGTGGAATGGGGTAGATACAATAACTTCTTCCATTTCAATGGCACTAGGGGACAAGGAAATATCCAAGGTATTACTACCTTTTTCTATGGTGATATTTCCGGAAAATGTTTGAAAACCTAAATAGGAAGCCACTATTTTATAGGTCCCCGTGGGTAAAGCTTCAATAATATATTTCCCTTCACTATCAGTAATACCGCCCTTTTCCAATTGCGGAAAATATATGGTGACCTGTTCCAAGCCTTCCTGGTTCTCTTTGTTAATTATTTTTCCTGAAAGGCTATTTTGTGAATTTGCAGATATATATGTCAAAATGCAGAGCATTGACAGAATTACATTTTTCATTTATTTTTTTTTAGGTAAAGAATAGAACTACCTAGTGGCAATTCACCTCCAAATTATTATTTATAATAGCTTGGTACTTATATGGACAGCTTTATACCTCAAAGGCTCTAAGAATATTAAAGATAACGGCCTGTCTAAATATCAATATGTATTGGGCCGCCTCTATATTACTATAGCGTTTCTTGGTCACACTGCAAGCATGTCCAAAAATTGTATAAGTCCCGTGAAAATTAATATATAGTGGATGGAGGTCCCCTTCTGGAGAAATGAAGTTTCTGATACTTACTTAAAAAATTATAAAAGTTTATAATTTTTTTTGATTTAGCGATGACAGTAAATGTGGTAAACTCCTGTTGGAAATGTGTGTAGTAATGCGTAAGGTTGAATTTATGGTAATCACAATCCAATTCTACTTCATGTATATGCAGCTTACCTTTTTCTTTACAGACAAAGGTATGGTGCTCAAAAATGGCATGTTTTAGTTTTAATATTGAAGGCAGGGTTATTAACCCGACCAAGAGGACGGCTATAAAAGAAAAGGCTATATTTCTCAAATAAATCTTCACCATTCAAATCTAGTGGTATCCCAACAAAATGATTGTTAAGAAAAGTATAATTATTTAAGGATGAACCCTAAGCCCATGCGGCTCAACATCTTTTTCTCAAATTCCCAAAAGAATTTGAACTGACCGAACAACCACCCATAAATAACTAAAAGGAATTGATAAATGGGAAAAATGAGCAGTATTCTGAAAGTCAAATAAATAAGGCCTCCCCATAGAAAATCGGGGGAAAAATTCTCCCTATATAGTCCGATCCAATCTAGAAATGGCTTTGCAGCATAAACCGAGGATGAACCAGTAATGGAGAATACTATAAAAATTATTACGAGCTGTAAATTGGAGCTTACTCCCCAACGTTGTTTTAATTTCTTCATACCTTAAAAAATCATTGCAAAGATAACTTTTTATACACGTGGAACAAATGGTCCCAATCTTTGATTGTATTTGCGTTGAAAATAAATAAAGTAGTTGTATAATTTATAATTTACCTCGTAGCCATAATCTATATTAGGGTCATAATCTATTCGGAGCTCATAAAGATTGGTATTATATCTATACGGTTGCATTACCCTCTGATTCCATTCTATAACCATAATCCTATTCCTATTTTCCAGAAAGGATTGGGAATAGTAACCTTCGGGCCTGGCAATACTTTGAAGCCAAAAATCGAAGCCCGGTTCTATTATAATAATTTCATATTCAGTTTTATCATCCCGAATAGTTATAGTGTCTCCCTCTGTTTGGGAAAAAGCGGCCTTCTCCTCGTCCGTAACTGAAATTGCTTGCTTAGTACTGCTACAATTGGCCAAGGACAAAACAAAAAGGATTGCAACTCCTATGGTAAAAATAATCTTTTTCATCGCTTATATATTTTCAAAGGACATAGATAAAATATGTAACAGCACAGATTTTACAGGTTTAATAACCGAGATTCACTACACTTACATATCGTCTATTTCCTTCCTATAAGATACAAAAAAAGCCATTTATGTTACAAATGGCTTTCCTTATATTATGTTAAATCTGTTATTTGCCAAAAAGTCCGCCTAGCAAGCCTCCCAATCCACTTTTCTTTTTGCTGGTTCCCATGACCATCCCGGCAACATCGTCCAATACACTTCCATCACCATCAGCATCCAATAAAGTTGTAATCAAGCTCTGGTTCTGTGCTGGTTGCCCACCAAGCATACTGCCCAATAAGCTATTTAGTCCATTGGCATCATTTACATTGCTCTGTGCTTTTTGTTTACCCAAGTAGGCCATTACCAAAGGTGCGGCTATTTTAAGGATTTGGGCAACAGATCCTGCATCCAATCCCGATTTCTGACTTAAAGCATTTTCAACATTAGCTTGCTTTCCTCCAAAGACATGGCCTAAAATACCTGCTCCGTCATTTATAACGGACTGATCAACTCCTCCTCCGAATAGACCGCCAAGATTATCCAACAATCCGCCATCGTGTTTGGAAGAAAGGGCATTCATTAGACCTTCAGCCCCTTGTGGCGAAGACACATTCTTCTTCATGGCACCCAATAAAAGTGGCATAGCCATGCTCAAAACATCTGCTGTTTTGTTTTCTGGTTGACCAGTTTGACTTGCAACCCCGCTAATTAATTGTTTGCCCATTGGGCTGCTTAAAAGATCCAATAATCCTGACATTTTTATAGTGTTATGATTAGTAATTAATATTTTTTAAGATACAAAAAAGAGTTTAAATAGCACTACTTTATACCCACTTCCACTATTTATAAAGATCAATAATTTGTGATGCCAACTCCATACCTATCCTATCCTGGGCCTCCTCTGTTGCAGCCCCAATATGTGGACTTAGGGAAATATCAGGATGCATTAAAATGCGTATTTCCGGAATTGGTTCGGACTCATAAACATCCAATCCTGCAAAGGCCACTTTCCCACTTTCCAGTGCATCAACAAGTGCCACCTCATCCAAAATGCCCCCTCGGGCAGCGTTTACAATGCCAACGCCGTCCTTCATTAGACCAAATTCGCTTTTGCCAATAAGATAGGATTTTTGGGCAGGAACGTGAAGGCTAATAAAATCAGCGGTTTTCAACAAGTTTTCCAAGGGCGTACTTCTAAGTTCAAAAGAAATTGATCGGCCGTCAAAAAAAGGAACTGTCACCGTGGCCTCATCCAAAAAAGGGTCGGTAAAAATAACTTTCATACCAATCCCCAAAGCTATTCTGGCTGTTGCCACACCAATTCTCCCAAACCCTATAATCCCTAAAGTCTTGCCTCTTAGTTCGATACCCTTGGCATAGGCATTTTTAAGTTTCTTAAAATTACTATCGCCTTCCAACGGCATATTCCTATTGGCATCATGTAAAAATCTTACTCCACTGAACAAATGGGCAAAAACCAGTTCGGCCACAGAGGAAGATGAAGCTTCCGGAGTATTGATGACGTGTATGCCTTTGGATTTTGCATAATCCACATCTATATTGTCCATTCCCACGCCACCCCGGCCTATGATTTTCAAGGCAGGGCATCCATCTATTACATCCTTAAAAACTTTAGTGGAGCTTCTGACCAGTAGCACTGAAACCTTATTTTGGTTTATGTAAGATACAAGCTGTTCTTGTGCCACATTCACCGCCAAAACTTCAAAACCGGCATTCTCCAAGGTCTGTTTGCCACTTTTTGATATTCCGTCGTTTGCTAAAATTTTCATGCTAAGTGTTGATTATTATATTTTTAAAATCTACTATTGGTACCAAGTCGATCCAATTGTGTACCTCAAGGAAATAGTTAGATGAAATGCCCTATTGTTTGCACAGGAACTTTGCCTTGCTATTTCAGCGGGCCCAGGCCCAGGAACTAAACTTCTAAGCCTTTCGTTCCAATTCGCTCATTACGTCGACCAAGGTACCGACGCTTTCCAAAGGAAGGGCATTATACATAGAAGCCCTATATCCTCCCACAGAACGATGTCCGTTTATCCCACTTATTCCAGCTTCTTTACACATTTCTTCAAATACATCTTTCAGCTTTTCCTCTGCCAGCGTAAAGGTGGCGTTCATATTGGAACGGTCCTCCTTATGGGCAAAGCCGTTGAACAAAGGGTTCAAATCTATCTCCGAATATAATAGCTGGGCTTTCTTTTCATTTATCTCTTCAATAGCAGCAATTCCTCCCAACTTTTGAAGCCATTCCAGCGTAAGCATGGAAACATAAACTGGAAATACTGCAGGGGTATTGAACATACTTTCCTTCTCTATATGAACCTTGTAATCCAGCATAGATGGAATTTTTCTACTTACCCTGCCCAGGATCTCCTCTTTCACCACTACCAAAGTGGTTCCGGCAGGACCCATGTTCTTTTGGGCACCGGCATAAATAAGGTCGAATTGTGAAAAATCCATTTGTCTGGAAAATATATCGGAACTCATATCACAGACCAAAGTAGCTTCCGTTTTTGGAAATTTCTTTATCTGGGTTCCAAAAATGGTATTATTGGAAGTTAGGTGCAGGTAGTCCAAGTCGCTTGGAATAGTATAACCCTTGGGGATATAGCTAAAATTCTCGTCTTTGGATGATCCCACCTCAATGACCTCGCCAAAAAGCTTGGCTTCCTTCAGCGCTTTATCTGCCCAGGTACCCGTATTAAGATATCCGGCTTTCTTTTCCAATAAGTTGTAGGCTACCATTAAAAACTCCATGCTAGCTCCTCCTTGCAGAAATAAGGCCTGATAGCCCTTTCCTTCGAGGCCCAATAGCTCCAAGGCCAGGGATCTTGCCTTGTCCATTACAGCGACAAAATCCTTACTTCTATGTGAAATTTCTATTAGGGAAAGCCCCAATCCATTAAAATCCAACACAGCCTCAGAAGCTTTTATGATTACTTCCTGTGGCAGGATACAAGGGCCGGCACTAAAATTATGTTTTTTCATTTATCACTAATTAGGGTTATTCAAATATTATATTCCATATATGTGCTTAAAAAAAGCAGCAATTTCCAAGTTAAAAGGAACTTAATTACTTTTTTTTCATGTCCGCACTACGGCTTTTAAAGAGTTATTTTCAAATTGGGATATACTTTTTTCAAAGGTTAAAGGTCATAAATATTTTAGGAAGTAGGGTAGTGCCGACCTAGAATATTGTATTATGTTTTCAACAAAAAATCAACAGTATCAATATTATCCGCATAATCCGTTAAAGATGGTTTTTGGGTTAGCCCAAATGGCACCTCGTCTTCTATAAATCCTTTGGCTACCATGCATTGAATCCTATCCTTTTCATTGGTAAGCCTAATTTTCAATTCCTCCGGGGATTCATAGAACTCGTAAAAAACGGTCGCAATGGGCGAAGCATAATTTTCGTCCTCCTTAAACATAAGGAAACCATTTTCCAAAATTTTATATAAACTCATTAGGTAAACTGCCTTGTTATAATCATAATTGTTGGCATACTTATGTTGTTCAATAATGGTGTTATAAGGATAAAGGGCCTTAAAAAGGGCATCAAAATTATAATCATTTGGAACAAACAATTTGGAAACACTTCTACAGCCCAATCCGTAATACCTAAAAATATCCTCGCCCAATGCAGCCAACTCATCATTGGTTTCATTACCGCTAAGTATGGCCACCGAATTCCTATTTCTCCTAATAATATTTGGTTTATTCCCGAAATAATGTTCAAAATAGCGAGAAGTATTGTCACTTCCCGTAGCAATTATTGCATCAAATTTTTCCAGTTTCCCTTCCGAAAATGAAATTTGATCTTTTAAGGAAGGCTCAACTTCAATTAAATATTGGGCAATAAAGGGCAATAAAATTTTATCGTTGGAGGATAGTTTTACCAAGACTTTATTTCCTGTTATGAGGGTACTTATAAAGTCATGGAAGCCCACCAAAGGGATGTTACCTGCCATGATCAAGGCAACTGTCTTAGGCTTGTTTTTACCCAAATCGTACACAGATAACCAACGTTCCAGTTCTGATGGCGTAAGTAATTCCGACCAACTTTCTAAACTGAATAAAATATTTTCAGGGGTAAACCAGCCATTATGATGTCCGGCCAATACCAGTATTTCATCGAATTTTATAAACCATGCATACTGAATATCATCTATTTGAGTTTTGTTTTTTGCATATTTGCAATATTCTTTAAAAAAACTACCAAGTTTAACAAAAGCATTAAGTCTATGTCTAAGGTCAGTCATTATATTTGTAAAAGATTTTATTAGGCTTTACCTTTGTACAAAAGTATTGATACTGAAATTAAATCAGCATAAAAGAAATATAAAATATGGCAATTATAATAACAGATGAGTGCATAAATTGTGGAGCTTGTGAACCTGAATGCCCAAATACTGCAATTTATGAAGGTGCGGATGATTGGCGCTACAGCGACGGAACCCTTTTAAAGGGAGATGTTGTACTGCCCAATGGGAAGGCCGTTAATGCGGACGAATCCCAGGAGCCGGTAAGCGATGAGATATATTTTATTGTCCCTGATAAGTGTACGGAATGTAAAGGATTCCACGACGAGCCACAGTGTGCCGCGGTGTGTCCGGTAGACTGTTGCGTACCTGATGAAGACCATGTTGAGTCCGAAGAAGTACTTTTGGGCAAACAGCGTTTTATGCATCCTGAATAGGTTATGCATTAGGCTAACTAGGCATTCCCCAATTTAAATTTAATTGGAGGTGCTCAATTTTTTTAGATATTCTATGGCAATTCCAGTTCCTTATTAAGGTTCCTTGCCAATCTTTCAATATAAAAAAGGCTGCCTTAAAGCAGCCTTTTTCCTTTTGTCAACATCCCTTAAAATGTAAACCCTATTTTGGCGTAGTAATAGGCTCCCCCAAAACCCATTTGTACGGAGTCCCAATAACCTCCTCCTTCTACCCAATCGTCCTGCTGATCAGGGTATACATTAAATAGGTTATTAGCCCCTACATTTAATTTAAGGCCATCACATAATTGATAACCAAATACCAGATCGGTAACGAGCCTGGCATCATAGGTATCCGTCGCCTGATTGATCTGGTCCTCAAAACTGGCATAATCGGTGGTGGACTCATACATTTGGTAATCCAATAGCTCCACCTTGCTGAAATGAGTGAATGCCAGACCGGCATCAAACTTATCCCTACTGTAATTCATATTCAGGGTAAATTTGCTTTTTGGGGCAGAAGCCAATAAAAACCCCTTATCCCTTTCTCCAAAGAAAGTTTGCTCATCCAAACTACCATTGTTTACCTTATCTATTTTCATATCGTTTATATTGCCCGTAAAAGTGGCAGATAACCTATTGTCATCAAAACTTTTCTTCCAAGCCAGAACTATATCCAAGCCCGTAGTTTTGGTGTCCACACCATTAACAAAGAATTGTGCCGCCTCCACGTTGGGGATTTGGGGCGCATCAAAATTACCAGTAAGCACTATACGATCGTCAACCTTAATATAGTAGCCATCCACAGTTGCTGTAAAATCCCCAAAAGTTGCGGTAAAACCCAAACCGGCATTAAGGGCTTTTTCCTCTGTTAACTGATCTATTCCAAAGGAAGCCGTTACAGGACTGTTATTGGGTGACAATAAGGATTCTAAGGCAGCCCCACCTACAAAATTCGTAAACTGCAGATTGTAATATTTTTGGGCCAAGGAAGGAGCTCTAAAACCTGTACTTACAGAACCTCTAATATTAACATTATCCGATGCTTTTAACCTTGCGGCCAATTTCCCGTTCAAGGTGCTTCCAAAATCACTGAAATTCTCGAATCGAGCGGCTGCACTTAACAAAAAGGTTTCGGTTAGATCAAACTCGCCGTCGGCATACAGGGACAAATTACTCCTGCTTCTATCCACTTCGTTCTTGGGACTGTATCCAGGAAAACCTTGGGAGCCCCCAGGACGTGGATCGCCCGAATCCGGATCGATGGGCTGGGTCTGGTTGGCCGGGTCCGTAATTAAAAGCCCATTTACGTCATAGGTGCCCCAAGACCCCTCCTCGCCGGCAAAAATGATAAAATTTTCCGTTCTATATTCAGCACCAAAAGCCAAGTTCATCCCCTCCAAAACATCCTCATAATACTTGGAAAAATCCAAATTAACCGTGTTCTGTGTCAGACTATGTCCACCCGCGTCAAAATCGGTGGGAGATACATCCTCCAATGAAGCATTAAGGGTACCTTTTATAAAATAATGAAAATTGTTCTTGCCATAAGTATTGCTGATATCCAATTTCCAGCCATTATCCAATTCTGTTCTAAAACCTGCCGAGAAGGAATTATCAATAATATTGGAAGTAATCCTTGGCGTAAATCCATTGGGGTATATGGAGGGGATTACCCTATTACCTCCATTTCTTGTAAATGCGTAGGCATCCGTATCCCTATAGTTCCTACCACCAAAAGCATATAATTCCGAATTATCGGATAGGGGAACGGAAGCATTCAACATTAAGTTAAAACCGTCTATCGCCGCCTCTCCAAAACCTCTCCTGAAATCGAATCCAGGCCTTAGGGTTTTGTTCTTGCTGATATATTCCGTGGTGACATTGACAAATCCACCGTCATTTCCAATAGCGGCACCAAAATTCACTCCGGCTTTTAGCGAACCCCCATCAAAACTTTTGTCACTGCCAATGGCGTTACCATCCTTCTCCGTATCCAATCGGTTGCCATCGGTATTGGGTGTTCCAGACGGAAAATCTCCTTTTGCATTGGTATTGTAGGCTCCATAATTAATAAAGCCCGATACCTTATCCGTTTGGTTTTTCAAAACAATGTTGATTACCCCCGCAATGGCATCCGAACCATATTGGGCTGCGGCACCATCGCGCAATATTTCTATCCTTTTAATGGCCGATGACGGAATAGCATTTAAATCGGTACCTGTATTGCCACGCCCCCTGGTTCCGAAGATATTGATCAAGGAAGACTGATGCCTTCTTTTACCATTGATAAGCACCAAGGTTTGATCGGGACCTAGCCCCCTAAGGGTTGCGGGATCTATATGATCCGCACCATCCGAACCCGATTGTTTATTCGCATTAAAGGACGGAGCCGCATACTGCAGCAACTCGTTCACTTCAACACGGCCCGTTTGGGTAGAGACTTCTGCAATGTCAATAACATCTACCGGTACTGCTGTATCCGTAGAGGTTCGTTTTGGACTTCTGGAACCTACCAATTGCACCTCGTCCAGCATCATTCCACCGGACAGGGTAACATTGATAACCGATTTTCCGGAGACAATTTCCTCCTTGGTATCATAACCAATATAGCTAAAGACAAGCGTTGCATTATCCATGACCGAAATTTGATAATTGCCATCGAAATCGGTTGTTGTTCCATTGGTAGTACCCTTTTCTACAATATTTACCCCCACCAGGGGTTCGCCACTATCATCCGTAATGCTCCCGGACACGGAGTTTTGAGCAACTGTTAATGCAAAATTGCCCAACATAAAAGCTGTCAATAAGATGATTTTTTTCATATTAATGGTTTTAAGTGTTATGTCTTCTAATTTAGGTATTTTATTTTTACATAATTAAGATTGTTAATGTGTGTTCTTACACGTACATAAATAGTATCTTTGCAGCTGTTTTAAAAAAAGCTGGGAAACAGTTTTTAATTTATGTTTCCCGTTTAATATAGATCTCGACCATGAAAGCAGGTATTGTAGGATTGCCCAATGTAGGAAAGTCCACACTTTTTAATTGTTTGTCCAACGCCAAGGCACAAAGTGCCAATTTTCCTTTTTGTACCATTGAACCTAATATTGGGGTAGTAAACGTACCGGACACTAGATTGCAGAAGTTGGAAGAACTTGTAAATCCTGAACGAGTATTGCCTGCAACTGTAGAAATTGTAGATATTGCCGGTTTGGTAAAAGGTGCCAGTAAAGGCGAAGGTCTTGGCAACCAGTTTTTGGGTAATATTCGCGAGACAGATGCAATTTTGCATGTGCTACGCTGTTTTGACAACGAAAATATTGTACACGTAGATGGTTCTGTAAATCCGGTGAGGGATAAAGAGACCATTGACATTGAACTTCAATTAAAGGATTTGGAGACCGTAGATAAAAAGCTTGAAAAAGTAAAGCGGGCCGCCAAAACAGGAAATAAGGAAGCGCAAAAAGAGGAAGCTGTTCTACTAAAGATCAAACAAGGCCTTGAAACGGGTACCTCTGTACGCGCCCTGGACATTAACAAGGAGGATCGCGCAGAATTTGTAAAACCTTTACAGTTCATTACAGACAAGCCAGTAATGTACGTTTGCAACGTGGATGAAGATGCAGCTACCACTGGCAATGCCTACGTGGAGCAAGTTAAAGCTGCTGTTGCCAATGAAAATGCAGAAGTAATCTTTTTGGCCGTAGGAACCGAAGCCGATATTACGGAATTGGAGAGTTATGAGGAACGACAAATGTTCTTGGAGGACTTAGGACTCACCGAACCCGGTTCTGCCAAATTGATCAGGGGAGCTTATAGGTTATTGGACCTTGAGACCTATTTTACCGCCGGGGTAAAGGAAGTAAGGGCATGGACCATTCCAGTGGGCGCCACGGCTCCACAGGCTGCAGGAGTAATCCACACCGATTTTGAAAAGGGCTTTATTAGGGCTGAAGTTATTGCCTATAATGATTTTGTTTCCTTTGGCAGTGAGGCCAAAGTTAAGGAAGCTGGAAAAATGCGTGTAGAAGGAAAAGAATACATTGTTAAGGATGGCGATGTAATGCATTTTAGGTTTAACGTGTAATCCCTAACGTCATTTATTAGTATAACACCTGCCAATTTCAACTCTATAATCAAATCCTAAGAGAATTTATTACAAAATTCTTTTGGGATTTGTTCATTTTAAATCGCTCTGCTCCATAGAATCCTAAAAGGATACTGAAATTGGGCCGGCTTTGGCGCCCCTTCAAATAATCAATAATATTTTATATTTTTGTGATTGCTATTGTTCTCTTAATTAAGAAATTATTGCACTTAAAACCCCTTACTATCAACAAATCGTTGATTTCCTTTGTTAATTACTTTAACGCCTAGGGGTTTCATCTTTTTATAACACTTGCTATATTAGCAACACTTTGGATAAAGCCCTAGACCATGTCAGATAACGCCCAATATACAGAAGACAACATTCGCTCATTAGACTGGAAAGAGCATATCCGGATGCGTCCGGGAATGTATATTGGAAAATTGGGTGATGGTTCTTCTGCAGATGATGGTATCTATATCCTCCTAAAAGAGGTTATAGACAACTGTATAGATGAGTTTGTAATGGGTGCCGGCAAAACCATAGATATCGTTATCAAAGATAATGTGGTAAATGTGAGGGATTATGGCCGGGGAATACCTTTGGGCAAGGTAGTGGACGTAGTATCCAAAATGAACACTGGTGGTAAATACGACTCAAGGGCCTTTAAAAAATCCGTTGGTCTTAACGGGGTTGGTACCAAAGCGGTAAATGCCCTATCCAGTTTTTTCAAAGTGCAGTCCTCTAGGGATAATATGCTTAAAACCGCAGAATTTCAACAAGGAAACCTAGTTGCGGAAGTAGGCCCGGAAGACACCTCAAAGCGAAAAGGAACCAAGGTATCCTTTACTCCTGACGAAATTATCTTTAAAAAATACAAGTATAGGAACGAGTATGTGGAACGCATGCTCAAAAATTATGTATACCTCAATCCTGGTCTCACCATTATTTACAATGGAGAGAAATTCCATTCCGAGAACGGTCTAAAAGACCTATTGGAAGACAATAATAATATTGAGGACATGACTTACCCTATTATACACCTAAAGGGTAACGATATCGAAATTGCCTTAGCACATAGCAAAACACAGTATAGCGAAGAATACCATTCGTTTGTTAACGGACAAAATACCACCCAGGGAGGAACACATCAGACAGCATTTCGGGAGGCGATCGTAAAAACCATCCGGGATTTCTACGGCAAAAATTATGATCCATCCGATGTTAGGAAATCTATTATTTCCGCCATCGCCATCAAGGTCATGGAACCCGTGTTCGAGAGTCAGACCAAGACTAAATTGGGTTCTACGGATATGGGCGGCGATCTACCAACGGTACGAACCTATATCAACGATTTTGTGGGCACCCAGCTCAACAACTACCTACACAAAAATCCAGATACTGCAGAAAAGCTTCAACGTAAAATTATGCAGGCAGAACGGGAGCGTAAGGAACTCTCCGGGATTAGAAAATTGGCAAAGGACAGGGCCAAAAAAGCCAACCTCCACAATAAAAAATTAAGAGATTGCAGGGTACATTTGGCAGATTCCAAAAATGATCGCTGTTTGGAAAGCACCCTGTTTATCACAGAGGGTGATTCAGCTTCGGGTTCCATTACCAAATCAAGGGACGTAAACACCCAAGCCGTATTTAGTTTAAGGGGAAAACCTTTGAACTCCTATGGCATGTCCAAAAAAATAGTTTACGAAAATGAGGAATTTAACCTTCTCCAAGCCGCATTGAACATAGAGGAATCAATGGAGGATTTAAGGTACAACAAAATAGTAATTGCAACGGATGCCGATGTTGATGGAATGCACATTCGACTTTTATTGATCACTTTTTTCCTGCAATTTTTTCCTGAACTAATAAAAGAAAATCACCTGTACATCCTTCAGACACCGCTGTTCAGGGTCCGTAACAAAAAGGATACCTTTTACTGTTACAGCCATGAGGAAAAATTACAGGCTATTGAAAAGTTAACAGGGAAACCCGAAATAACCCGATTTAAAGGATTGGGCGAAATCTCCCCGGATGAGTTTCAACATTTTATTGGTGAAGATATTAGATTGGAACCGGTAATGTTGGACAAAGCCATGTCCATAGAAAACCTACTGGAGTTTTATATGGGAAAAAACACCCCTGACCGTCAGGAATTCATAATAAACAACCTTAAAGTAGAGGTAGACCTAGTAGAGGAAAACCAATTATAAACCTGTCTGCCGATAGGCAGGCCAAACTAATACGAATCTTTCTTTATGGAAGAGAATGAAGAACTGAACGAAGTACCTAAAGAAAATCAAGAAGAAACCCACGATACCCTTACCAAGGTTACTGGGATGTACAAGGACTGGTTTTTAGATTACGCTTCCTATGTTATTTTGGAGCGTGCAGTACCCGCAATAGAGGACGGATTCAAACCTGTTCAGCGAAGGATCATGCACGCATTAAAGGAATTGGATGACGGGCGATATAACAAAGTAGCCAATGTTGTAGGACATACCATGCAGTACCACCCTCACGGCGATGCGAGTATTGCGGACGCCATGGTGCAAATTGGACAAAAAGACCTCTTGATCGACACTCAGGGTAACTGGGGAAACATATTAACGGGCGATAGTGCTGCCGCATCCCGTTATATTGAGGCCAGATTGACAAAGTTTGCCCTTGAAGTGGTATTTAGCCCAAAGATTACCGAATGGCAACTTTCCTATGACGGAAGAAAAAAAGAACCTGTAAATCTTCCTGTCAAATTTCCGCTTTTACTAGCGCAGGGAGCAGAAGGCATCGCGGTGGGACTTTCCACAAAGGTATTGCCCCATAATTTTATTGAACTTATCGACGCCTCCATAAAACATCTTAAAGGGCAAAAATTCACAATTTACCCGGACTTTCCCACTTCCGGTATCATTGATATAAGCAATTACAATGACGGCTTGAGAGGGGGTAAGATCAGGGTTAGGGCCAAGATACAGCAAATAGACAAGAATACATTGGTAATCAGGGAGATACCCTATGGCACCAACACCTCTTCTTTAATAGATTCCATCCTAAAAGCGAATGACAAGGGGAAGATAAAAATCAAAAAAATAGAGGACAATACCGCAGCGGAAGTGGAAATTTTGGTACATCTGCCGCCAGGACTGTCGCCCGACAAAACCATAGATGCCCTTTACGCCTTTACCTCCTGCGAATCATCCATTTCCCCATTGGGCTGTATCATAGAGGACAATAAACCCCTATTTATAGGCGTCACCGAAATGCTACAACGTTCCACAGATTACACCGTGGAACTTCTAAAGGCCGAATTGGAAATACAACTGGGAGAACTGGAGGAACAATGGCATTTTGCCTCCCTTGAGCGCATCTTTATAGAAAATAGAATTTATCGGGACATTGAAGAGGAGGAGACCTGGGAGGGCGTTATTGCAGCCATAGACAAAGGTCTCGCCCCACATACGACCCATTTAAAAAGAAAAGTCACCGAAGACGATATTGTTCGACTTACAGAAATTAGGATCAAAAGAATCTCTAAGTTCGATCTGGACAAGGCCCAACAATATTTAGACAGCCTTGAAGAAAGGATTGCCGAGGTAAAACACCATTTAGCCCATCTGATCGAATTTGCGATCAACTATTTCAAGTCCCTAAAGGAAAAATACGGGAAGGGAAGGGAACGAAAATCGGAAATCCGAATTTTTGACGATATCGAAGCCACCAAGGTAGTTATAAGAAATACAAAATTATACGTTAACCGTGAGGAGGGTTTTGTTGGAACCTCCCTAAAACGGGATGAATATGTAACCGATTGTAGTGATATTGATGACATAATTGTTTTCACCAAGGAAGGCAAAATGATGATTGCCAAGGTGGACTCCAAAATTTTTGTAGGCAAGAACATTATTCATGTGGCCGTATTCAAGAAAAAAGACAAGCGGACCATCTACAATATGATCTACAAAGACGGTAAGGGCGGGGCCAGCTACATTAAACGATTCAACGTCACAGGAATTACCAGGGATAAACCCTACGATCTCACTACCGGCAAGCCACAATCCGAAGTCCTTTATTTTTCAGCCAATCCAAATGGAGAGGCCGAAGTCATTACCGTTCTTTTAAGACAGGTAGGTAGTGTAAAGAAGCTGAAATGGGATATAGATTTCGCCGATGTATTGATAAAAGGTAGGGCCTCCAAAGGAAATATCGTCACCAAATACTCGGTAAAACGCATAGAGTTAAAAGAAAAAGGGGTTTCCACCCTTAAGCCAAGAAAAATATGGTTCGACGAAATAGTCAGAAGACTGAATGTAGATGGCCGAGGGGAACTCCTTGGAGAATTTAAGGGAGACGATATGCTATTGGTTGTCACCCAAAAAGGCGTAGCAAAAACTTTTATCCCCAACCTTTCCACCCATTTCGATGAAGATATGGTTGTTTTGGAAAAATGGAACCCCAACAAGCCATTATCTGCCATATATTATGAAGGGGAAAAAGACCGCTACTACGTAAAGCGTTTTATGATAGAGAATGAAAACAAGGAGGAATTGTTTATTTCGGAACACCCAAAATCATTCTTGGAACTCGTTTCTACCGATTGGCGACCTGTTGTCGAGATTGAATTTACAAAACCAAGAGGAAAGGACGCTAAACCCAATCAAATAATTGATTTAGAGGATTTTATATCAGTTAAGGGAATAAAAGCTTTAGGCAATCAACTCACCTCGGATAAGGTTAAAAATATAAATGCCCTGGAACCGCTCCCTTTTGAAGAACCCAAGGAAAACGAAACCAGTGAGATTGAAGTTGTAGACGAAGAGAACATAGTGGTTAAGGAAGACCAAAAGACGGACTCCCCAAAAACCGGCACAAGCCCGCAAGAGCCTAAGAAAGAAAAAAAACCGGAGAAAGGGGACGACGAATCACAGACAACGCTGTTTTAAGATTTTACATGGGTATCTGCAGCATATTAAAAAACTGATACCCATTTTAAAATGTATTAATTAATGGTTAATTGGGATAATTCCTTAAGGAATTACTCTAAGAATAGCCTATATTTGCACAAATTGATTATTTTTTATGGATTTTACCAACCCCCTGGTATACGGAGTTCCTTGTTTTATAGCTTTCATTTTATTGGAACTCACTTATAGCAAGACACATGGAGACGATCATTTATATGATTGGAAAGATCTGGCCGCAAGCGGCTTTATGGGTGTTGGCTCTGCCATTATCGCGCCTTTGATCAAGGTAATATCAGCAATTGTAATATTTGAATTTACCTATGAATTGTTCAACCCTATCACAGACGGGGTCAGAACCAACATTCTTGGATATGAATCTTTTGGATATGCGTGGTATATTTGGCTTCTTTGTCAGTTAGCGGACGATTTTACATATTACTGGTTCCATAGAGCCAATCATGAAGTACGTATTTTATGGGCCGCGCATATTGTTCATCACTCCTCGGACAATTTTAATTTAGGGACTGCCGTACGCAACGGGTGGTTCACTATTTTATACAAACCCCTCTTTTACATGTGGCTTCCCGCCATAGGATTCCCCCCAGAAATGGTCGTTGTATGCTTGGGAATCGAAGCCTTATGGCAATTTCAATTACATTCTGTCTATATCCCAAAAATGGGATTCATTGAAAAAATATTCAACACCCACACCATGCACCAAGTGCACCACGCCCAAAATGTGGAATATCTGGACAAAAATCACGGTGGTTTCTTAAATATTTTCGATAAAATGTTTGGGACCTGGAAAGAGCTGGACGATGATATTGATGTAAAGTACGGGGTTATTCACGCACCCAATTCGCATAATCCGGTAGTTATTCTTACCCATGAATTTAAGGATATCTACAAGGATGTAAAGAATTCGAAAAAACTATCCCACGCCCTGATGTATATTTTTGGCCCTCCGGGTTGGAGTCCGGACGGAAGCACCTTAACCGTAAAACAGCAACAGCGACTGTTTAAAAAGCAAAAGACTGCAAATCCAGAGGTTGCCTTTAGTAGGCCCAATTAACCCATAACAACTTACGGATTAGGCTATGTTCAACCATTGTTGGTGCTAACACATGCCTAAAATTGATTTTAGGAGGAAGGTACAGGACCTTGCCATCAATTGGAGTCGATAAAAATCATTGAAGCACTGCCTATTATTAGAACAATCTTTTTTCAATAACTACAAATACATCTTCCGAGGAAACTTATCCGGTCATTTCAACCCTTCACACCCCTTCGTTACAACAATAATTCCGCCTCCAGAAATACGCCTTTCCACACAGTTAGAACCAAAATCCCTAAGCGTTTCTTTTTTTCGATCGATCTACAAATGAAACAACATAAAAAATAAAAAAAAAGTATCCCTCAGAAATAGGTCTTTTATTCCTTTACTCCCGAAGGCTTTTCCTTGTTCTTTTGCATGCGAATATTAAGAAACTCCACAAATAAGGAGAAGGCTATGGCAAAATAAAGGTAACCTTTAGGAATTGCACCTACTTCATTTCCGAAGAATTTAGCATGACTAAGATGTGCTGCCTCCATAATCAACATAAAACCAATTAAAATCAAAAAGGAAAGTGCCAGAATCTGCATAGATGGGTGGGCACTTATAAATTGTCGTATTGGATTGGCAAAGACCATCATGATAATAATGGAAATAACAACGGCTATGATCATAAGCAATAATGCGTCCCCCGGCTTGTTGCCTATACCGTTGGTCATACCCACCGCGGTAAGAATTGAATCTATGGAGAAAATAAAATCGATCAGAACAATCTGTACAATGGCACTGGAAAAGCTGGTAATCCCTTTAGCACTAACCTGATTCTCATCATGGTCGGGCATTTCTATTTTTTCATGAATCTCGGAAGTACTTTTATACAACAAGAAAAGCCCCCCAGAAAACAAGATCAAGGCCTGACCGCTGATCCCCATATAAACCCATGAGCTCTCTATATAGAAAAACGGATTTTTAAGCCCAATTAAGAAGGAAACGGCAAACAATAATGCAATCCTTTGCACCATAGCCAAAAGCAGTCCCAGATTAGTTGCTTTGGCCTGCAGTTTTCGCGGCAGCTTGTTGGCAATAATCGAGATGAAGATTATATTGTCTATTCCTAGTACAATCTCCAAAAAAGTTAGGGTAATCAAAGCCACCCATGCATCAGGAGTCGATAAGATTTCAAACATATTTACTGTATTTTAATTGCGGTTCCTCTGGATTTTTTGGTGCTACCCACAACGTTATACTCAAATGTATACGAATTATCGCTAGTAGACAAAATCTTCATATGGATTGATTTCTCTTCGGCCATGTTCTTGGGATGGAGCTTCTTAACGATATACTCACAATCATTTATCCACCTAACGGAAGAGGTATCCACTTTCTCTTGAAAATAGTCCAATTCAATACTGTCGTTCCTAACAAATGTTGTAGTGAGTTCTTCACCGTTGATCTCTGCGGTAAAGGAAAATTTTCCATTTTTAAAATCGGAGCAGTTGCGTTCAGGCTGATAACAAGAGCACACTAGAAGCACAAGCAGCATTACTCCAAAAGTCATGTATTTAGTCATGCCACAAAATAAAGAAATTTGATGCTGAAATTACTAATAAAACTTATAATTCAACTTCCTTTTTCCGAATAGGATTTAAAACTTCCGTCAGAATAAAATATAATAATTTTATCTATGTCCCCATTCCGTGGCTTGGCGTCACGGGATACCTCACTGTTGACAACCACTTTCGACTCTGCCTGAACGTCAGTGGAGGCCTTGGCCTTCTTAGGAAAAGACCCCTTGCCAAACAACAACCAATAAAGATCAACATCCGGAAAAGAAGCAACAACCTTGAGTACAAATTCCAAACTGGGTTTGTTTCTGCCAGCTAAAAGATGGGAGATACTGGATCTTTGAACACCTATGGTATCCGCAAACACAGAAGCGGATAAATCATGGAACTTCAAAATTTGATCGATTCTATTTATAAAATCAGAAGTATTCACAATTGTAAACTTTATTTACAAAAGTAATCATTTCATGCCAAATTCTAAAGGCAATCACTTACCATTATGACAATATATATTAATTCAACACTTTAAATAACGATAGCATTTAAATTGATTGGTAGTTATATGTAATTTTACAATAGACAAAGCATATTTCACGGTAAATCGCCCAGATCCGCTTATAGAGGTGGAGTTATGAACCAATTATTATTGTTTACATTTGTAACATACATAGTTTACAAATGTAATTTATTTTGAAGTTACCTTTGTACGGTTCAAACAAAACCAGAGTCTTACGCATGCCGTTAAATTATAATGATATAAAGGAAGTAACGATAAAAGGCAGATACGTTACCCATAAGGACATTGACCCATTTCTAAATAATGTAGCCAAAGATTTTACAATCCAAACCGAGGGATTATCGGTGGAAGAACTGGCTATAAAAAGTATTGTTCTAGGTAAGGGGGAACTGAAAATTTTGATGTGGTCCCAAATGCACGGAAACGAATCCACTACTACAAAAGCTGTTTTGGATCTAATAAATTATTTAAAATTGGATTCAGATCTAGCCACTACCATTTTAAAAAACTGTACCCTTAAAATTGTTCCCATATTAAATCCGGATGGTGCCATGGCCTACACTAGGGTCAATGCCAACGGAGTGGATTTAAACCGGGATGCCCAGGATAGAACCCAGCCGGAAAGTATAGTGTTAAGAAGAATATATGAGGATTTTAAACCCAACTATTGTTTTAACCTACACGACCAACGCACTATTTTTAATGTAGGAAATACTCCGAAACCCGCAACGGTTTCTTTTTTGGCACCTGCCCATGACCCCGAACGCAGTATTTCCAAAACTAGGGGGATTAGCATGCAATTGATTGTAGCCATGAACCAAGAACTGCAAAAGTTTATTCCCGGTCAAGTGGGAAGATATGATGATGGGTTTAATAGTAATTGTGTTGGCGATACATTTCAAATGTTGAATATTCCTACCATATTATTTGAGTCGGGTCATTTTCCTGGAGATTACGACAGGGAAGTAACAAGGAAATATATTTTTACTGCCATGCTCAAGGCCATTGAGGTAATTTCAAAGGGAACCATTGACCAATATAATAGGGATTCCTATTTTGATATTCCTGACAACAA
The DNA here is from genome assembly GCF_000733925.1 of Arenibacter algicola. Taxonomy (NCBI): domain Bacteria; kingdom Pseudomonadati; phylum Bacteroidota; class Flavobacteriia; order Flavobacteriales; family Flavobacteriaceae; genus Arenibacter; species Arenibacter algicola. The sequence continues at coordinate 540,954 of NZ_JPOO01000003.1, forward strand.
CAAGTTATTTTTTGATGTTCTAATAAAGAATATCCACATTCTTGAACCCAAGCATGAGCAGGGCAGTAGTGCTGCTATCCAATTTGTAGAAACTTTAGTAAATGGGAAGATTGAATTCATAGGTAAATTGGAAGAAATAGGGAATTTACAAGGCAAATTTGGCCATAAAACGTATAATTGCTTATATGCTAAGGACTTAAAGGAACTTAAAAACAATCCCGACCTGGCGGACCTACTCCGCAATACTGGAATATTTTTTCAAAAAATCTAAAAAAGTTACGGTTTTCATAAAAAAATGATGTATTCATTACATTTAATTCTATAATTTATTATTTTTGCATTTAAATTAAACACTAATGGGTAAAGTAAAATTAGACGAAATAGACCACCAAATTCTGGACATGTTAATCGACAATACCAGAACACCATTTACCGATATAGCAAAAAAGCTTCTGATTTCCGCAGGAACTGTTCATGTTCGTGTAAAGAAAATGGAGGAAGCAGGCATTATCAAAGGATCATCCCTAACATTGGATTATGTTAAACTTGGATACGCCTTTATAGCCTATGTTGGTATCTTTTTGGAAAAAACGCATCAGACCAAGTTTGTGTTGGAGCGATTAAATCAAATTCCAAATGTTACTGTTGCCCATATTACTACAGGGAAATTCAATATTTTCTGTAAAATACGAGCCAAGGATACCAATCATGCCAAAAATATTATTTTTAAAATAGATGATATTGATGGTATAGATAGAACAGAGACCATGATTTCATTGGAAGAAAGCATCAACGACAAAAAACGTCTAATGCACACGATCTTCAACGAAATGTAATTGTTTTAGAAGACAAAAAATGTAATTAATCCCAAGCAGTTTTTGTTTGGGATTTATTGTTTTTAAGCAGGTTGGGATATAAAAGGCATATTTTGCCCAGAGCAATCTTTTAATATTTACAAAATGAAAAAATCCAATTTACCCAAAGAAGCGTACGATCAGTTTTATGGAACTTATTTATCCGTATTGGACGATAGCGAATTAAAGGTCTTATTGGTCAATGATAAAACTGGGTTTACCAAGTTTATTGAAAATATTCCAGAAGAAAAATTACATACTTCCTACGAACTAGGCAAGTGGACAATAGCGGAAGTAATTTTGCATATTATCGATGCTGAGCGCGTCTTTCAATATAGGGCCCTGCGGTTTTTACGAAATGACAAAACACCTTTGCCGGGTTTTGACCAGGACTTGTTTGTTAAACATTCCAATGCCAGTACCAGGGACAAGGAAAGTCTAATTGCAGAATTTAAAGCGGTAAGGGAGGCATCCATCACCCTTTTCCATAATTTGGACCATGAAGATCTTGCCCGTAGTGGAATAGCCAGTAATATTGAATGGACCGTGGGAACTCTGGGGTTTGTAATCTGTGGTCATCTAAAACACCATCAACAGATTATTACCTATAAATATCTGCAGGCTTAATCAAATTTGGATTCCTCTTCTTCGTGGTTTAATTCCAGCTCCATTTCACCTGAAGGAGATTCGAAAGTTTCGGATTCGGGCCGATTATCCAATTCCTTTTCTATATTATCCTCAAAATTTGAAATAAAATTGGCCAAACTTTTGCTGATCTTTACGAGATAAATGGTATCCTCTGTTTTAACTTCCACGGCTTCAATAATTTCTCCATGGACGTTCTTAAACATAATAATATCCTCATCGCCATAGCCATATGGATACATTTCTATTAGGCGTGCAGCCACTTCATGACTCAGTTTTTTGTAATCTACAAGTTTACGTAACATAGCAGGTGGTTTATTCCCAAAAAAATAAGGGCGGTTATTACACTACCTAAACTATATAATTTTATGAATCAACCCTATAAAGAGTTGTAAAAGCGGCAATTATAGTATATGTATCCTTTATTCCGCGTAGTAAACAAAAGCTTCTTCCAATAAATCCGGGGTTACTTTTATGTCTATCACCGGTTCACCTATTTTTTTTAATAAAACAAAATTGATATTACCATGAGAGTTTTTCTTATCAAATTTCAATAAGGTAAGAATGGTGTCGATATCCTTTGTTTCAAATTCTACCTTTTTGTACCTCCCAAGAAAGGTGGCCTTAATATCCTCCAAAGCACTCTTTCCAAGCCCTGTCAGCTTATAGGATAGATAACCTTCCAGTATCATTCCAACGGCAATGGCTTCGCCATGCAATAGTAGCTCGTGTTCTTTGCTTTCCAAGAAATAGGATTCTACGGCGTGTCCCAAGGTATGTCCGTAATTCAGGATCTTTCTTAGATGCTGTTCCGTGGGGTCCTGTTGTACCACTTCATTTTTTATGGCCACCGATCTAAGGATATATTCATCCAAATTATCAAAACCAGCAAGGCCTTTTAAGGTTTCCCAATAGGCGGCATCGCTAATAAGACCATGCTTAAGCATTTCGGCAAAACCACTGTTCAATTGTCTTTGATCCAAAGTATTCAGAAAGTCGGTATCCACCACCACTATTTGGGGTTGATTAATAACCCCTACCTGATTCTTTAAGGGACCAAGATCCACACCGGTTTTTCCCCCAACGGAGGCATCCACCATAGACAAGAGGGTAGTGGGTACATTTATAAATTCTATACCCCGTTTAAAACAGGAAGCCACAAAGCCTCCAAGATCTGTAACTACACCGCCACCAAGGTTTATCATTGCACTTTTTCGGTCCGCATCCAATTCGGACAAAACTTCCCAGACCTGTGTACAGGTGGCTATGTTTTTATTGATTTCTCCCTCTTCTATTTCAATAATCTCAAAATCATATTCCCCTTCAATTTTCGACATAAAAATTGGCAGACAGCAATTATGGGTATTTTCATCTACCAAAATAAATATTTTGGAATAATTGGATTTTGCCAAATGATTATTGAGGGCTACATAGGCCTTTTCATTAAAATGAACAGAGTAGGAGGGTGTCGTAATAGAATTCATTATTGATTTATTTACGGCAAAATAAACATTATTTTATATGATAGGAATATAAAATCTGTACTTATATTTGAATCCTTAATAAATTCATAGGAATGAAGGAAATTTTTGAGGATACGGCAACCGCATTTGCACTTAAAACCGACTCAGAATTAGAAAGGGCATATTTTTTATTCAAACTTATAGCCAACGAGCCCCTGGTTAAAATTGGCACTGCCGTAACCAACTTTGCCATAAAAGCGCACCTACCTGTGGAAAAACTTATCCGGGCCAGTGTTTTTGATCATTTCTGTGGCGGGGTAAACGAAGAAGAGTGTATGGTGGTGGCCGACAAAATGTTCGAAAAGGGGGTAAGCACTATTTTGGATTATTCCGTGGAAGGACAGGAAGTTGAGAATCAGCTGGACTCCTGCTACGAAAAAGCCTTGAAAACCTTAGATTTTGTTAAAGAAAATTCAGCTATACCTTTCATAGTCTTCAAACCAACCGGTTTTGGACGTTTTAAACTTTATCAAAAGATAACGGAAGGCCACAGCCTTAACAAAGATGAAAAAGAAGAATGGCAACGCGTTGTAAATAGGTATGACAAGGTCTGTAAAAAAGCCCATGATCTGGAAGTTTCTATTTTGATAGACGGGGAGGAAAGCTGGATGCAAGGAGCAGCAGATGAACTGGCGGAAACAATGATGCGGAAATACAACCAAAAGAAGGCTATTGTTTTCAACACCCTACAAACCTATAGGTGGGACCGCCTTGATTATATAAAAAGACTTCATAAGGATGCCCTAGAAAACAATTATTTTATAGGGATGAAAGTAGTCCGTGGGGCCTATATGGAAAAAGAAAATGACAGGGCCGAGGAAAAAGGTTATCCATCCCCGATCTGTGAATCCAAAAAAGCAACCGATGAAAATTTTGATAATGTGGTAGCCTATATGGTGAAAAATTTGGACACCATGTCCCTTTTCGCGGGAACCCATAACGAGATAAGTAGCTACCGGTTGATGGAACAAATGGAGGCCAGTAATATTGAACACAACGACCCTAGAATTTGGTTTGGACAACTATATGGAATGAGTGACCATATATCCTTCAATCTAGCGAAAGAAGGATATAATGTAGCCAAATACCTGCCTTTTGGACCGGTGAAGGACGTAATGCCCTATTTAATACGACGGGCGGAGGAAAATACCTCGGTAGCGGGCCAAACCAGCCGGGAACTCACCTTATTGAAAAAAGAACGGAAGCGAAGAAAAATCTAAAAAGCAACACTTTCTATGACGGCCTTTTCGGAACAGTTTTTCACTTTCAAGATCGCCGATTTATCCTTCACCATACCCTCAATATAATAAGTTTTGCAAGGTTTGGTCTTGGTTTCACTCATACCAAAATCTACATCACCATTGTATAAAAAACCGTTTATATCGGTACTGTCCAAATCCTTTTGTTGGATTAATTGAACAATGGCGTCCGAATAGGAAATTTGCTTGGACCTGATATCCTTTAAGGTCCTACAATTTGGGAAATAGCAGAATTCGGTACCGGTTTCCTGCGATTTTTTCTTTAGAAAAATCGTCAAAAAAACCAAGCCAATAGATAATCCAAAAATAAAGAAGCCCAAACGCTTTAAAAATGCCATAAATTAAAAAATAAGAAAATTAATATCGCTGTATGAGAGGTCGAACCACTCTCCAACAGATTTATTGGTCAGGATACCATGGTATAGATATAGACCATTGCGCAGGCCCTTATCAAATCGCAATGCATTTTCAAAACCACCATCTTCCCCAATCTTTAGCAAATAAGGAGTAAAAATATTACTAATGGAAATAGAAGCTGTTTTTGGATATCTCGAAGGAATATTGGGTACTCCGTAATGCAAAACGCCATTCTTAACTTTTATAGGTTTGTCATGGGTTGTTACCTCACTGGATTCAAAACACCCTCCCATATCGATACTCACGTCGATAATTACTGCCCCTTTCTTCATTTGCTCCATCATAGTAGTACTTACTACAACAGGTGACCGATCTTTGCCCCGGGTAGCGCCAATGGCCACATCGCAACGCTTTAATGCCTTCAATAAATTTTTAGGTTGAATGGTAGAGGTATAAACAGTCTGTCTTAAATTGGTCTGGATACTCCGTAATTTAGTAATGGAATTGTCAAAAACCTTTACATTGGCACCCAGCCCTATGGCCGATCTGGCAGCAAATTCACCTACAGTGCCCGCTCCTATAATCACAACCTCCACTGGTGGGACACCACTAATGTTTCCAAACATAAGGCCATTACCTTTGTTGGTGGCAGCCATAATTTCAGAAGCGATCAATACCGAAGATATCCCCGCTATTTCACTCAATGAGCGTACCGCCGGATATTTACCATCATCATCCCTAATATATTCAAATGCAATTGCAGTAATCCTTTTTTTGGCCAGTTCCTCAAAATACTTTTTACTTTGGGTCTTGATCTGCAGGGCTGAAATGATGGTCGATTGTGGGTTGATCAACTGGATCTCCTGTAAGGTAGCAGGCTCAACCTTTAGAATTATTGGACAGGCAAAAACTTTCTTGGTATCCCTAGTTATTTCGCCCCCGGCATTGGTATAATCCACATCGGAATAATTGGCACCATCTCCAGCTCCGGATTCAATTAGAATCCTGTGCCCATTGGCCGTAATTGCATTTACGGCGTCAGGGGTAAGACAAATTCTCTTTTCCTGGTATTGGTTTTCCTTTGGAATCCCAATAAAAAGCTCTCCTTTTTGTCTTAGGATTTCCAAAGTTTCTTCTTGGGGCAGTAATTGCTGCTTGCTAAACGGTGAGGAATGTTGGCTCATATGCTGTAAATCTGTCAGATAAATTCCGATATGTATCGAAACTATCCAAAATCAAAATTACGATAATTTTTCTTTTGCCATTTCGTCTTTTTGAAGTCGCTCTTTTTCTTTAAGTTCTTTTTCCTTGTATGCCTTTAATTCCCGGTCCATTGCCTCCAAATCGATGCCAAGAACATGTTTATCGAACAGCTTTAAGCGAATAAAATAAACAAATGGTATTACCACTATCATAATTGGCAACAACCAAAATATTTCTACCTCATCTATAAACCGATCTTCATAAATTAAAGAAACAACCTGAAAGACGTACATGGCTATCGGAATCAACAACACGTGATACCACCAATGTTTACAGGTAAAGAACCATAATACCAAGAGCACCAAGGGCACAAATTTGGCCATAAACAGCCACATAACGGTAATTATACTTAACTGATATTTACTTTCATAAGTATAAAAATAAAGGTCCAATGTACTTCCGGAAGGGAAGAACTTGTAAGAATAAAATATTAAGGGCGTCAAGGCAATGATTACCGCTACAATACTTCCAATTAGAAGACTTCTCGACTTCTTTGTTTTGTTGCTTTGGTCGACTTTGCGGAACGTTTTGAACATATTGGTCAAGTGGGTAATTGTTTTACTCTAATTATAACAAAAAAAATGGGCTTCTAGTATACAGAAGCCCATCTAAATATGAAAAGAATGCCTTAACCGTTCTTAGGCACTTTTACCTTTAAAATATCTATACCGTTCGCCGGCACCTTAATTTTTAATATGTCGATATTTTGTTCGTATAATGAATCGTCTTCTGCAGTGCTGTTAGGGGTACAGGAAAAACTCAATAATGAAATACATGCCGCAAGTGCAAAGCCTAGTAGGGAAGTTTTTTTAATCTTCATGGTTTTTAAATTTTAGGTTCGATAAAGGGTTTAATTTAAAAACAAAAATAGAAAAATATTTTACCCATCCCGCCGAACATCGATTAATTCATGTATTTTGTCTAAAAAAATTGTCAGTTGAAAAAATTTCATTTAACATATTCCGTATTCCTATAATAGAAATCATAAAGCAATTAAAGTTATAAAATTGATAGTTGCCTAGTTTTTTCATCCAGAATTTCAATCTTAATGTTAGTTGCTGTCTGCGGAAGTAAACCTTCAATTTTTTCCGGCCATTCCATAAATATCCATGCATCGGCACTCAGATACTCTTCCAACCCAAGATCCCAAGCCTCCGATTCGTCATTTAAACGGTAGAAATCAAAATGATACCCCAACAGCTCCCCATTCTCCCTATGATATTCGTTTACGATACCAAAAGTGGGACTGCTAGTAGATCCCGCACCATTCAATTCTTTCACCAAGGCTTTGATCAACGTAGTCTTACCGGCCCCCATTTCCCCATAAAAGCAGAGCGTTTTTGAAGGAAACTTGGTAATCAATTGTTGGGCAACATCAGATATTTGGGAAATGTTATAGGAAATTGTCATTTTAAAATATTAAAATTTGCGCAAGATAAATCCTATTCCCCATTTATTAAAATAGAAGTTTTATTTGCGTCATTGAAACTACGATCACCTTGGTTCCAAAACTACAAAGGGAATTATCATTTCTTCCATAGACACCCCTCCGTGCTGATAGGTATTCCTATAATAACTCACATAGTGGTTGTAATTGTTGGGATAGGCAAAGAACAGATCGTTTTTAGCAAATATGTACGAACTGCTAACGTTTATATTGGGCAAAAATATTTTCTTTGGATCTTTTGCTTCCAATACATCCTTTTCTTCATAGGTTAGGCTCCGACCTGTTTTGTACCGGAGATTAAGACTCGTTTCCTTATCACCGATTACCTTGGAAGGCTGCTTAACATTAATAGTGCCGTGGTCCGTAGTAACAATCAACTTTAATCCCAACCCTTGTGCCTGTTGAATAATTTCCAGTAAGGGGGAGTTCTTAAACCAACTCTGCGTTAGGGAACGGTAGGCCTTATCATTAGCGGCCAACTCCTTAACAACATCCATTTCCGTTTTGGAATGCGAGAGCATGTCCACAAAGTTGTAAACTATCACCGTAAGGTCATTGTCCTTTTGGGATCTAAAATTTTGGGAAAGGTGCTTCCCTTGTTTTAAGCTGCTAATTTTATGGTATTCCCACTTCAGTTCCAGCCCCAATCGTTTTAACTGTGCTTCTAGGAACTCCGCTTCAAAAAGATTCTTGCCCCCTTCCTCTGTATCATTTCTCCACCATTGCGGATATTTTTTCTCCATATCCAATGGCGTAAGTCCCGAGAAAACTGCATTCCTTGCATATTGGGTAGCCGTAGGCAAAATACTGAAATAGGGCAGTTCCTTACGTTTTCTATAGAAAGAATTTAAAGTATCTTCAAAAGCCATCCACTGATCATATCTCAAATTGTCTATGACCACCAATAATGTTTTGTTGTCCTTCAATTCCGGTTTAACCAATTGCCCAAAGAGGGTGTGGGACATAATGGGACCATCTTTATCGGTAAACCAACTTTCGTAATTTTTTTCGACAAATTTTCCGAACTGTTGATTCGCCTCCGTTTTTTGGGACTCCAATATTTCGAACATTCCTGAATCTTCAATTTCCTCCAATCTCAATTCCCACGAAATAAGTTTTTTATATAGTTCCGCCCATTCCTCATAACTGTTTACCATAGCCAATTCCATGGCAATTTTCCGAAATTCCTGCTGATAGTTGGCGGTGGTCTTTTCCGAGACCAAGCGGGAATGGTCCAAGTTCTTTTTTAGGGACAAAAGAATTTGATTGGGATTTACCGGTTTAATTAAATAATCCGCTATTTTGGAACCAATTGCCTCCTCCATAATCAATTCCTCCTCACTTTTGGTTATCATAACCACAGGAAGCGAATTATTGATCACCTTTATTTCATTCAATGTTTCCAAGCCGGAAATGCCGGGCATGTTTTCATCCAAAAAAACAATATCTACATGTGTTTCCTTTAATTCATCCAAAGCCTCCCGACCACTTAGACATGTAATAACTTTATAATTCTTGCCCTCTAAAAATAAGATGTGCGGTTTTAATAAATCTATTTCATCATCTACCCAAAGTATTGTTATCTTGTTCATTTAGTCCTTATATTTGCCTGCGTAAAGAATTCTGGTTTTGATAAAATCAAATAAGCTCAAAATTTTCAATGATCCAATTTACGGATTTATCGGAATACCCAATGCACTAATCTTTAATCTAATTGCTGAACCCTATTTTCAGCGCTTAAGGAGAATCTCCCAAATGGGGCTATCCTATCTAGTTTATCCAGGTGCCCACCATACCCGTTTCCACCATGCTTTGGGAAGCATGCACCTAATGCAACAGGCCATTCAAGTCCTGCGTTTTAAGTCGGTAGAAATTACAACAGAAGAGGAGGAAGGACTCCTTTGTGCCATATTATTACATGATATTGGACACGGCCCTTTTTCGCATGCCATGGAGCACAGTATTGTGGAGGGGGTAAATCATGAACATATATCCTTATTGTTCATGGAAGCCCTCAATCACAAATACAAAGGAAAATTAAGCACGGCCATTGACATCTTTAAAGGGCAATATCCTAAGAAATTTTTAAACCAATTGGTCTCCAGCCAACTCGATATGGACAGGATGGATTATTTAAAAAGGGATAGTTTTTACACTGGCGTTGCGGAAGGCAATATTAATTCCGAAAGGCTACTTACCATGTTGAATGTTCTAAATGGCGAGTTGGTGATAGAGGAGAAGGGGATATATTCGGTTGAAAAATTCCTAATGGCAAGACGCTTTATGTATTGGCAGGTTTATTTGCACAAAACCGGATTGGTAGCAGAACAGCTTTTGATAAAAATATTACAAAGGGCCAAGGAATTGTTGGCAAAAGGGGAAAATGTTCAATTTAATGGCGCCCTCAAGTTCTTTATGGAAAACAAAATTCCGAAAGAGGAATTTTCCCAGGATAAGTTGGAATTGTTTGCCCAATTGGATGATGTAGATATTTTGTGGGCCATTAAAAGTTGGCAGGATCATGACGATTTTGTATTGTCAAAACTCTGTAAAATGATCATTAATCGCAGGCTTTTACATGTAAAACTGAAGAACAAGCCTATTAATGAAGATAAACTGAACAGGCATTTTTTAAGTTTTAAAAACGAGCATCAATTAACGGATGAGGAAACGGCCTATTTTGTGTTTTCAGGGGAGATTAAAAACCAGGCGTATAACTCCAAAAGTCAGAATATAAACATTCTACGTAGTAATGGCAGAATTACGGATGTAGCCAAGGCCTCCGATCAACAATATTTGAAAACGCTTTCAAAGACGGTTACCAAATATTATATGTGCTATCCTAAAGTTTCCGTTTAACTATTTTTCTTACTTTTGTCCCCATGATATTTACAGCAAGTCAAATCGCGGGTATTTTGGAAGGGGATGTAGAGGGCAATCCAGAGATAGCTGTACATAAATTGGCGAAGATAGAAGAAGGTGAAAAAGGAGCACTTACGTTTCTGGCCAACCCAAAATACACTTCGTTCATTTATACTACAAAAGCATCTGTAACCATTGTAAATAGAGACTTTGTTCCAGATCATCATTTAGAAACCACCTTGATAAAAGTGGATGATGCCTACAAGTCCTTTTCCAAACTTTTGGAATATTACAATCAGGTCAAAAATAATAAAATTGGCATTGAGGAACCTGTTTTTAGAGCAGATACCGCTACCCATGGCAAGGATTTTTATTTAGGGGCTTTTTCCTATTTGGGCAATAACGTGAAGATTGGGGACAATGTAAAAATATATCCCAACGTCTATATAGGAGACAATGTTTCCATAGGCAATAATGTGGTCATCTTTGCCGGGGCCAAAATATACTCCGAAACCCTTATTGGCAACAATTGTGTGGTGCATAGCGGAGTTGTTTTGGGAGCCGATGGCTTTGGATTTGCTCCTTCTGAAAATGGAGAATATATAACTGTTCCACAGACAGGAAACGTTATTCTTGAAGACAATGTAGATATAGGGGCGGGTACCACCATTGATCGTGCCACCTTGGGCTCAACCATTCTGAGGAAAGGGGTAAAATTGGACAATCAAATTCAGATAGCCCACAATGTAGAAATTGGGGAACATACCGTAATCGCTGCGCAGACCGGGATAGCCGGATCCACTAAAATTGGAAAGTACTGCAAAATAGGGGGACAAGTAGGTATTGTTGGTCATATTATAATAGGGGACAGGGTGAAAATACAGGCCCAGTCCGGTATTGGAAGAAATGTTAAGGATGATGAAATATTGCAGGGCTCCCCAGCATTAAATTATGGGGATTACAATAAATCCTATGTACATTTTAAAAATCTGCCCAAAATAGTAAATAGATTAGAACACATTGAAAAAAAGGATTGACGGTGAGTAATACAACTACAAAACAACGGACAATTGCAAAGGAAATTACACTTAAGGGTGTAGGATTGCACACAGGGGAAAATGTAACATTGAAGTTTGTTCCTGCCCCTGAAAATTTTGGTTATGCTTTTAAGCGTGTGGATCTGGAAGGTGAACCCATCATAGAAGCTGACGCCAATTATGTAGTAAATACCCAACGGGGTACCAATCTGGAAAAACGTGGGGTTAAGATTCAAACCTCGGAGCATGTCTTGGCCGCTTTGGTAGGATTGGAAATAGACAATGTCCTTATAGAATTGAATGCGCCCGAACCCCCTATAATGGACGGGTCTTCCAAATATTTCGTAGCGGCACTTGAAGAAGCAGGAATAGTTGAGCAGAATGCCTTGCGTGATGAGTTTGTAGTAAAGGACGTTATATCGTACAAAGATGAGGAAACTGGTAGTGAAATCACTATTATACCGTCGGATACCTACCAGATTACTACCATGGTAGATTTTGGCACCAAAGTACTCGGTACCCAAAATGCCACTTTGGAAAGTTTAAGCGAATTTAAGTCGGAAATAGCGGACGCCAGAACTTTTAGCTTTTTACACGAACTAGAAATGTTGTTGGAAAACGGCTTGATAAAAGGTGGCGATTTAAATAACGCTATTGTCTATGTAGACAAAGAGATTTCTGATTCAACCATGAAAAAGCTGGAAAAGGCTTTTAACAAGAAAAAATTATCGGTAAAGCCCAACGGGATATTGGACAACTTAACATTGCACCAACCCAATGAAGCTGCCAGACATAAGCTGTTGGATGTTATTGGAGATCTTGCCTTGACAGGAACAAGGATTAGAGGGAAGGTAATTGCCAATAAGCCCGGACATTTTGTGAACACACAGTTCGCCAAAAAATTGTCCAAAATCATTAAAATGGAAAAGAGGAACCACGTACCACAATATGATCTGAACAAACCCCCTTTGATGGACATCCATCAAATTATGGACATGTTGCCACACAGACCTCCCTTCCTTCTAATAGACAGAATATTGGAACTATCCGACGAACACGTGGTAGGAATGAAGAATGTGACCATGAACGAACCATTTTTTGTAGGTCACTTCCCCGGAGCTCCTGTTATGCCTGGGGTACTTCAGGTTGAAGCGATGGCGCAAACCGGAGGCATATTGGTCCTGAGCACCGTTCCAGATCCCGAAAATTACCTTACGCTGTTCATGAAGATCGATAATGTAAAGTTTAAGCAAAAGGTACTTCCCGGAGACACCTTAATTTTCCATTGTAGTTTAATTACTCCCATAAGACGAGGTATATGTCACATGCAGGCCTATGCCTATGCCAATGGTAAATTGGTATGCGAAGCTGAAATGATGGCTCAAATAGTTAAAAAGAAATAAAATATAGGATGAATCAACCACTGGCTTACATTCACCCTGGAGCTAAAATTTCCAAAAATGTTGTAGTAGAACCGTTTACAACTATTCATAATAACGTAGTAATTGGGGATGGCACTTGGATAGGTTCCAATGTGACCATAATGGAAGGGGCACGAATTGGAAAAAACTGTAATATTTTTCCTGGTGCCGTCATTTCTGCACCACCCCAGGACCTAAAGTATGAAGGGGAAGACACCACGGTCATAATCGGCAACAACACCACTATTAGGGAATGTGCTACCATACATAAGGGCACATTGGATAGGATGAAAACGGTAATTGGCGATAATTGTCTTATAATGGCCTATTGCCATGTTGCGCATGATTGTCTGGTAGGCAACAATTGCATTTTCTCCAATAATTCCACCTTGGCCGGACACGTAACCATTGGGGATAATGTAATATTGGCCGGCTTGGTAGCCGTACACCAATTTGTATCCATTGGTCGCCACGCCTTTGTAACGGGTGGTTCCTTGGTAAGAAAGGATGTACCTCCTTTTGTTAAAGCGGCACGGGAACCTTTATCTTACGTGGGTATCAATTCGGTAGGCTTAAGAAGAAGAAACTTCGATTCCGATAAAATCCGCGAGATTCAGAATATTTATCGAATACTATATCAAAAAAATTATAACAATACCCAGGCTGTTCAAATTATAGAAGCAGAAATGGAGGCTACTCCGGAAAGGGATGAAATTTTACAATTTATAAGGGATTCCCAAAGAGGAATCATGAAAGGTTATTTCAGTACTAATTAGAATTTTATGGCATCAACATCAGATATTAGAAAAGGATTGTGCATTAGGTACAATAACGACATTTACAAAATAATTGAATTTCTACATGTAAAACCGGGAAAGGGTCCGGCTTTCGTAAGGACCAAGCTAAAAAGTGTAAGTACCGGCAAAGTATTGGACAATACATTTTCCGGAGGTTCAAAAATTGAGGATGTGCGCGTAGAAACCCGCTCTTATCAGTTTTTATACGCCGAGGGCGAGAACTACCACTTTATGAATACGGACGACTACAACCAAATTACGCTTCAAGAAAGCTCTTTGGATGCACCAAATTTATTAAAGGAGGGCGAAGTAGTAACCATTCTTTTCAACACAGAGGATAGCATGCCACTTTCTGTAGATATGCCGGCAAGTGTTATTTTGGAGGTTACCTATGCTGAACCTGGAGTTAAGGGCAATACGGCGACCAATGCAACCAAACCCGCCAAGGTTGAAACAGGGGCAACAGTGAATGTTCCTTTGTTTATCAATGAGGGCGATAAAATAAAAATTGATACGGAAAAAGGCGCTTATATGGAGCGTGTAAAGGAATAATACAATTTACAATACGCTTTTTGCTGCTTAATGGCATAAGAACCCTATTATGAAATTTCCAACTCCTTATACGCTTAATCAGATTGCGACTATAATCAAGGCCGAATATGTAGGCCAAGATGATTTTCCTGTTTTGGGCATGAACGAAATCCATGTTGTGGAACATGGCGATATCGTTTTTGTAGATCATCCCAAATACTACGATAAAGCCCTAAGCTGTGCAGCTTCCATTGTTTTAATCAATAAAAAAGTGGACTGCCCAGAGGGAAAGGCTCTATTGATCTCCGATGATCCATTTAGGGATTTCAACATCCTCACTCTATTTTTTAAGCCTTTTTTAAAGGCCCAAAACAACATTTCCAGCTCGGCCAAGATAGGTAGGGACACGATTGTTCAACCCAATTGCTTTATTGGGAACAATGTAGTGATAGGGGACAACTGCCTTATTCATTCCAACGTATCCATTTACGACAATTGTGTAATAGGAAACAATGTTACTATTCATTCGGGTTCGGTATTGGGGTCGGACGCCTTTTATTATAAAAAAAGACCTGAAGGATATGACAAATTGATCTCTGGCGGAAGGGTAATTATTGAGGACAACGTGGACATAGGTGCTCTTTGCACTATAGACAAAGGTGTTACAGGTGATACCACTATAAAAAAAGGCACCAAGTTGGACAACCAAGTGCAAGTAGGCCATGATACAGTAATTGGGGAGAAATGCCTAATAGCCTCCCAAACCGGTATTGCCGGCTGTGTAATCATCGAAGATGAAGTTACCTTATGGGGACAGGTTGGCGTAACAAGTGCTGCTACCATTGGAAAAAATGCAATGGTTAGTGCACAATCCGGCGTTTCAAAATCTCTCAAGGGAGGAAAAAAATATTTTGGTAGCCCAGCGGAGGAGATGAGGGAAAAATTGAAAGAACTGGCCTATGTTAAGCAAATCCCTTTTATCCTTAAAAAATTAGAAAAATAAATATGCAGGATAATAGTTTAGAATTCCTTTTCAAAACTTTATTTTTGCAAGAATCAATTAAACCAAATATATAATGAGCGTTTTAGTAAATAAAGATTCCAAAATTATTGTTCAAGGTTTTACAGGTAGTGAAGGTACTTTTCATGCCGAACAGATGATCGAATACGGCACCAATGTGGTTGGTGGGGTAACACCGGGGAAAGGTGGACAAGAGCATTTGGGAAAGCCTGTATTCAATACAGTTGAAGAAGCCGTTCAAAAAGTTGGGGCCGATACCACTATCATCTTTGTGCCACCAGCTTTTGCTGCAGATGCAATTATGGAAGCTGCTAGCGCTGGAATTAAAGTAATAATTACAATTACAGAAGGTATTCCCGTAGCCGATATGGTGAAGGTATATGATTATATTAAGCATATGGACTGCCGATTGGTAGGTCCAAACTGTCCTGGAGTTATTACTCCAGGCGAAGCCAAAGTAGGTATTATGCCAGGCTTCGTATTTAAAAAGGGAACTGTAGGAATTGTTTCCAAATCAGGAACTTTAACCTATGAGGCCGCAGATCAGGTAGTACGCCAAGGTCTTGGGATTACCACTGCCATTGGAATTGGTGGGGATCCAATAATTGGCACAACTACAAAGGAAGCTGTGGAGTTATTGATCAATGATCCGGAAACCACATGTGTGGTTATGATCGGTGAAATAGGTGGACAGTTGGAAGCCGATGCCGCCCAATGGTATAAGGCAAGTGGAAGCAAGAAACCGATCGTTGGGTTTATTGCGGGTGAAACAGCTCCAGCAGGAAGAACTATGGGGCATGCCGGTGCTATTGTGGGTGGTAGTGATGATACGGCCCAAGCCAAAAAGAGAATTATGAGGGAATGTGGAATACACGTTGTTGATTCCCCAGCCGAAATTGGTTTAAAAGTAAAACAAGTATTGGGATAACCCCCATTCAATATATTTAATTCCGTTTATACTGTGCCGATTAACTCGGAATTTTCAGGATAAGCGGGATTTTTTTTGCCTCGAATTACCAGGACCTTAAAATTTTATTCCAGCATTTAGGGTAAAAATTTTAAAACAGCTAAAACATAACTTATATTTGATTATCAACTAAGAAACTAAAGACAGATGAAGTTACTAGAAGGAAAAAATGTAATAATCACCGGAGCAAGTAGGGGAATTGGAACCGGAATAGCGCAAGTTTTTGCAAAGCACGGCGCCAATGTTGCCTTTACATACAGTTCAAGTGAAGCCCCGGCTTTGGCCTTGGAAAAAGAGTTGAGTGCCTATGGTGTAAAAGCTAAGGCATATAAAAGCAATGCGGCCAGTTTTGAGGATTCAGAAAAATTGGTATCGCAAGTATTGGAAGATTTTGGAGGTGTTATAGATGTTCTGATCAACAATGCCGGTATTACCAAAGACAATCTCTTGATGAGGATGGGCGAAGATGATTTTGATTCTGTTATAGAAATAAATTTAAAATCGGTTTTTAATATGACAAAGGCCGTTCAGCGAACCATGCTCAAACAAAGAAAAGGCTCCATAATAAATATGAGCAGCGTAGTAGGGGTAAAAGGTAATGCGGGCCAGGCAAACTATGCCGCGTCCAAAGCTGGAATGATTGGGTTTACCAAATCTATTGCCTTGGAACTTGGTTCTAGAAATATAAGATGTAATGCTATTGCACCAGGCTTTATTGAAACAGAAATGACAGATAAGTTGGATGCCAAGGTAGTACAGGGATGGAGAGATGGAATTCCATTAAAAAGAGGAGGTCAACCCGAAGATGTTGCCAATGCCTGTCTGTTTTTAGCTTCGGACCTCTCTGCCTATATCACAGGACAAGTTTTAAATGTGGATGGCGGAATGCTCACCTAGGTATAATTTTTGGCCAGAAAGGCCTTGAACTAGCTGTAGAAATACTATTTCCAGGTTACTGCATGGCACCGTGCTGAACAAGCGCAATGCTGTATACCAAGTTCTCAAGTATCTAGTTCACAGCAATAATTCCAACGACCTTAAATAATGCAAATACAAACAGTACTTTTTATATTGCTCGCGGCCATTGTGGCATTGGCACTCGTACTGTTTCAATATTACTATAAAAACAAAAGGAAGGGAAAGCTCCAGATAATCCTTTCCTTTTTGCGTTTTTTGGCCATATTCGGAACCCTATTGCTTATTATAAATCCAAAATTCACTAAGAACGAATACACTCTGGAAAAGACCAATTTGGTGCTACTGGTAGACAATTCATCTTCTATGACGTCTGAGGATAAGGCCAAAGTAATTTCCGACCTTTCTTCATTGAAGAATAAAATGGAGTCATCATCCGAAAGTTTCAATATACTCAATTACAGATTTGGAGCGGAACTATCCAATTCCGATAGCCTTGGTTTCACAGAAAAAAGCACCAATATTTCTAAGGCCTTGGCTGGTTTAAACGAAATATTCACCGGCACCAACACCGCGGTAGTACTGTTTACCGATGGTAATCAGACCATAGGGGAAGATTATGAATTTTATGGGAAACGTAAAAAATTCCCTATTTACCCTGTAGTTTTGGGCGATACCACCAAATATGATGATATATCAATAAGCCAAATAAATGCCAATAGATATGCCTTTTTAAAGAACAAATTCCCCCTGGAAGTATTTATTTCTTATGATGGCAAGGAAGAAGTCCCTTCGGAATTACAAGTTTTTGTGGACGACAAATTGGTTTATAAGGAAAAAATTTCGTTATCCAATATTTCCAACGCCAAGATTGTCAATACGCAGATAGAAGCCAGTACGGTGGGAATTAAAAATATTAAGGTAATTGTTCCTCCATTGCCAAATGAAAAAAATACGGCAAACAATGAAAAATTATTGGCCTTGGAAGTATTGGACGAAAAAACAAATGTAGCCATCATTTCCACTGTCCAGCACCCGGACATTGGAGCTCTAAAGAAAGCTATTGAGAGCAACGAGCAAAGATTGGTGTCAATCTATAGGCCTGACACCGACTTGAGCAAATTGCAGGAGGTTGACGTTTATATACTTTATCAGCCCGATGCCTCCTTTGACAAGGTGTACAAACAAATGCAATTGCGAAAATCCAATTCCTTTACCATTTTGGGCACTTATACCGACCTGAATTTTATAAACAGAATTCAAAACAACTACCTAGTTGAAACAGGTTATCCTGTGCAGGAATTCTTTGCAAGCCCCAATGCCGCATTTTCGAAATTCGATATTTCAGAATTCTCCGTGGAAGGTTTCCCGCCCCTTGTATCGGATGCGGGGCCAGTGAATGTTTTGGGCATTGGAGAACCCTTGTTAAAAGTCCGTATCAAAGGGGTGGACATGGACCAACCCTTATTGACCACTGCAGAAGAAGACACGGCAAAACATGCCATATTGGTTGGGGAAAATATATGGAAATGGAGGGTTCAAAATTACCGGAACGATCAAACATTTAAGGATTTTGATGCTTTTCTAGGAAAACTGATCCTTTACCTTTCGACCTCCAAAGGCAAAAATAGATTTGTATTGGATTATAGTTCCATTTACAATAACAGCAGCGAAACCAAAATAAAGGCTACTTATTTTGACGAGGCTTTTGTCTTTGATTCCAATGCGTCTATCAACATTAAAGTGGAGAGTAAATCCACCAATACTTCCGTAGAGGTTCCAATGTTGTTAAAAGACGGATACTATGAGGCGGACCTAAGCAATTTACCCCCGGGAAAATATGATTTTGTTGCTACTGTAACCAAAGGGAACCTGAGCAGGTCTGGAAGCTTTTCCATCTTGGATTTTGATGCAGAAAAACAATTCTCTTCCAGCAATTATGCAAAACTGAATCGTCTGGCAATGAATACAGGAGGAAAACTTTACTTTCCGGATCAAATGGACTCCTTGGTCAAGGCATTGGAAACCGATCCTAAGTTTGTACCTGTTCAAAAAAGCAAACAAAATGTCGTACCTTTAATCGATTTTAAATTTCTTTTGGGTATTATCATTGCGGCCTTATCGTTGGAATGGTTTATCAGAAAGTATAACGGATTAACTTAATAAATAAACTAAATGGATAAATTACCAAAAATTGCATTACCGGCCATATTCGGCTTAATAGTTCTTGTAATATTAATTTCAAAATCGGCCGTTACCATTGGCTCAGGTGAAGCTGGAGTGCTGTACAAGACCTTTTCTGGAGGGGTTGTCACAGATGAGGCACCACTGGGAGAGGGATTCCAGATAGTTGCGCCTTGGAACAAGGTCTTTATATATGAGGTAAGGCAACAGGAAGTTTTGGAAAAAATGCAAGTATTATCATCCAATGGTCTTGAAATTAAATTGGAAGCTTCGGCCTGGTTTGAACCAAAAAGAGAATTTTTAGGAAAATTGCATCAGGAAAAAGGTACGGACTACATACAACGCGTATTATTGCCAACCATTAGATCTGCCGCAAGAAGTGTTGTAGGAAGATATACCCCGGAACAGCTTTATTCCAGTAAAAGGGATGCCATTCAGCAAGAAATCTTTGAAGAGACCGAAAAAATTGTAGATGGACAATATATTCAGCTCAATGAAATATTGGTTAGGGATGTAACCTTACCACCTACTATTAAAGAGGCTATTGAGCGTAAGCTTAAACAGGAACAGGAATCTTTGGAGTATGAATTTAGATTGGTAACGGCACAAAAAGAAGCTGAAAAGGTACGGATAGAGGCCCAAGGTAAAGCGGATGCCAATAGTATATTAAGCGCTTCTTTAACCGACAAAATATTACAGGACAAAGGTATTGATGCTACCATTAAATTATCGGAATCCCCTAATGCCAAGGTAATCGTTATTGGAAGTGGAGAATCGGGAATGCCAATTATACTGGGGAATCAATAATAATTTAACAATTTTAAAATAAATTGTTCCGTATAAATTTTCCAAGGTTGAAAAATAGTTTTAATTTTGCCTTAACATGAAAAATAACAGGACACATCATCATCATTTCTTCACTTGCAATCAAGCGAGCTAGGAATGTATTGTTGTATCTAAACTATATTCTAACCCGTTTGAGCAATCAAACGGGTTTTGTATTTAACAACCTGTTAGATTTGTTCAGGCCAAAAACAAAATACCAAAAATGAAAAAAATTAGAATTGCGATCCAAAAAAGCGGGCGATTAAACGAAGACTCACTTCAAATATTAAAAGACTGTGGTATCTCCATAGACAATGGAAAAGATCAACTTAAAGCCTCTTCCAGAAATTTTCCTTTAGAGGTTTTCTATCTTAGAAATGGGGACATTCCCCAATATCTTAGGGACGGGGTCGTAGATATTGCCATTATTGGTGAAAATGTGCTCATAGAAAAAGGTGAGGATATTTCCATTGCTGAGAAACTGGGTTTTTCCAAATGCAAAGTATCCCTGGCCGTTCCCAAATCGGTCAAGTATAAATCGGTGACCGATTTTGAAGGTAAAAGGATTGCCACTTCCTATCCCAATACCGTAAAAAATTATTTGGATAGCAAGGGCGTAAAAGCAGATCTTCACATTATAAATGGTTCTGTAGAAATTGCCCCAAATATAGGTTTGGCAGATGCCATTTGCGATATTGTTTCCAGTGGAAGTACATTGTTCAAAAACAATTTAAAGGAAGTGGAGGTAATGTTGACCAGTGAAGCCGTATTGGCCGTTTCCCCACAAATCTCCCAGGAGCGAACAGTATTGTTGGAAGACTTAAGATTTAGGATCCAGTCCGTATTACGTGCCAGACAGTCCAAGTATGTTCTTTTGAACGCACCAAACGAGAAACTAAAAGAGATTATTGCATTATTACCTGGTATGAGGAGTCCAACCGTGCTTCCTTTGGCCGAAGAAGGATGGAGTTCCGTACATACCGTAATAAATAAGGATAAGTTCTGGGAAGTAATCCAAGAGCTCAAAAAAGCAGGAGCAGAGGGAATATTGGTTTGCCCAATAGAAAAAATGGTGTTGTAATAGTGCTATGCTTACTGAATTTCAAATAGGGTTCATTCCGAAGGAGAATATGAATGAAATTTTGCCTTTGGTACAAATGCTCAACAACTATAAAATTCCTGTCGAAACCCTTAAAAGAAGATTGCAGGATATGCTCATAGACGGATATCAATGTTTGGGCGCTTATGATAAAGATGAATTGATCGGCATATGTGGGATATGGGTTTTAAATAAATTATACGTAGGTAAACATCTGGAACCGGACAATGTATTTGTATTGCCGGAATATAGAAGTTCTGGGGTTGGGAAATTAATGTTGGACCGGGTTTTGAACTATGCGTTGGAAATTGGATGCAATACGTCAGAGATCAACTGCTATATTAATAATGATAAAGGAATTCAGTTCTGGGACAGCCAAGGTTATAAAGCTATAGGTTACCACATGCAAAAAGTATTATAAGAATGAATAAAATATACAATCCGGAAAGAGCACAATGGAAGACCGTTCTAAAACGGCCTACACAATCGGTCTCCGATATCGAGGATATCGTTAATTCCGTTTTCAGGGAAATAAAGGCCGGGGGGGATACCGTTGTTAGTAGCTATACCAAAAAGTTTGATGGTGTGGTCTTAAAGGACGCTTTGGTACCATCTGTAGAGATAGAGGAATCCAATAAATTGATTTCCAACGATTTAAAAGCAGCCATTCAACAAGCTAAAAACAATATTGAAAAATTTCATAAGGCCCAAAAAACCGAAAAAATTACAGTAGAGACAGCAGATGGCGTACAATGCTGGCAGGAAAAAAGGCCTATACAAAAAGTGGGATTATATATTCCAGGAGGTACAGCCCCTCTGTTTTCCACCATTTTAATGTTGGCTATACCAGCCAATATTGCCGGGTGCAAAGAAATTATCCTGTGTACCCCTCCCAACAAGGAAGGGAAAGTACACCCGGCCATTTTATATGCTGCCAACTTATGTGGGGTTACCAAAATATTCAAGGTGGGTGGCATCCAAGCCATTGCAAGCATGACTTTTGGGACGGAAACCATTCCTCCTGTGTATAAAATATTTGGACCGGGTAACCAATTTGTAACCGTTGCCAAACAGATTGCCACCAAATACGGAATTGCCATAGATATGCCTGCCGGCCCGAGTGAACTTTTGGTCATGGCCGATGATACCGCCAATGCCGCATTTGTGGCCTCCGATCTATTGAGTCAGGCCGAACATGGAGTGGATAGTCAGGTCATTTTGGTGTCCACTTCAAAAACCCTAATAGATGAGGTTGAAGAGGAGGTGGCCAAGCAAATTAACGACCTGCCTAGAAAAGAAATAGCCGTGAAGGCCATCGCCAATAGTAAGTTGATCTTCGTGGAAGACCAGCAGACGGCTGTGGATCTAATAAATGAGTACGGGCCGGAACACTACATTTTATGTGTTCAGAACGAGGACTTTTATTTAGAACAAACCTATAATGCCGGTTCTGTTTTTATTGGAAATTATACTCCGGAAAGTGCGGGGGATTACGCATCGGGAACCAATCATACCCTACCTACCAACGGATATGCCAAACAGTATAGCGGAGTAAACTTGGATAGTTTTATGAAGAGCATGACCTTTCAAAAAATATCTAAAAAAGGAATTCAGGAAATTGGCAGGACCATAGAGTTGATGGCCGAAGCCGAAGGGCTACAGGCGCATAAAAATGCAGTAACCTTGAGATTGGACAGTTTAAAATAATGGAGCCAATGTATTCAGGCAAAAGACCTGTATACAAGTGGAGCCAAATGGCGAAAAGCATAAAAGAATGAACACGAAAATATTCGATATCAACAATATAGTACGGGAAAACGTAAAGGGATTGAGCCCCTATTCTTCTGCAAGGGACGAATATGTTTCGGACGGCTCCAAAATGGTGTTTTTGGATGCCAATGAAAATCCTTTTGAAACTGGTGTAAATAGATACCCCGATCCGCACCAAAGACGTTTAAAAGAGGTGTTGGCAGAAAAAAAAGGAGTTTCTTCACAACAACTTCTATTGGGCAACGGCAGCGATGAAGTACTGGATCTAATTTTTAGGGCTTTTTGTGAACCCAAAGAGGACAACATTATAAGCCTACCTCCAACCTATGGCATGTACAAGGTACTTGCGGGTATCAACAACGTGGAGAACAGGGAGGTTCTTTTAACAAAGGATTTTGAGCCTAATGTACCCGAAATACTTAGGGTAGCCGACGACAGAAGCAAATTGTTATTTTTGTGTTCCCCTAACAATCCAACCGGGAATAGTTTTTCCAATAGCAGCGTAAGGGAGTTGTTAAACAATTTTAATGGCTTGGTAGTCGTAGATGAGGCCTATATCGACTTCTCGAGTGAAAAGAGCTGGATTACGGAATTATCCAACTATCCCAATCTGGTGGTTACCCAAACCTTATCCAAAGCCTATGGAATGGCCGGGATACGATTGGGAACATGTTACGCTTCAGAAGAAATTATTTCGGTATTGAACAAAATCAAACCTCCGTACAACGTAAATGAATTAACCCAACAAAGAGCTCTGGAGAGGGTTTTGGACACCAATGCGGTTAATTTGGAGGTATCGGATATTTTAAGGGAACGTGAAGCTCTTGTCAATGTATTGGGTAAAGTAGACTTCGTGGAAAAGATATACCCATCCGATGCTAATTTTGTATTGGCCAAGGTAGATGATGCTACCAAAAGATATAATCAACTGCTAAAAAAAGGCATCGTTGTCCGTAACAGAACTACCCAGCCACTTTGTGAAAATACCTTGAGATTTACTGTAGGGACCAAGGAGGAAAATAAGATATTAATAAGTGCATTGCAGAATATAACAACCATATAATACTATGAGTCCGGATACAAATACAAATTCCCCACAAGGGACCAAGAAGGCGAAAAAAGTGCTTTTTATAGACAGGGACGGCACTATTATCAAGGAAACCGTGGATGAACAAATAGATTCTTTTGAAAAAATGGTGTTCTATCCCAAAGCCTTTACTTTTTTGGGTAAAATAGCCAAGGAATTGGATTATGAATTGGTGATGATTACCAATCAGGATGGATTGGGGACCGATATTTTTCCAGAGCATACCTTCTGGCCGGTACATAATTTTATACTTAAATCCTTCGAAAATGAAGGTGTTGTTTTTAACAAGGTTTTTCTCGACAGGACATTCCCACACGAAAATGCAAATACCCGAAAACCGGGAACCGGATTGCTTACCGAGTACTTTTCCGAAGAATATGATCTTGCCAATTCCTTTGTAATAGGCGATCGATTGACCGATGTGGAACTGGCCAAGAATTTAGGGGCCAAAGGAATCTTTATCAATGACAATACCAATTTGGGGACTGGGGAAATATCCGTTAAAAGGGAGGAATTGGATAATTATATAGCCCTTGAAAGCAATGATTGGGAGAAAATTTACGAATTTTTAAAACTGAAAGACCGGGTATCGGAAATAACGCGCAAAACAAATGAAACCGATATTTTTATAAAACTCAATTTAGACGGTACCGGAAAAAGTGATATCAAAACCGGATTGGATTTCTTTGATCATATGTTGGATCAATTGGCACGTCATGGCCAAATGGATCTGGAAATCAAGGTCAATGGAGATCTGGAAGTGGATGAACACCATACCATTGAGGATACGGCCATAGCGCTGGGCGAGGTTTTCCATAAAGCCTTGGGCAATAAATTGGGCATAGAACGATACGGTTTCTGTTTGCCCATGGACGACTGTTTGGCACAGGCAGCCATTGATTTCGGCGGACGAAACTGGTTGGTATGGGAAACCGAATTTAAAAGGGAAATGATAGGTAAAATGCCCACAGAAATGTTTTATCATTTCTTTAAATCGTTTACAGATGGGGCAAAGGCCAACCTAAACATCAAGGCGGAAGGTCAGAACGAACACCACAAGATCGAGGCCATTTTCAAGGCATTTGCCAAGGCCATTAAGATGGCCGTGAAACGCGATGTAGAAAAAATGGTACTGCCAAGTACCAAAGGTGTATTGTAGAAGAAATAAATATGTCCTAGGGACAAAGAAAATGAAAATAGTAATTATAGATTACGGGGCTGGAAATATACAGAGCATTAAATTTGCCTTTCAACGCTTGGGATACAACGCTATCTTGAGCAAGGATGCGGATGAGATCATGGCAGCCGATAAAGTTATTTTTCCCGGGGTGGGGGAAGCCAGTAGTGCCATGAAAAAATTGCGCGAAAGTAAATTGGACCAAATTATACCAAAATTAAAACAGCCAGTATTGGGAATCTGCCTAGGGATGCAATTAATGTGTCATTCTTCAGAAGAAGGAGATACACAGGGCCTTGGTATTTTTGATGTAGATGTGGTTAAATTTTCCAAAGAAGTAAAAGTTCCACAAATTGGATGGAATCAAATTACCAATTTAAAATCCGATCTGTTCAAGAACGTCAAAGAAAAAGAGCATATCTATTTAGTCCACAGTTTTTATGCCCCTTTGTGCGAGGAGACCATAGCAGAAGCGGAATATGGTCTTGGATATAGTGCTGCATTAAAAAAAGATAATTTTTATGGAACCCAATTTCACCCGGAAAAGAGCAGTGAGGTAGGGGAGCAGATTCTTAGAAATTTTATCGAAACAATAGAGACCCCAGTATAAAATATACCAATTGGGACTTAATTTAAAACAGAAATGAGAATAATACCTGCAATAGACATCATTGAAGGAAAATGTGTTAGACTTTCCAAGGGAGACTATGATACCAAGAAAATTTACAATGAGAATCCCTTGGAGGTGGCCAAGGAGTTTGAAGCCCATGGGATAGAATACCTACATTTGGTAGATCTGGACGGTGCCAAATCCAAGCACATCGTAAATCATAAAGTGTTGGAAAAAATAGCCTCCAATACCAACTTAAAAATAGATTTCGGGGGCGGACTCAAAACCGATGAAGATCTAAGGATAGCGTTTGAAAGTGGGGCCAATCAAATTACAGGAGGAAGTATCGCTGTCAAGGACAGGGAAACCTTTATCTCATGGATCAACAAATACAGTCCTGAGAAAATTATTCTAGGAGCGGATGCCAAGGACGAAATGGTTGCCGTATCTGGTTGGATGGAAGAATCCCAAGAGGAGTTGATACCCTTTATCCAAGGGTATCAAAAAGAAGGAATTAGAGGGGTTATCTGTACCGATATTAGCAAAGATGGTATGTTGGAAGGCCCTTCCTTTGAATTGTACCGCAAAATATTGGAGGAATGCGGGCCGAAATTATTGCTGATTGCCAGTGGCGGTATTTCAACTTATGATGAACTCCCCAAATTGGCCGAGTTAGGCTGCGAGGGAACCATAATTGGAAAGGCCATTTATGAAAATAGAATTAGTTTAAAACAATTGGAGAAATTTATACTCGATATCTAACCCATTAATGTTGTTTTAGTATAATGGGAACAAGCTATTAATAGCAATGAAGATATTAACTGGATTAATCTCCAAAGACAAAAATAAAAGCACTCAATGTTAACAAAAAGAATAATCCCTTGTTTGGATATTAAAAACGGTAGAACGGTAAAAGGGATAAACTTTGTAGATCTACGAGATGCAGGAGACCCTGTGGAACTAGCTGAAATCTATGCCAAAACTGGAGCGGACGAACTTGTTTTCCTTGATATTTCCGCTACAGAGGAAAGGAGGAGAACCTTGGCCGATTTAGTCCTTCGCGTTGCTGAAAAAGTCAATATTCCGTTTACTGTAGGAGGTGGCATTTCTTCCGTGGAAGATGTGGATATTTTGCTGCACAACGGAGCAGATAAAGTATCCATAAATTCATCGGCCGTAAAAAACCCTCAATTGATCAATGATCTCGTAGCCAAATTCGGCTCCCAATGTATAGTGGTTGCCATAGATGCCAAACAAATAGATGGGGAATGGATAGTACATTTGGTAGGAGGCAAGGTCCCAACAGAACTAAATCTTTTTACCTGGGCAAAGGAAGTGGAAGACCGTGGGGCGGGTGAAATCCTGTTTACTTCCATGAACCACGATGGCACTAAGGACGGATTTGCCAACGAAGCTTTGGCCAGATTATCCACCGAATTGAATATTCCCATAATAGCGTCGGGCGGCGCTGGAAATATGCAACATTTCACGGATACCTTTAAAGAAGGTAAGGCCGATGCAGCTTTGGCGGCAAGCGTTTTTCATTTTAAGGAAATCGAGATCAAGGACTTAAAGGAAGAGTTGAAAAGAAACAATATACCGGTTAGATTATAAAACCATTATGGAATCCAAAATCATGAATATAGACTTCAATAAAAATAACGACGGACTGGTCCCGGCCAT
This sequence comes from Arenibacter algicola, assembly GCF_000733925.1. NCBI lineage: Bacteria > Pseudomonadati > Bacteroidota > Flavobacteriia > Flavobacteriales > Flavobacteriaceae > Arenibacter > Arenibacter algicola. Next base: position 568,288 of record NZ_JPOO01000003.1, read on the forward strand.
AGTACAGGATGCAACTACCAAAAATGTACTTATGCTCGGGTATATGAACCAAGATGCCTATAAAAAAACGGTGGACAGCCGTAAAGTAACCTTCTTTAGTCGCACTAAAAAAAGATTATGGACCAAAGGGGAAGAAAGCGGAAATTTCTTGAACCTAGTGGATATTAAACTGGATTGTGACAATGACACCCTATTGGTCATGGTAGATCCTGTTGGGCCAACTTGCCACAAAGGTACCGATACCTGCTGGGGCGACGAAAACAATACTTCCTTTGGATTTCTTTCTGAATTGGAAAATATAATTCAAAACAGAAAAGAACAAGCTGAGGGAAAGGTAGAGATTCCCGAAGGAACAAAGCCTAGCTATGTTTCCTCCCTATTTAAGAGCGGTATCAATAAAGTAGCCCAGAAAGTAGGTGAAGAGGCGGTTGAGGTCGTCATTGAAGCCAAAGACGATAACGACCAGCTGTTTAAGGATGAAAGCGCAGATCTATTGTTCCATTACCTAATATTGCTACAGGCAAAAGGATTTAAACTTCAGGACATAGTTAATGTACTAAAGTCTCGGCATTGATTCATGGATATTTTTCAGATGCCCTAAAATTTGTGTAATTTCCAAATTGATTTTTTTTTGTAAAAAAAATTAACTTATCTTCAAAAATTACAAGGATTAATCAATAACATTATTAAGAGCATAGGCTATGAAATCAAACAGGAGAGATTTTCTGAGAAAAACTTCCATTGCCGGTATGGGTTTGGCAATGACCCCGGCATGGTCCAATTCAATCACTGGCAACAACCCGTATAATACTCCGGCATCTTTATCCAGCGCCAACTATATGGGCGGATTTTCTGCTCCTAAATTGGAAACGGTAAAATGCGCTTTTATTGGGGTAGGTGCCCGAGGGTCTGGACATGCACATCAGATTGCATCCATTGAAGGAACAGAAGTAGTAGCTATCTGTGATTTGTACCAGGATCTTGCCGAAAAATCGGCAAATATATGTAAGGAGAATGGCGGAGGTACCAGGCATAAGAAAATAAGCCTTTACACTGATGGGGAGAACGACTGGAAAAAGATGTTGAAAAAGGAAAAGCCAGATGCCGTCTTTGTGTGTACCCCATGGAAATTGCATGCGCCTATGGCCATTGAGGCTATGAATAGTGGGGCCCATGTTTTTGTTGAAGTTCCTCTTGCCCTTACCATTCAAGAGATGTGGGATATTGTGGATACCTCGGAAAAGACCCAAAAGCATTGTATGATGATGGAAAACGTCAACTACGGCAGGGAAGAACTACTCTACCTAAATATGTGCCGTAAAGGTGTTATTGGGGAGTTGCTGCACGGGGAAGCCTCCTATATTCATGAGTTAAGAGGGCAAATGAACGAAGTTGAGCGTGGCACAGGTTCATGGCGCACCTATCATTATGCCAATCGGGATGGCAATCTATATCCTACCCATGGCTTGGGACCGGTTGCCCAATATATGAATTTAGCTAGGGGAGAAGATAATTTTAAGTTCATAAACTCCTTCTCTTCCCCCGGCAAAGGACGTAATCTATACGCCGCCAAGAATTTTCCGGCAGACCACAAATGGAACAAGCTGGACTTTAAAGGAGGGGATATAAACACTTCTATTGTTAAAACAAACATGGGTAGGACTATTATGGTGCAATGGGACGAAACAAGCCCTAGACCCTATACCAGACACAATATGATTCAAGGTACAAAAGGGACACTGGCAGGCTTCCCGACCAGAATTGCCTTGGAAGGCGGGGTAGAAGGTGGCCCGGATAATCACCACGAATGGGCAGAAGGCGAGCAATTGCAAAAAATCTATGAAAAATACGAACATCCATTATATGTGCGCCTGGGAGAATTGGCAACAAAAATGGGAGGACATGGTGGAATGGACTTTATTATGAGGTATAGAATCATCGAATGCCTGCGTAATGGCCTGCCTTTGGATCAGAACGTATACGAAGGTTGTTATTGGAGTGCTGTTGGTACTTTGAGCGAGGTATCAGTTGCTCAAAACGGTGCTCCTCAAGAGTTTCCTGATTTTACAAGGGGCAATTGGAAAACCACTGCGCCTTTGGATATTGTAGGCTAAAAGCCCTACATAATTATAATAAAAAGTCATTGTATACCGGTCCAACCTAATATTATATGGTCCATGTATACAATGATTTTTTCTTTGATATAAGGAGGGTACTAGACCCAAAAAATTATTCTGTACTGTCAACCCCTGCAACCTCTGTTCTACTATCCATATGGCTTATTAGGTCTTGGGTACTTGTAAATACCTTTTTACTGTAATAACGTCCTCGATCCCAATCCGCAGGGTCCGCAGCTTTTAAGGCATCCGCTATAATGTCCTGGACTTTTTCCGACAGGCCTTCACATTGACTACCTTCCAACAACTTAAAAAGTTTTTCATAAGACTCCAAGGCCTTACCTGAATAGAATTTCTGATGGTCATAGTTGTTCGCCTTCAATGCGCTTTTGGCATGATTCAGGGCGTAAGAGGCGGTAGAATAAATTAATTCACAATCGTCCTTTGCCTGTGCTATGGTAAAAACAAACAATGAAAAGAACAATAAACAAACTTTCTTCATGGGTGCGGGGTTTTAAGATTTGTCTTTAGAAAACGAAACTTTAATCCCAATATTGCTGGCCTATTTCATTTCTATTAGTTTTACACAGGGTTCTTAGCTCCCCTTATATCCAACTAATTTTACTAGGTTTTACCACCAAACAACAAAAAGTTTTTCAACGGTATAATCAGATGATTTCATCCATAATAGTGGCGCATTTTTATTTTCCAATCCAACTGTAATCAAATCTAGTACGTCCTTATGACCTAGCCAATTAACCCCTTGTTGCGGGTCTAATAGCCACTCCTGTTTAGATGGCAAATAATACCGGTATTCAAAAAACTCAGGGGATTTAAATTTGTGGAAAGGAATCCACCTGCCACTAATACAATTGGAATTAAAAGGGGAGAGATCCATGTTATGGGCCATAAAAGGGACAAATAATTGGGATTTAAAACATACCTGATGCAATAGTTCCGAAGGCTTTATATTAAATCTTTGCAGCACGGATGTAGCTTCCGGTGTCTTTAAAAGTGGAATTTGATGGTTTATTATCCTCTCTTTCTTTGCCTTAAAGGAATCGCGTTGATTAGGCCCTATAAATTGGAGCTCAATATTTGTTGACTCCTCAGATATTACATAGAACTTGTATGTTAATTCAACATGACTAAATTGATGACTATCAACATCTTGCAATAAAAAATCTATTTCTCCCAAACTTACTTTTTCTTTCCTTATGGGAATGTTATGTGCTATTACTTTGTATTGCCTTGAATGTTGTATCAGTTTTAGAAAAATGTGTTCTATTTTATGCCCTAATCTTAGCTTGGAGGGAATCGACCCCATATCTAAATTTTCAAAATATATTTCTGGAAATACAAATTGCTTCAAACCATCCAATTCCCCAGTCCAAAGGGTAGGAGTGTTATAAAATGCCTTATAATATGAAAGGTTTTTATGATCCAAGCGATACTAATATAGGTAAAGCGTTAAGTTTTCTTTAAAATGGAAATGGTCTAGACCAAATTAAGTAATTTTATAGTATGGCTATTAATAAAAGAAAAGGGTTTCGATTTTCCAACTATGAAGCCCCAGAGCAAACTCCTTTCGAAAAGCTTTTTGATATTTTCAAGGAACTGATTACACATACTTCGGGTGATGTGGATGAGGCTTTGGATTGGTTGAGGGAGTTGGACAAAGAGTACGAACTTACCGATGAGAATTATACTATTGATGATTTTATAGAAGATCTCAAGGCAAAAGGTTTTCTGAGAGAGGAACCAAAAGACGGTGATGGTGATGGTTCCGGCGGGCAAAAAGCGGATCTGTCCATTACTGCCAAAATGGAACGGATTATTAGGCAAGCGGCCTTGAATCAAATTTTCGGCAAGATAAAACGCAGTGGTTCGGGCAATCATAAAACCGGTTTATCGGGCAGGGGGGATGAACATATGGGTGAATTCAGGGAATATAGATTTGGCGATAGTTTAGAGCGAATTTCCATGACCGAAAGTTTAAAAAATGCCCAAATAAACCATGGTATCGGTAATTTCCATTTAAGCGAAGAGGATTTGGTGGTAGAGGACACCCAGTTCAAAGCCCAAATGAGCACAGTCTTAATGATCGACATTAGTCACAGTATGATACTCTATGGGGAGGACCGCATTACACCTGCCAAAAAGGTAGCGATGGCCCTGGCAGAACTCATCACGACCCGTTACCCAAAGGACACCTTGGAGATTTTGGTTTTTGGCAACGATGCCTGGCCCATTCCGATAAAGGATCTGCCTTATTTAAAAGTAGGGCCCTATCATACCAATACCGTTGCCGGTTTGCAATTGGCAATGGACATGCTCCGTAGAAAGCGCAATACCAACAAACAGATATTTATGATTACGGATGGCAAACCCAGCTGTATTCGATTGGCTGATGGCACCTATTATAAAAACAGTGTGGGCTTGGACGATTATATTGTGGAGAAATGCTATAACATGGCCAGACAGGCCAGAAAGCTCCATATTCCCATAACCACCTTTATGATTGCCAAGGATCCGTATCTAACCCAATTTGTGAGACATTTTACGGAAGCCAATAAGGGAAAAGCCTTCTTTACCGGCCTAAAGGGACTTGGTGAAATGATTTTTGAGGATTACGAACAAAATAGGAGAAAAAGATTAAAGGGATAATTAGCAAAAGCTGTTAGTCAACATACCCTGTACAACGATATAAACAGGGAGACCAAAATATAAATAATTACAGATGAAATTGAATTATAAGGAGATTACCAATCTTGGCGAACTTAGAAAGACTGGATATAAAACAAAAAAAATTAAGGATGAGTTAAGGGCAAATCTTATTGACAAAATAAAATCGGATGAAATTACTTTTCCTGGGGTTTGGGGCTATGAAAATTCCGTGGTCCCGGAACTGGAAAGAGCCATATTATCCAGGCACAACATCAATCTATTGGGCCTTAGGGGCCAGGCCAAAACGCGTTTGGCAAGGCTAATGGTAAACTTATTGGACGAGTATATTCCAATTGTCAGCGGTTCGGAGATAAATGATGACCCCATGAGCCCAATCTCCCGCTTTGCTATAGAAGCCATAAAGGAGCACGGTGACCTAACACCTATTTCCTGGCTGCACAGAAGTGAACGTTTCTATGAAAAATTGGCTACGCCAGATGTAACGGTGGCCGATTTAATTGGCGATGTTGACCCTATAAAGGCCGCAAACCTAAAATTGTCCTATGCGGATGACAGGGTGATACATTTTGGAATGATCCCACGTGCAAACCGTTGTATTTTTGTAATCAATGAACTGCCGGATCTACAGGCAAGGATACAGGTCTCCCTATTTAACATTTTACAGGAGGGCGACATTCAAATTAGGGGATTTAAACTTAGATTACCTTTGGACCTGCAATTTGTATTTACCGCAAACCCTGAAGATTATACCAATAGAGGTAGTATTGTAACCCCATTAAAAGATAGGATAGGTTCCCAAATTTTAACGCACTATCCGGAGGACATTGAAACCGCGCGTAAAATTACCGAACAGGAATCCAAATTGGATAAACGCCAAACCGAGGCCATTTATGTCCCGGATTTGGCAAAAGATCTCTTGGAACAAATAAGTAGGGAAGCCAGGGAAAGTGAATATGTGGATGCCAAAAGTGGAATAAGTGCCAGAATGAGCATAACATCCTTCGAAAATTTAATGAGTACCGCCGAACGAAGGCTGCTAAAGAATGGCCAACAAACAACCATGATAAGGCTGAGCGATTTTATGGGGGTCATTCCCTCCATTATCGGTAAGATAGAACTGGTTTATGAAGGAGAACAGGAAGGTTCGGGCAGTGTTGCGGAAATACTGATCGAAGATGCAGTGAAGTCTCTCTTCCTAAATTATTTCCCTAAGATAGATAAATTGGAGCGCAAGGATGCCGTAGGTCCTTATGACGAATTGGTAAGTTGGTTTTTTGATGGGGAAGGTTTTGATCTGTTGGACGATGCCATCGATAAGGAATACAAGGAAAAGCTGGATAGTATTATTCCACTTCAACAATTGGTTACTAAATACCAACCTGATATTGAAAAGGAGGACACCTATTTTCTAAAGGAATTGTTGTTGTGGGGGCTTGTTGCCCATAAAAAATTAAGTAAGCAGCGATATACTATTGGGTATCAGATAAAAGATGTTTACGGCAGTTTTATAAGAGGATTGTAAAATATAGCTTTGTTACTCCCAGGCATCAATGTGATTATTTAAGTAATCAAAATCATATTTGCCCACTATCCGTTTTCTAATGATAAATGACCAAACGGTTAGTAGAACCAATAGCGTTTGAAGACTAATAATCAAGATGCCCATGGGAACGAAAGAACTTGGAATAACATGGTCCTGAAATTCATTTTGGGAACCAAGAATTAAAAAGGTTTCAGAGATATTATATGCATAGGCCAATAAAACGGCGTACATGACATACTCAATATTTTTCATGATCATATCAGGATATTCCATTTCCGTTATCTTAAACCATAGTACATACAAATAAAGAAAGTGGATCATTGTCAAAAATGGAAAAATATAACTCTCGAACCTATTGAATATAAAGGTATTTCCATACATGCTGTAAAAACCCAGGACTATTAAGGATAGCAGTGATACAATGGTAAGGACAATTATAATTTTAGGAGTGGTTCGTTTAACGGAATTTTCCATAATTACGGTTTAAGATTATAGGACAATTTTCAACATAATTACAACTTAATTCTTGAACCCATGTGGAATTTTCGTTGAATATATAAAAATATAGGACAGAAAAAAGGCGCCTTGGACGAAGTGCCAAAAAGCACGATGAACATATGGCAATCCTATTGTAAAATACGGTTAAGAAACAAACATAAACCCGACCTTCCTTAGCTATCTTTGCCGAGGTTTTGTCAGGATTTAACCAAGCAACATATACACCAAATGCAAACACCCCGTTTTTACTATTTAATACATGTTCAATTTCTGGGCTTTCGTTATAGTGGCTGGCAAAAGCAACCAAATCAAAAAACGGTGGAGGGTATGCTGGTAAAGACCTTAAAATTTGTTTTGCCCAATTCCAAATTCAAAATCTTGGGAGCCGGGCGTACAGATGCCAAAGTATCTGCCTTGAATACGGCCTTCGAATTATTTGTGGATAAGGAACCTCTAGAAGACCTTCAGGTATTTATGTGCGATTTTAATGCAAACCTACCCCCAGATATTCGTATCATCAGCATAGACCAGGTCAATGAAAACTTCAATATCATACAAGAAAGCAAGTTAAAGGAATATGTATATCTTTTTTCCTTTGGACAAAAAAACCACCCCTTTTGCGCGCCGTTTTTGGCAAACATCATAGAGGAACTGGATGTAGAACTAATGTCGGATTGTGCCCGACTTTTTATTGGCACCCATGACTTTTCATCCTATACGGCCCGACTTCAGCCCAATACAAAAGTGCTTAGGACTATAGATTCATGTGAAATAAAAAGAAACGAAATATTAAAGGCCAATTTTTTTCCGGAAGTGAGTTATGCCCTGCATATTACCGGTGAAGGCTTTATGAGATATCAGATTAGGATGATAATGGGGGCTTTGATCCAAGTAGGCAAAGGTGACCTTACGACAATGGACATTAAAGATTCCTTGAAAAAGGAAAACAATACTTTATTGACATATGTGGCCCCTGGTTCAGGATTATTGCTTAATAAGCTAAAGTTTAAATAGCTGCTTCCAAATAAACTGTAGCGAAATAGTCCTATTATTTTTTTTAATCACGGCTTGTCCACATTTCATAGGCTGGATTTCATAAATTAGTAGCTAGAACAAATAGCAACTAGCATCTTAAATTAAGATTCCGACCTATGTCCAAAAAAAAAACAACTCATAAAAAGGCTTCCATTAGACACATTAAGACCGGAAAGTCTCCCGGAACAGTTACTTATTTAGGGAGTAGGGAAGGGGCAAAGAGCGTTGTTAACATTATGGAATATAATCTGCAGGACATTAAAGAATCCACCCTTGATGTCTATGCCCCTTCCAATTTCAATAAAATTATTGCCCACAAAACATCTACATCCATCTCCTGGATCAATGTCATTGGCATTAGTGACGAGAAATTCATTGAAAATTTGGGAAACGCCTTTTCTCTCAATCCATTATCTACGGAAGATGCCGTAAATACGCATCAGCGCCCAAAGATAGACGAATACGACAACTATATTTTTGGGTCATTTAAAATGCTTTATTTGGACGGGAACAATGAATTGGTAGCCGAACATGTTGCCATTGTTTTGATGGAAAATACTGTTCTTGTTTTACAGGAAATGCCCGATGATGTTTTTAACAGCGTTAGGGAAAGGGCCAGGACCAAAACCGGACGAATAAGAACCAAAAGTGCCGATTACTTATTTTTTGCACTGTTGGATGCCATTATAGATAATTATTTTGTGGTGCTGGAGAACGTTAATCACAAAATAGACCTTTTGGAAGAGGAAGTATATGACAACCCCAACCCCAAAACCGCCCATGCCATTCAAGATTTAAAGAAAGAAATACTTAGAATTAGACGGTTTATTTACCCAGTAAAAGAACTTATAAGTAAACTAATTGACTCAGAGCATGTATTAATTAGCGACGATACCAAAATATTTCTCAGAGACACAATGGATCATTGCACAGAAATTAATGACAGTCTTAATATCTTAAGGGAAATGTCCATGAGCCTAATGGAAATGTATATGAGCAACATTAGCAATAAAATGAACGAGGTAATGAAAGTACTGACCATTATGGCCTCTATTTTCATCCCCCTTACCTTTATTGTAGGCGTATACGGAATGAATTTCGAATATATCCCGGAATTGAAGTACCACAACGGATACTTCTATATTTGGGGACTTATGATAGCAATCTTTATCGGCCTACTATTTTATTTTAAAAAGAAGGGGTGGCTATAGTCTAGAGCTTAATTGCCGCCCTTTAATCGAACAAATCCGAGGATAGATAGCGGTCGCCACGGTCGCATACAATAGAAACAATGGTTCCCTCCTCCAAACTTTGGGCCAACTTTACTGCGGCAGCGGCAGCGCCACCACTGCTCATTCCTGCAAAAATACCTTCTTGCTTGGCCAATCGCTTGGCCATATCCCTAGCTTCCTGTTCGGTAACCTCCATCACGGTGTCCACTTTCTTGGGATTAAAAATTTTGGGGAGATATTCTACAGGCCATTTGCGAATACCGGGAATTTTGGCCTCATCAGCGGGTTGTACCCCAACAATTTGAATCTTGGAATTCTTTTCCTTTAGAAAGGTGGATGTCCCCATTATAGTGCCGGTGGTGCCCATGGACGAAACAAAATGGGTGATTTCCCCTTGGGTATCCCTCCATATTTCCGGACCGGTACTTTTATAATGTGCCTTCCAATTATCATCATTGGAAAACTGATTGATCATGATATAACCTTCTTCCTTTACCTTAAGTTCAGCATAATCCCTTGCCCCTTCAATGCCTACATCGGCAGGGGTAAGGGTCACCTTGGCTCCATATGCCCTCATGGTCTGTACTCTTTCCTTGGTGGAATTTTCGGGCATTACCAATTCTATATCCAATCCATAAATTCCCGCTATCATGGCCAAAGCAATACCTGTATTTCCACTGGTGGCCTCAATCAATTTGGAGTTTACATCAAAATCGCCCCTTTCCAACCCTCCTTTTATCATATTAAGGGCGGCACGATCCTTTACGCTTCCTCCTGGATTATTTCCCTCCAACTTAAAAAAAAGTTTAACCTTGGGATTGGTGTTGATTGTTTTTGATATTACCAAGGGAGTGTTCCCTATAATATCCAAAATACTATGAGACATGCGGTAAGGTTTTTATTTTGATAATTGGAGAATGGTAAACGGTAGAATTGGCGGGCACAGATTCTGTAATCCATGCATTTCCTCCAATTATGGAATTTTCCCCGATCACGGTATCCCCTCCAAGAATAGTGGCATTGGCGTATATGGTAACATTATTTTCTATGGTGGGGTGACGCTTTGTTTTTTGCAGTTTTTTGGCCACATATAAAGCTCCCAAGGTTACCCCTTGATAGATTTTTACGTTATTTTTAATTATCGCTGTCTCCCCTATGACCACACCTGTGGCATGATCAATGAAAAACGATTTACCTATTTGCGCCCCCGGGTTAATGTCAACACCCGTTTGTCTGTGCGCATATTCCGTCATTAATCTGGGAACCAAAGGGAAACCATCTTTATAAAGTTCATGGGCAAGCCTGTAAATGGCAATCGCATAAAAACCAGGATAGGCCATATAGACCTCTTCTATAGATAGGGAAGCAGGATCACAATTTACAATGGCCTCTGCATCCAAATTCAATTTTTCAAGTACTTCTGGCAGGCGTACCACAAAATTCGCCCAAACCCTTTGGCAAGGTTTATCTACCTGCCAGCAGGCCAGATTTACCAAGGTATCAAATTCCTTTTCCAACAGATCCAGATTTTCATCTACCGGGGTATCTATATCGAACAAGGTATAAAATAAACGATTGGTAAATAATTCAGTTTTTTCCTTAAGCTCGAACCTCAGGTTAGGCTGATTTTTATGTTCCTTAATATTCTTTATTATAGATGCTTTATCCATTTGCACTTTTTGATTATACATTCAAAATTAACCATTATTTCAAAATCAGCTTATGCTAAATTGGTTAACTTTAGCACAAAGATAATGTGTTATGAGTCGTATACAACAGCAGCTAATTACGAAAGATGTATTTCAATTTTTGGAAAAACTAAAAAAAAACAACACTAGGGAATGGTTTGCGGAGCATAAAACTGAATTCAAGGAGCTGGAAACAGGGGTCAAAAGTTTTTATTCCGCCTTATTGAATAAATTGAAAGCTCATGATGATATTGAAAAATTAAAAATGTTCCGCATCTATAGGGATATACGTTTCTCCAAGGACAAAACTCCCTATAAGACCCATTTTGCAGGTTCCTTTTCCAGGTCCGGACAGCGATTGCGGGGAGGTTACTATTTAAGGCTAAAACCCAATGAAACCTTTATTGCTGCTGGTTTCTGGGAGCCTAATAAAGAAGATCTCCTTAGAATAAGGAAAGAATTTGAAACCGACGCATCGGAAATCCGTTCAATAATGAACAAAAAAAACTTCAAGGAGGTATGGGGCGAAATGCAGGGAGATGAATTAAAAACTGCACCCTCCGGATTCAATAAAGATCACCCCAATATTGATCTGATAAAAAGAAAACAATTCATTTTTGTGAAGAATTTTTCAGACGAGGAAGTCATGTCGCCAGATTTTATGGCGAATGTAGACCTTGCTTTCCAAGCAATTAGACCTTATTTTAACCTTATGAGCGATATACTCACCACTAATCTTAATGGGGAATCGCTTTTGGATTAAAAAATCTATACCGGCTGCAGGGATGCCTTTTCAAAAAACTGAACCTGATCTTTAATACGCTCAATGACCATCTGCATCATGCGCTTATTTAAAGACGACGAATTAAGTATGTATAACTCATACTCCTCAGTGGTAAATTGGCCTATGATAATTCCTTTTAAAGAATTTCTAAACTTAATGTCCTTTTGGATCGCATTTTCTATAAAAATCAGACGTTTGTTCATCCCTAGCTCATAAAAACTATTTTTATGTTTAGTGATGTAATTCTGGAAAACCAAAAGCAGTAAGGAGTTTTGCATTTTAATTACAGGACGCAGGGTTTGGTTTTGAAACCTCTCGTCACTGCTCATTATTTCCGTTACTTTGGCTGAAGGGATTATAGGACGAATTTCCAAAAGACTATGGGACCTATCGCTCATATCATTGGTGTTTTTATAAAGGTAGGTATTAGGGTTTTCCCATATTCGGCAATTCTATATAGTTTTTAACGAGGTTATGAACATTGCTATTTTTCATTTGGAACAAAGCCTTATTTTTCTGAGGAAACAAAAAGTTCAATCTTTTATTTTAAAAAATAGACTACAACATATTTAAGAATAATCTTACTAATATATTGCCCGTGGATTATGGGAATCTAATGATTATAACCCCTATTAATTCCCAAATTGAACAAAAAATTATGATGTAATTTAGATTTACCTAAATCGGTTGACATTTCCCCTTGAAGAGTATTATGGGGCAAATTTCTTTACTAATTTTGCAATAAAAAATAAAAGACATGAGATTTCATACTAGAAAATGGGTGAAACCGGAAGATCTAAACGCCAATGGCACTTTATTTGGGGGCAAGTTGCTTGCCTGGATAGACGAGGAAGCCGCCCTATATAGCATTATACAGTTGGAAAACAAACGAGTGGTTACCAAATATATGTCCGAAATAAACTTTATGAGCACCGCATTAAAGGGCGATATCGTTGAAATTGGCATAGACGTGGTAAAATTTGGAAAGACCTCCTTGACACTTAACTGTGAAGTTAGGAACAAAATGACCAGGGAAACTATTGTCACGGTAGACAATATCATAATGGTCAATCTAGGTGCGGATGGAAAACCCAAACCACATGGCAAGACCAAAATTGAATTTGTAAGGGATCGTCTGGCTACGGAAGTTTAATTAGGGGCGTAAGCTTTCGCCACTTCCTGTACCTCATCCAATACCCGAAGTAAATTGCCTCCCCAGAGTTGTGCAATTTCCTCTTCGGAATAACCTCTTTTAACCAACTCCAGTGTTACATTGGGGGTTTCGGAGGCGTCCGACCACCCTTCAATGCCTCCACCACCGTCAAAATCGGAACTGATTCCCACGTGATCAAGGCCGATTAAATTTACCATATAGTCTATGTGGTCCACAAAATCAGCAACGTCAACGGCCTGCGGCCTATCCGTCCTCTTATTTGCATTGGCTTTGGCCAAACCCACTACTTTGGAATAATTCGCCATAAAGGTCTTTTTCTTTTCATCGGACAGATCGGCAAGCTCATCAAAGGTATACCAATCTATTCCCAAAGAATCGGCTACCTCTTTTTGAAAATCTTTTAAATAAGCGGCATGGACCTCATGTTTTTTGGTATTCAAATAAGAACTAAAGGCCACCGTTTGCACCACACCACCATTTTCCTTCATCAGCAATAGTTGTTCATCGTCCAAATTCCGGCTATGGTTGCATAGGGCCCGTGCAGATGAATGCGAAGCAATAATAGGTGCCTTGGAAAGGGCTATCATTTGTTTCATGGACTCTTTGGATACATGGGATACATCTATCATTATCCCCAACCTGTTCATTTCCTTAACAGCCATTTTACCAAGGTCGCTAAGCCCGTTATGCAACCACACCCCATCGGCCTCACCGGTATTGGAATCACAGAATTGGCTATGTCCGTTATGGGAGAGGGAAATATATCTTGCCCCTAAATTATAATAGTTTTCAAATTCCGAAAGGTCTTCGCCTATTGGGTAGGCATTTTCAACCCCTATCATGGCCACTTTTTTACCTGAATCTACAATTTTGTAGACATCCTTGGAGCTATAGGCCAGATCTATCTCTTTAGGCGCTATTTCCTCGCACAATCTGTGAATGGCATTAAACTTTGCCATGGCATTCTCCTTGGCTTTCGCATACCCTTCTTCTGTTAATTCGCCTTGGCCAGTATAGACTATCAACCAAGGAACATCCAAGCCTCCACTTTTAAGTTTTGGAAGATTTACTTGATTGTCCAATTTCTGGGTATAATTTATGGTATCTGTAAAATTGGCCACATTAATATCAACATGGGTATCAATAGTGATAACATCCTTGTGTATACGTGCCGCTTTTTCTTCGACCGACTCCGTCAATTTTTCCTGTTTTTCCTTACAGGCCATAATCGACAAAAGACATATAAATCCGACAAAATGCTTCATGCTTATAGGTTTTGATACATACAAATAACGGTATTTGACAACATAAAATGAAGCATAGATAACATTTAATTGTAAACCGCACTTTAAAAGGTGAGTTTTAGACCTCAGAACCCAAACTATTTTAAATTGAAATCCAACAACCTACTATCCCATCTGACAAATCTTGAAGGTCAACTAAATCATTTTTCATTTGAGGAGTTAACCTCTGAGGAAGCTTCCTTATTAAAAAAATCCTTTATGACCTTTAAATATCGTCTGGAGGAAAAAGTATTGGGACCAAAACCAAAAGTTTCCAACTCCAATGCAAACAACAAGGATTTTGAATCGGCCATTAGGAACAAAGAAGTGGCAAATCCGTTAAAAAACAAACCGAACCGGGAAGAAGGTAGACTACTTGCAAAAGTTGGGGATGAAATTAGAACCCCAATTAATGGTATAATTGAGTCTGTAGACTTGTTAAAAGCAGGCAACATAAGTACGGAACAACTAGCGCAACTTAATTCCATAACGGCCACCTCCAACAATCTTTTGGATATCATTAATGAGCTGTTGGAATATACCAAGCTTACTTCGGGAAGGGAAAAGTTTGAAAGCATCGATTTCAATTTTTACAGTATTATTAGGGATACCATGTATCTATGCAACACCTTAATTATCAATAAGGATGTTACCCTAGAAGTAGATTTGGATACGGAAATACCCGAAGTTCTTTTGGGTGATCCATCCAAGTTGTCCCAAATTCTACTTACTCTCTTGGGGAATTCGATAAAACTTATAGATGAGGGAAGTATCCTTCTCAAAATTAAACTGCGTAGACAGCATAGCAATTACTTTGTGCTCGATTTTGAAATCAGGGATTTACGTACAGGAGCATTCAATAACGACTTAAGCCCCCATGTACCAAATCAAAATTTAGAACCCAATACAAATGATCTGGGAATTGGTTTTGCCATGGTAAAGGGAATATTGGAAATCTTAAATGGATCCTTGGCAACGATGGCCACCTTGAATGATGGTTGTGCTTATAAGTTCACTATTCCCTATAAAAAGGGAAAACAGATCAAAACTTCAGGGTACCGGTTAGATTACAACAATACAGGTACAACAAATAAAAATATAGAAGGCCTCCATATACTCGTTTTTGAGGACAATATTCTAATTCAAAAATTAATTGAACAGCGCTTAAAGAATTGGGGATGTACCGTTCATGTAACCGATAATGGTCTAGCTGGGATGGATTATTTATTAAAACATAGGGTAGACCTGATATTAATGGATCTAAGAATGCCAGTGATGAATGGTTTTCAAATTACCCAAATAATTCGGGAATCCAGCAACAATCACGTCAAAAGCATACCCATAATAGCCTTAACGGGCGATTTTACCGTTAATGACAAAATTAAATGTAATGCACTGGGAATAGATGATTATATCCTAAAACCATATAGCCCTGATGAATTACAGACCACTTTATACAAATATAAAAGCGCTATAGGGTCCAAGCCCGCATTTGAGTCCGGTGAAGACCCAGCCCAATTTTCAACAAAAAAAGAATTGTGGGAAGTTAACTTAACTGAGATACTGGAAGAGTGTATGGGCGAAATAGACCTATTGGAGGAGCTGATCGGTTTATTTAAACAAAATATGCTGGATTTCATCGGCAGGGCCAATGTCTATATCCCAGAAGGTAATTATAATCGTTTGGGGTTTGCTGCACATAAGGTTAAATCGGGACTTTCCATGATGAAAGCGAATCATCTTTATTCCCTTGTAGATAAAATCACCGTAGGCTGTAGGACCCATAGGAATCTTCCAGAAATAGGAAGGTTATACGATCAATTATTATTGGCATATCCCATGGTAGAGAAAGCGATTGATAAGGAACTGATGTTCTTAAAAAGAAAGGGAAAGTAAACGTTGAATACAATTGAACGCACGAATAAGTGAATATACCTCAAATACATACCAACCTGATATGGGATTTAACGGCCTTGTTCCTGCTTTTGACCATAGGATATTTGACCATCCTATTCTTTTTAAGAAAAACCAACACAATGTTACAGTGGAACAATAGGGAAGAAAAAAAGAAACATCTACGCGGAATGTTATGTCAGCTATTGCTTTATGAGCAAGGAAAGTTAAAAATGCCAGAAAGAGAACTCATAAACCTAAAAGTGGAATTGTGGAAGCTTTTAAGGCAGCCCAGCAACAAACGCATCATGTCCAAGATTTTGATGGAGATGAACAACGATCTTGATGACGGGGCAAAGCAGATAATCCCAAGACTATCCAGAGAATTTGGCCTGCAAATAGAGGCCTTTGAAAATTTGGACGTCGGTACTTACGGCATTAGTAATGCTCAGAGTTATAAGGCTGACAATGTAGACGATATACAAGATACAGAAACAATAATGGAAGCACCCAAAATGAACCAACCCTTGAATAGCAATACCGACAAGTTGAATGCCAAAACCAATTTACTAAAAGGGGAGGAGCTAGATCTTAGCTTCGTTCCATTGGTAACGGATAATGAAGATGCAAATAAAGGTAGCAGTCGGGAGGAACAGGAAGTATTGATGATTAGCAACGATTTGGAATTCCTAAGGGAATGCCTGGATAAGGAAAGTTTTGATAGAAATCCATATGAGACGATATTCGAGGAGGTATATGGCGAAAATATAATTCTCTCCAAAAACAAACCGCATGGGACAGACGCTTCTTTTTTAAACATAGATTTCTTGCCTTTGATAATGGAAATTGAAGAAGGGATAGAGGAACCGACCACAAACCTCAATGATCTTGAAGTGGAGTACGAGGTGGTCCTAGATCCACATTTTAAAAAACAGATCAGTGATATATTAAAGTCCCATGTAGAAGAACAAAGTAGGGCAGAGGCCATAGAAGAAGATGATAATTTATTGGATCTAGGAGAAATGGAACTTCCTGCTGCCAAATTCTACACGGATTGGGAATTTAAAAAAGTAAAATTACTTCACTCCATAGCAGAAATGGGAGATATACGGGAGGTACCCTTATTAAATGAAATGTTGGATGGGGAAGAAAACGAATCCATTGGCAATCTCATACAGGAAATAATTTTCAGGTTCCTTTCCGAGTATCCCATCATTATCGATGAGGAGTTCAAGGACAACAATCTCGTAGATTTTGGGGAACATTATGTGTTCAATCATTTATTCAGCTCCTTGGATAGGGAATCGCAACTGCTATTACTGCAGGAGATGCAACAAATAGGGGATCTAAGTGATCTATATTTTTTGGAAACCCTCCACAATCATTCTGATAAAGCTATAAGGGAAAAAGCTAAATTGGTTTCCTTATATATGGAAGCGAAAATACCGGACATACCAACCAGGAGCATAGAAATCCTTTCAGGAGACAATTTGGATTTCATAAAGCAAATCAATGAACCCTCAAAGCTACATTTAGACCCTTCGATTACCTTTGAAGTAGGAAAATCCGGTTTTATTTCTTCGGCATCCTCCAAGAAGGAGCCCTTGAAAAACGATAAGTCGACATACTTGGAGCAACGTGCCAAACCACAAGATAATGAGGAGGAGACTTTTGGTCACAATGACCTGTTCAATATCGATTTTGACATTACAACCTCAGAGCATATAACTTTCTACAACAATAGCTACCAGAAAGGAGAGGAGAGTTTGGAAGAATTGGAGGAAATAAAATTCTTGGACCAATTAAAGGACCTCACCAATAAAATTTTTAAAAATAAATAGTTTTAAACCTATGGTATAGCAAATAATGACATCGGAATAATTAGATTATATACCCGTAAAAAGATTAAACTTTATGAACTGTACCTTTTACAACTAAAAAACACTTATACACAACATTTTATTGGCACGAAAAGAGATATTAAATATGTTTACAGTATAATTATTGACCCAAACAATAACAACCTAAACCAAGTCTTACTATGTTATACGACACCTACGGAGAGGAATACCTAGCATTCCTACAAGATTTAAATGAAATTTTGAGTTTAAACGAATTGGCCGAGTTGGACTACATGTAGTTTGGCCCACAATTCAGAATCTAAAAACCCCTATTAAGATGGCAAAACAAAATCCAGACAACGCAGCTTATTTAAACTTTATTGAAGATTTAAATGAAATTCTAATCGATTTCAATATCAGTAAATTAAGTTATTCTTAAACCCATAACTTAAAAAAGAAAGAGGCCGAAAAAAATAGCATTTTTTTCGGCCTCTTTCTTTTGGGTTATCTATCCCAAATAGGTTTTGAGCAATTTGCTCCTGGAGTTGTGACGCAGCTTTCTTATAGCTTTTTCCCTTATCTGCCTTACCCTTTCCCTTGTAAGATCAAACGTGAGTCCTATCTCTGCCAAGGTCATGGATTGCTGATCGCCAATGCCGTAATACAATTTAACAACATCTGCCTCCCTTTGGGAAAGCGTATCCAAAGCCCTATTGATCTCTGTATTTAAAGACTGTTGTAATAGAAACATATCCGGTCTTGGGGATTCTCCTGAGCGAATTACATCGTACAGATTGGAATCCTCACCCTCTTTTAATGGCGCATCCATGGAAACGTGTCTACCTGAATTTTTTAGGGATTGTTTTACCTCACTGACGGACATTTCCAATTCTTTGGCTATCTCCTCTGGTGATGGCGGCCTTTGATGGGCCTGCTCCAAATAAGAAAAGGTTTTTTTAATTTTATTTATAGAGCCAATTTTGTTGAGCGGTAAGCGCACCACTCTAGACTGTTCTGCCAGAGCCTGTAAAATAGCCTGCCGTATCCACCAAACTGCATAAGATATAAATTTAAAACCCCTTGTTTCGTCAAAACGCTTGGCCGCTTTTACCAATCCTACATTTCCCTCATTAATTAAATCAGGGAGTTTCAAACCTTGATTCTGATATTGTTTGGCAACAGAAACCACAAATCTTAAATTTGCGGTTGTAAGTTTTTCCAAGGCAATTTGATCCCCATCCCTAATTTTTTGAGCCAATTCAACCTCTTCATTAGCGGTGATCAACTCTATTTTACTGATATCCTGCAGATATTTGTCTAGTGATTTTGATTCCCTATTCGTAACCTGCTTGATAATCTTTAGTTGCCTCATATATTTTTTATTTGGATTTTGAAGTGTTAATCTCTCATTATACCTTTTTTTTATGTCTTTTCCAAGGGAAGCTGTACTACTTATACATAATTTATGAGAAGTTTATGATATTCATTGTTCAATCCAAATATTAAAATACTAATTTACCTCCTTGCGCTATATTTTGATTTTTAAATGGGAAATTGCAATTCTTAAGTTCAAATCGAATTAATTGGGAGAATGAGTAAAAGAGCATTGGTAAAATATTTATCGGAATTAAAGAAAAAGGAGCTGGAAGAGCAATTAATAGATTTATATCACAGATTTCCGGCAGTAAAGGAATATTATGATTTTGTATTCAACCCAAAGGAAGATAAGCTGGTACAGGATGCGAAAATAAAGATCTCCAATGAATACTTTCCTTTAAAAAGAAAAAGGCCCAAGGCCAGAAGATCCGTTGCCCAAAAATACATAAAGCACTTTGTAAAATTGGGAGTAGACCCGCATTTAACGGCAGATCTTATGTTGTACAACTTGGAAGTGGCCCAATCCTTTTCGCTGGAGAAAAATGTCCCGGAGGCTTTCTATAAAAGTATGGGCAACTCCTTTAACGAACTGGTCCAATTTGTTTCATTAAATGCGCTTTTAAGCGATTTTAAGGACAGAATTGTTGCTTGTTATGTATTTAGCCAAGATCACCATTGGCCCAACAGGGAGGACTTCTCAAAGTCCTTGGATATCATAGATTAACCACAAGCTAGCGTCGTTTTCTAATTTTTAAACACCTTTTGCACTACATTGCCCTAGGGAGTTCTCTTCTTAAATGTACCCCATAAGCAATCCCAATTTCATGTTTTTACCTTATAAATTTGAAACCGGCACAAAAAACTCTTAATTTTGTAAGGTTTGATTTTTCTTAATTTTAAAAAATTTCATTTCCCGTTTGGAGCTACCTAAAGAAAGTACAGAAAAAACCCTTTATGATTATCAAGAGGAAGACCTGAACACCATTTTCAAGTGTTTGGAGGAGTCCCCGGACGATATGAATCTTTTATACCAATTGCCAACAGGAGGAGGTAAAACGGTTGTTTTCTCGGAAATTGCGAAAAGATATATTCATAAAACCAATAAAAAGGTAGTAGTTCTTACCCATAGAATAGAATTGAGCAGCCAAACCTCCAAAATGTTGAAGGGATTTGGCGTTAAAAACAAAATAATCAATAGCGAGGTTAAGGAATTACAGGACCAGGACCAATATATGTGCTTCGTGGCCATGGTGGAAACCCTTAACAATAGACTTCAGGATGACAAGGTAAAAATCAATGATATTGGACTTGTCATTATTGATGAAGCCCATTACAATTCCTTTAGAAAATTATTCAAATATTTTAAAAAGTCAATTATCCTTGGGGTTACTGCAACTCCTCTAAGTTCCAACATAAAACTTCCGATGAAGGACCACTATCAAAAATTGATCGTGGGTGAATCCATATCATCGCTCATTGAAAAGAATTTTTTGGCCAAGGCCAATATGTACAATTACGACGTAAGCCTAAAAAGTTTAAAATTGGGCATAAGCGGTGACTATACGGTAAAATCTTCGGACGAGCTATATGGTAACCAGAATATGCTTACCAAATTGGTAAATGCCTATGAGGAGATTGCAAAAGGTACCAAAACCCTTATTTTTAATAATGGTATCAACACTTCTTTATACGTTTTGGACACCTTTAAAAAGGCTGGATACAACATTCGGCATTTAGATAATAAGAACAGCGCCTCCGAGCGTAAGGAAATTTTAAAATGGTTTTCAAAAACCCCCGATGCCATTCTTACCTCGGTAAGTATATTGACCACTGGATTTGACGAACCCACTGTGGAAACCATTATTTTAAACAGGGCTACCAAATCCTTGACCCTTTATTTTCAGATGATAGGACGCGGATCCAGGATTTTGCCCAATAAGAATGAGTTTACAGTGGTAGATCTTGGGAACAATGTGGCCCGATTTGGTCTTTGGAGCGCTCCCATAGATTGGCAGGAAATTTTTCATTTTCCGGATTTCTTTTTGGAGAGCATAAAAAATGATGAAGAAATAGAGCGGGACTTTGTTTACGAAATGCCGGCCGACCTCAAGGCGCTATTCAGCAAGTCCAAAAATATCGAATTTGATATCAAAGCAGAATACAAAAAAGTTTTTGCCCAGGGACTTAAATCCAAAACCGTATTGGAGAACAGTATTGAACAGCACGCCACTATATGTGTTGAAAATAGTGAGGATGTATTTGACGCCCGTATCCTGGCCAAGAAATTAAAGGAAGAGATCGCTTTTAGGGTGCGCCAATATTCCTATTGCATAATGAACAACACCAAGAATTACAAAGAATGGTTGGAGGAAGATTATGAGCGGAAACTACGTTCCAAAATTTCCCAGAAATTCGCCAGGCGTTTATAGAACACATGCTCCCAGAAACGGATAAAAAAATATTGATCATTGGCTATGTCTGGCCGGAGCCCAATACAACGGCAGCTGGAGGACGGATGCTACAATTGATCCATTTTTTTCTGGAGCAGGATTACCAGATAACCTTTGCCAGTACTGCGGCAGAAAGCGAATTCTCCTTTGATTTGGACAGCCTTGGGGTTAGGAAAAAAACTATTCTCCTTAACCATTCCAGTTTTGATGTTTTTTTAAAGGATCTAGATCCGGGAATTGTTCTATTTGATCGTTTTATGACAGAAGAACAGTTTGGATGGCGTGTTGTGGAAAATGCTCCAAATGCCTTGCGTATTTTAGATACCGAAGATCTACATTCGCTTAGGATTGCCAGACAATTGTCATTTAAAAAATCCATCCCCTTTACCGAACAATTTTGGTTGGACCAGGACCAGACAAAAAGGGAAATGGCCAGTATTTATAGATGCGATCTTAGTCTGATCATATCGCTATACGAAATGGAACTTCTGACCAAGACTGTGAAAATGGACCCCAATCTACTTCTGCATTTACCAATGATGTTTGATGCCATTGATGAAGAAAGACAAAACCATTGGCTCCAATTTGATCAAAAAAAGGATTTTGTCTGTATCGGCAATGGGAAACATGCACCAAATATAGACGCGATCCATACCCTTAAAAAGGACATTTGGCCCTTGATCCGCAAGGAGTTGCCCCTTGCCAATCTATTTATCTATGGAGCTTATATGCCCGAAAGCATTAAACAATTGAACAGTCCAAAACAAGGATTTTATATTATGGGATATGCCAATGATGCCAATAAGGTTATATCCCAGGCCCGACTAAATCTTGCGCCCTTAAATTATGGCGCTGGAATAAAAGGTAAATTACTGAGTGGAATGCTAAACGGCACTCCCAGCATTACGACAGAAATAGGCGCTGAAGGCATCTGTGAAAACTTGGCATGGAACGGAATTATTGCCAATGAGGTGGAGGCTTTTGCCAAGGCTGCCATTCTCCTGTACCAAAATGAAGATAAGTGGACCGTTGCCCGACATAATGGTACCGCCATTATAAACGGCTTTTACAACAAAGTTGTTTTGCAAAAAAAATTAAGGGATAATATTGAGCTGCTTACCAAGAATCTGGAAGAACACAGAGCAAGAAATTTTATTGGTGCAATGCTCTTGCACCATAGCTTGGCCAGTACAAAATTTATGTCCAAATGGATCGCAGAAAAAAACAGCAAACCACAATCGGAATAAACTAATGGTCGAAGCCTGCCAAAATAAAGAGTATTATCTTTGATAACTGTTAAACCATTTTAGAAATGAGTAAAAAAATTGATTGGAAAGTAGTTAAGGAATTTGAGGATATCACTTATAAGAAATGTGATGGCGTTGCTAGAATTGCCTTTAACAGGCCCAATGTTAGAAATGCCTTTAGGCCCAAGACCACAAGTGAACTATACCAGGCATTCTATGACGCCCAAGAGGACACAAGTATAGGGGTTGTGCTACTTTCTGCCGAAGGTCCGTCTACCAAAGATGGAGTGTATTCGTTTTGTAGTGGAGGGGATCAAAAAGCTAGGGGGCATAAGGGTTATGTAGGGGAAGACGGTATGCACAGGTTGAATATTTTAGAAGTACAACGACTAATAAGGTTTATGCCCAAGGTTGTCATTGCCGTAGTTCCTGGTTGGGCCGTTGGAGGAGGCCATAGCCTACACGTTGTCTGCGATCTAACCTTAGCAAGCAAAGAACATGCAATCTTTAAACAAACAGATGCCGATGTAACCAGTTTTGACGGTGGGTATGGTTCGGCATACCTGGCAAAAATGGTGGGACAAAAAAAGGCCAGGGAGATATTTTTCCTAGGCAGGAATTATTCGGCCCAAGAGGCTTTGGACATGGGAATGGTAAATGCGGTTATTCCCCATGAGGAATTGGAAGATACAGCTTATAATTGGGCACAAAAAATACTTGAAAAATCGCCAACCTCCATAAAGATGCTCAAATTTGCCATGAACCTCACTGATGACGGAATGGTGGGGCAGCAGGTATTTGCCGGCGAAGCAACAAGATTGGCCTATATGACCGAGGAAGCAAAAGAAGGACGGAATGCTTTTTTGGAAAAGCGAAAACCAAATTTTGGAAAGAACAACTGGATTCCTTAAACAATTGGACATTTAAGTTTCCAAAACCCTGGAAACTAAAAAGAGCCTTGTCTTTTGGATCAAGGCTCTTTTACGAGAACACTATATGAAAATGAAAAAATTATTACTTCGTTTTTGTTACACTACTAAAGTAGGATAGAAGGCCTTATTGGGAAAACTATTGTTGTGAAGTGATCAAAAGTTGTGGTTAGACAAGAGAAACTTGTTATTTAACAATTACAAAGAATTAAAATTGGAATAGATAATACTAAATATGGCATTCAAAAAAATACAGGAACAGTTAAAAGAAGTGTTGGGGCAACAGGGGATTAAGGAGCCTCTTCCCTTTCAAAAAGCGATTCTTTCAAAAATTAAAGGGGGAGCCAGTGTTTTTGGTATAGCGCCTGCCGGTGCCGGTAAAACTACCGCGATAATTATAAGTACGCTTCAGAAACTGGATTGTACAGCATTTGAGGAGGCTCCAAGAGCCCTGATCTTCGTAAAGGACAAGGAATCCGCTTTGACCCTACAAAGTGAATTTGAACGGTTTACAAGAAGAATGGACCTTCGTATTTATTCCGTTTATGAAGAACACAATATAGAAGCACAACGGAATGAAATTTTTGAGGGAGTGGATATTGTCATTGCCACCCCAAAAAGATTGAGCAAGATCTTTTACCTCAACGGCATCAATTTAGGAAAGCTAAAGTTGTTTATTGTAGACGATGCAGAATTCTTGTCCAAACCCAGCCCTTTTTCCGATGTCATCCGAATCCCTGAAAGTTTGGACAGATGTCAGTATGCCATTTTTTCCACTAAGTTCGATAGCCGAATGGAGCGGATGCAGGAATTGTTTATGGCCAATGCACAGATCGTTGAGGTAGGGGAGTGATTTTATGTAACAATGCCATAATGAAACAATTACTCCTTAACTATTAATAATCCCAAACGGACTAAAACTAAAAAGAGCCTTATCTTTTAAGACAAAGCTCTTTTACGAGAACACTATATGAAAATGAAAAAATTATTAATTCGTTTTTTATTACACTGCTAAAGTATCAGGGTTGTGCCGTTGAAAGAAATTAATGTTGGGAAATAGGCCTTTTATGTGGTGAAAGGGGTATATTATGATATTTTGAAAATTTGCTGTCATCAAAAAATAGAGTTCTACGCCTTTAAATGGATATAAATGAATCGCATACTGTTTACAAAACATTCCTAAATACAGGGATTGGTTCTCATTCCAAATACTTTAAGTAATAACAACCGTATTCAAGAGCTGCCCAATAATTCTCAATTACCAAGGTTTTATAATTTCAAGCAAACACTTTTTATTATCTTTAATACTATCTATCCCCCGTTTGGATTTCATCAACACAATTAGATTATTCTAACGAGTATGAAATATAGGTTGTCATTTTTATTTTTAATATTGTCACTACCATTCCATTCCCAAACTTCCGAAATAAATATTTCGGGAAGGGTGACCGATGTATGGGACACAGCCATTCCAAATGTTAATGTTTTGCTTAAAGGCACTGAACGTGGAACACAAACAGATGAAAGCGGTTGGTTCTCCTTAAGGGCACAAGCCAATGAGGTTTTGGTGTTCTCTTCCCTTGGCTATGGCACTTATGAACGTGCCGTTCCGGAAACGGAAGAGGAACTTAAAATAGTCCTATCCCCAATGGTAACCGACTTGGATGAAGTGACCTTAACCAAAAGGAAACGAAAAACCCAAAAAGGCATATTGGCGGAATATCCCGATAACACAAATCTTGTCAAGACCTCAAGGGGCGTTTTAAATAAGGACCGTTCTTCATCGTCCTTTCAGGTTATCAGTGGTAGGGATTTGGTGGCTACAGGACCAGATTTTTTAACCTCTCTGATGAATTATAGTCCTAGCATGAGGGTGGTTCGAGTGCCTGAAGTAAAGGTGTATTTGCGTAGAATAGCTTATTCCATTTATGATTCCATCGGAACACCTCCGAAAGCTATTTTTGATGTGGATGGGTTTATACATGAAACCGCACCTACTTATTTATCCTCACATGATATAGACCGGATCGCTATTCTGGAGCGTAATGCTGCGATTTCCAGATATGGACCTACGGGAGTTGGAGGGGTCATTGTAATCAACACCAAAACCACGACCCAAATGGATTACAGTGGAAATGTTAAGAGGTATGATAATTCCGCGTTACGCGATAGTCTAAATGAACTGTTTATAGATCAAAGTAGGAATGCGCCTATACCACATGATTAAATAAAAATTTTTTGGAAGATTTCCTTATAATTTAGTAAGTGCTTATTTAATCGAAGCTAAATTGTCAATGTTCAATTTTGCTTTTATCCGGTTGTTCCATTTGACCAAGCCCTCGTAGTCACTATCATTGCTCGTTTCCTTCTCCATTTTTTTCACTTCAGTTAAAGCCGCCTTGTACATTTCATCATAAATTATTTTTGCCTCTTCAAAGGTCGTATTCTCCATAATCCGAGAGGCGGCCAATTGTCTGTAAACTTCATAGATATCAAAAATAATATTGAAATATACCAGCTTATTTTTTGTGCGCTCATGGCTGAATTGAGAGGAATCGATATCCAACAATGTTCGACTCACTATTTTTGTAATCCCATTTTCGCCTATATAACTATCTACCATATAGCAAATATTGATATTATCTTTGTCATTTCGGGAAGCTTTGGTTTGCAGATGTTGAAACGGGGTATCATAGGCTTTGCCAGTTGACAAATTTAATCCTCGGTTATAACCCATGGTGTCGCTCTCATATTCTTCGGTAGTTAATCTATGCAAATGTTCCCAATTCAACCTTCTTCCCTGCTGCCATGAAAGCACGGTGGGTCTTGTGTATTTTAGGTCGTCCAAGGGGATATAATTATTAAAATTAATCAGGAATCCATTTTTTTTCATGAAATCCATCGATTTATTTTCATTGATACTTTTAGGAAATTGGTAGTTGCTCTCCCAAAAATCATCGGATGCCTGCAAGGCGATCATTTTATCATAATCATTGTTAAAATGGATTGTCTTGGTAAAATAGGGGTCTTCATAAAATGTGTCGTAATCAAAGAAATATAGAAAAGTACGGGAATCAATAATTTCCGAGATATTTTTGGATCTGTAACCCATCTGAAAATGAAGTTCCAGATATTGGATCTTTTCGGGATCTATAGGGTTAAAAACAATGTTGAGCCGAATTTCCCTTGGGGTCAGTTCAACATCTTTATTGATGGAAGCCAAAGCGTTTGTTATGGGATCAACAGCCAAAAGTTCTATTTTTTTAATTATTAACAGCTGATGGTCTATTAACATGTTTCCATAAAACAATCTACCATTGGCCACTTTGGGGGAAAACGAAATGGATACCTCCCCTTGGCTGCATTCGACACAATCATCAATTTTTACATCATATATTCTTTGTATGGCATTGTAAGTCAAATTCCCTGGATAATCGGGTAATATTTGTTTGGAGGTCCCGAAAAGCTGAAAGTCACTCAAAATTTTAGTATTGTCCAAACTATAAAAAGGGAATGCTCTGTTTTGTCCAAATCGACCACTTTTGACCTTTAGATCCAAAATTCCGTTTGCCAAACTTTGCTCGCTGTTGTAGAAGCCTTCTACATGTTCGATCGGGATATTCCTTGTAGAGGAAATCATGGTTAGAAAAGCCTTACTGACCGTTGTATTTTTGCTATTTCGGTACACTTCTATTATCCTCTCCAATAGCTTATAGGGGTACACCTCGTTTTGGCTGGCGGTCAGCACAACTTCGTCCAAAACGGAAACATCCATTTCCAATTGAAGTTTGGATTCCTTCTCAAAATAGGATACCACGGTCTTTATTGTTTTAAACCCTAAGTGCCTTACTTCTATAGAATCACTAGAATAAATACTGTCTACTGCGAACTTACCATCCTCGTTAGTTATAGTAGAATGTGCCTGTGAACCGTAAATCCTTATAGTACAATAGGGCAGTGGAACATCTGACATCCCGTCATAAATAAAGCCTTCTATTTTAGACTGCGCCAAACTAGTGATGCAAAAAAATATTGTCAAAAAGAAGATGATTTGTTTCATACTTTCGATTTCTCCATTACAAGTACTTTCACACTAAGTTAACTGTTTTATTATTAGGAGGTTGATTCGATTAAAAGATTATGGCTACACTTTTTTATAATTGAATTTACGCCATTTTCTGTTGTTATAGATGTACCCTTAATTTCTTTTTCGAAGTGAATTATTGACAAAGACACTCTATTCTATGAGATAATATCATGAAATTGATTTAGATTCTTAATGGTTTCAACAGAATAAGTATCTCTAAAACGTTCAATTGTTTGATTAAAGGGACTATAATATCATAGTTTTTAAAGCAGTTACCTAGGACTCCAATTAATCCCAAATAAAGGGTTAAATTTATACCTCCCAAATTTCAGTTTTAGGAATGTAATGTATACAAGTGTAGCAAGATTCGCTTAGAAAACATAGGAATAAACGATGCATCGGCCCTATAATAGTACTTAGCACATCATTAAAATGGTTATAGGTTATTTAGTATAATTAGGATCCTTGGGTCCGCACTTAAATTATTCAGATAAATGGAAGATTTCGAATTATTTGAGCCTAAGAGTTGGTTGGAACTTCAAGCGTATTTGTTTAATGAAAAAGACGAAAAGATCGATAGGTTTCGATCTCCGTACGCCTATAGGGGTGTCTATAATGCCCAATTTGGATTGGAGACCAGCCTTCAAAGATTGGGAAGAATACCTTCAAAAGTAGAAGCCACTATGATCAGAAACTTTAGGAAGTACTCGCCTATCAATACCTTGATCGATGATTATAACAACCTCTGGAACTGGATCTCCTTGGGACAGCACCACGGACTTCCTACAAGACTAATTGACTGGACCCACTCTCCCAATGTTGCCTTACATTTTTTAACAGAGGATATGGGCACTTATAATTTGGACGGAGCCATCTGGATGGTAAATTATGTAGCACTAAGAGAGCATCTTCCGGAAGAGCTCAAAACACCTATATTAAGCAAAGATATTTTCTATTTTAGCTCCATGGAGCTAAAACAAACAATAGGTAATACCATAGAAGAACTATATGATTTTTCGAGTCGGAACACCAATACCATGATATTTTTCGAGCCACCTTCCCTTGATGATCGTATAATTAACCAATTTGCTCTTTTTTCATTTATGCTGGATCCGGATTCCAGTCCATTGGACTGGCTTAAAAACCATCCCAAGTATTTAAAGAAAGTAATTATTCCATCAGAATTAAAGTGGGAAATAAGGGATAAGCTGGATCAGGCAAACATTACGGAAAGAATCATATATCCGGGCTTGGAAGGAATTTCCAAATGGCTAAAAAGATGGTATAGTGATAAAAACAAAATCTAATAGTTTTCTAATTACTTAATACCAAACTCTCTATTTTGTTGATTTTTTAATCTAAATAATTGGTGTGAATAATATTTTGGGTACATTGGGCGCTAAGGGTAGGCAGATTATACTATGGCTGGTTTTGCCGGGTATCCTTTTGTCCTTGGCCAGTTGCAAGGAGAAAGTTGTGGATGATGGTTATATTTGGAAGCCACTTAGGGTAACGGCCACCGCCTACAATTCCTTTCCCTCACAAACCTCTAAAATTCATCCGGGAATTACCGCCTGGGGCGATTCGCTTTTTCCAGGGATGAAAGTAATTGCTGTTTCCAAAGACTTGATTCCATTGGGATTGGATTACAATACACAAGTAAGGATAAAAGGGGATACCAGTATTTATTTTGTGAAGGATAAAATGCATTCCAAATGGAAAAATAGGATCGACATCTATATGGGGGAGGATAAGGAGAAAGCTTTAAAATGGGGGCGAAAAAAAATAACCATCCATTACAGGGTAAAAAGGGATTCCACGGAAATAAAATGATATTGTATCTTTATTGCCCAAGTTTATATACTAAAAATAGAATGAAGAAGAGCTTACTTTTATGCACCCTTTTTATTGCCATCTCATGTTCCGTAAACCGTGAAATAGTAGACAAACCAATTATTTTTGACGAAGAGCGAAAAGAGCTCACTTTGGAATATATGTCCGACCACTACGGCCTTATCCAAGACGAACCGGTTATTGCTCCCAAGATGGTAGTATTGCACTGGACGGTAATCCCAACTCTGGAGAAATCGTACCAGGCCTTTGAGTTGCCTACCCTACCCGATTGGAGACCGGAGATAAGCTCTGCCAGTGGTTTAAATGTATCCTCCCAATTCCTTGTAGATCAAGATGGTACAATTTATAGATTAATGCCCGAAACTACTATGGCAAGACACGTAATAGGTCTAAACCATTGTGCTATCGGGATTGAAAATGTTGGGGGAACCGGGGATACCAAACTCACAAGGGCACAATTAAGATCCAACAAATGGCTGGTCAAATATTTAAAATCCAAATACGATATAGATTACGTTATTGGTCACTATGAGTATACGCTTTTTGAAGACCACGAACTGTGGTTGGAAAAAGATGAGGGCTATAGGACCGTAAAGACCGACCCCGGTGAGAAATTTTTAAAAAGAGTAAAAAGAGCTACCAAAAAACTTAATTTTAAACCTACACCAATTGCAAAATAATACAATGACATCAAATAATTTCGCCCTTATCCTTTGTTTGCTAATGGTATTTTCCGGCTTTGGGCAGGAAAAAGATTTTACATCCAAGCTATACTCAACTTATGAAAAATACAAAGAACCTTCTTTGGATAAAAGAAGGATAAAGCATAATGATATTCAACCACTTATCAATAAATTATCTGCCAACCCCAAATTTACTGTAACGGTTGTTGGCAAATCCATCGAAGGGCGCAACCTTTCCCTTATAAGTATTGGAACAGGTGCTACAGATGTTTTTCTGTGGTCGCAAATGCATGGGGACGAACCTACGGCCACCCAGGCCATATTTGACATTTTCAATTTTTTAAGCAGTGGCGATTTCAAAACCGAAAAGGAAAACATTCTAAAGAATTTAAAATTGCACTTTTTACCTATGCTCAATCCCGATGGGGCAGAAGTATATCAAAGAAGAAATACCTTGGGAATAGATATAAATAGGGATGCACTTGCATTGCAGTCGCCCGAGGGAAGAACCTTAAAAAGGGTAAGGGATAGTTTGGATGCGGATTTTGGTTTTAATCTTCACGACCAAAGCACTTATTACAATGCGGAAAGAACTGACAAACCTGCTACCATCTCCTATTTGGCACCTGCCTTTAATTATGAAAAAGATATTAATGAGGTGCGTGCCAACGCAATGAAGGTTATTGTTTATATGAATAAAATAATTCAGAAATATGCCCCGGGACAAGTAGGGCGCTATAATGACGATTTTGAACCAAGGGCCTTTGGCGACAATATTCAAAAGTGGGGCACAAGTGCCATCTTAATAGAATCTGGCGGTTACAAAAGCGATCCTGAAAAACAGGAGATCAGAAAACTGAACTATGTTTCCATTCTATCGGCCATATATAGTATAGCCAATGGAAATTATAAGGACATTCCCATTTCCGACTACGAAAAAATTCCCGAAAATGATAGAAAACTATTCGATCTAAAACTGAATAACCTCACCTATAATTTACTGGGCAAAAATTATACTTTGGATGTGGGCATTCACCAATTGGAAATTGATAACACATCACATAAAACCTATTATAACAGCAGCAGGGTAGTAGACCAGGGCGATCTATCCACCTATTATGGTTACGAAACTTTGGAAGGGAAAGGCTACTCTATGGTAGGAGGAAAGGTATACCCAAAAACCCTAGCTTCCATAAACGAGGTATCACAATTAAAGGCATTGGATCTTTTGCGATCGGGCTTCACCTATGTGCGGGTGGAGAACATTCCAAAGGGCGAAAATTATGTATCCTTTCCCCTCAACATTATAGGGAAGGACTACAAGGTGCCACAATTTAAAATGCGGGTAGGCATTATTCCCAACTTTATATTGGAAGAAAAGGGCCAACCCCGCTATGCGGTAATCAATGGATTTTTGATCGACCTAAAATCTGGGGAAGGGAATTTTAAAAATGCATTGATCTTACGATAGTTCTAATATCCATAAGAAATCCGCATACTATCCCCGTAGGCAAGTAGCCAATAAAGCATTGTAAAAAGAATACTTACAATACAGGTAAAAATAGTTATGGCCAGGCCCTTAAACCCATTGGATAGCTCACTGATGGCGCTATATTTAAAGATGTCGTTGATTACAACCATGATATTCTTTTTTAAGTGTTACAAAATTTAGTTTTTAGCATTCATTATGAACATAGGTTGATAAGGGTTGTTATTATTAGAACAATTATCTAGCCAAAAACCCTACCTTACTTTTTATTTTTTTCGATATAGCTTGTTTGGAGCTCTTTATAAGCACCTTTTATCAAGGAGCTATATTTGGAACAGTTTATATCTTGGTTAACTTATCCCTATGTAACAATTTCTGCAGAAGAAATTATTTAGTTTTGTTTAAATTGGTCCAGTCCATTTTATTTCTCCGGTAATTTAATGGGCAATAAAGTTATTTGCACCTCAAAATTTAGTATCAATAGTCATATAAATAAATTTCAATGTTTAAATCCAATCGCTTTTTTTTATTGCTGTTTTTACTGTCCCTTCAAATTGTATTGGGACAGAAAACAAATTCGTTTAAAATACATTCCCATAACGATTATCTGCAAACTGCACCGTTTTGGGATGCCTATGCAAATGGAGCAAACTCCATTGAAGTAGATGTGTTTCTAAAAAACGATACCTTATATGCCACCCATGACGAGGAGGATATTATTACAAGCCACACTATAGAAAGCTTGTATTTGGAACCAATGAAAAAGGTGATGGAACTGCAACTGGGCAAGCACCAGGAGTTACAGCTATTAATAGATATAAAATCGGAAACCTACTCAACCCTGGACAAGATAGTAGCTGTTTTGGAAAAGTATCCCAACATAATCAACAATCCCAAAATTACCATGGTCATATCCGGAAATAGACCCAAACCGGAAGAGTATATGAAATATCCGTCCTTCATTAAGTTCGATTATCAGACTTTGGAGGATATTCCCAACACGGAGGCATGGGACAGGGTAGCGTTGATAAGCCTGCCATTTCATAAGTTTTCCAGATGGAACGGAAAAGGAAGATTAACTGCTGAGGACCTGCAAAAGGTAAAATCCACTGTTGACAAAGCGCATACTTACAATAGGCCCTTCCGTTTTTGGGCAACTCCAGACTCCAAGACCGCATGGAAAGCCATGCATGACTTGGGAGTGGACTATATAAATACGGATATTCCGGACAGGGCATCTGCATATTTGGAAACATTGGGAAGCAGGGTATATCACAACAAGGCTAAGTCCGATGTATACAAGCCCACCTACAAATCCGACCAAACAGAAAAGTCTGTTAAAAATGTAATATTGCTTATTGGCGATGGCAATGGGCTTACCCAAATCTCTTCATCTGTTTTGGCCAATGGAGGCAGCCTTACCCTAACGCAATTGAAAAGTATAGGGTTTATAAAAACCCAATCCTCGGACGATTTTACCACAGATTCAGCTGCTGCAGGCACTGCCTTGGCCACTGGCACAAAAACCTATAACCGGTCTATTGGTATGGCCTCTAACGGGCAACCCTTAGTAAATATCACCGAATTGCTGGATAAACATCAATTTGTAACGGGGTGTATCACCACTGATAAAATTGTGGGGGCCACCCCTAGTTCATTTTATGCCCACCAGAAAGACCGGGACGATACCGATGGTATTACCAAAGATTTATTAAAGAGTAAGCTCTCACTTTTTGTTGGGGGAGGGGAATCCAGTTTTAGTACTGTAGAATTACAGAGGAACAATTTTACAATTTTGAAAGGTGTTGAGGAACTGTCAGCAAGCAAAAAAGATAAAATAGGATTGTTCATCTCGGAAAATGACGTTCCAAGCTTTTTGGAAGGCAGAGGGAATATACTTGCAGAAGCTACTAAAAATGGGCTTCAGTTCCTAAATGCCAAGAAAAAGCCATTCTTTTTAATGGTGGAAGCGGCACAAATAGATTCATACGGACATAAGAACGAAGTGGCAGGTATAGTTACTGAGGGGATAGATTTTGACGTGGCCATAGCGGAGGCAATAAAATTCGCCGATAAAACAGGAAACACTTTGGTGGTAATAACGGCAGATCATGAAACATCCGGATTTACCATGCCACAAGGGAATATGGAAAAGAGTATGGTGGAGGGAGATTTCACTACGGATGATCATACTGCTACCATGGTTCCTATATTTGCTTACGGGCCCCATTCACAGGAGTTCCAAGGTGTTTATGAGAACAATGCGGTTTTCCACAAGATTCTAAAGGTGCTGAATATTAAGGAATCCGGAAAATAAAATAAGCTATCCTGAAATGCCCATAATAAAAAAGAAGCTGTCTCATTAATAGAGGCAGCTTTTTTTTTGGATCATTCTTTGAAATAGCTTGATTATCTTGTATAAATGCTAGGTTTTTGCTACATTACTGTTGCAATATTACTACCAAATGAAGCGCAATTTCAAGGAGTACAATCAACAACAAAATTGGCTTTTTCCTCCCTCTATTGAAGAATTAATTCCAGAAGACCATCCGGTTCGGATTGTCAATGGAGTTATCGAACATCTGGATCTAAAGCCACTAATTAGAGCCTATAGTAAAGACGGTCAGCCAAGTTATCATCCAAAGATGATGTTGAAGGTAATGGTCTATGCGTATATGGACAATACCTATTCTACCCGTAAGATAGAAAAGGCCATGCGGGAGAACATTAACTTCATGTGGCTCTCCAATAAGCAGGTGGCTGACCATAATACCATAGCCAGGTTTAGAAGCCAAAAGCTAAAGGATGTTTTCAAAGATATTTTTAAGCAAGTGGTATTATTGCTGGCCCAGGAAGGCCTTGTGAAGTTAAAAGAAGTTTATACCGATGGCACCAAAATAGAATCCGTAGCCGGCCGTTACACCTTTGTTTGGGGCAATGCCCTTAAAACCCAAAAAGAAAAGATGGCCCGGCAGCTCGAAGAGATGTGGGAGTATGCTCAAAGCATTGCTGATGAAGAGGATACCGATCCTACTCCTCCAGATTTTAAAAAAGTCGATAAGGAGAAGGTAGAAAAAACAGCTCAAAAGATTGACAAGATCCTCAAAGGGAATCCTAAAGCCAGCTCTAAAGCAAAAGCAAAAGCCCGCTATATTGCGAAAAATTTTCCTGCCAACCTGGAAAAATATGAGCAACAGGAGCAACTCCTTGGCAACCGAAGCAGTTATAGCAAAACAGATCCCGATGCTACTTTCATGCGAATGAAAGAAGACCATATGAAAAACGGGCAGCTTAAGCCAGGCTACAATGTACAGATCAGTTCCGAAGATCAGTTCATCCTAAATTATATTCCACCGGGACCAACTTTATTACAATGAAAAGGAAGATCATTATGTATGTCCGATGGGACAGCGGATGGAGAAAATAGCCCAAGCAACAAAGACCACCAAATCAGGCTACAGGCAAACAGTAAGTAAGTATAGCGCAAAAAATTGCAATGGGTGTCCAATAAGGAATGTTTGTTTTAAAGGAAAATACAATCGGGTAATAGAACGTAACCATGCCCTGGAGCATTACAAACAGAAGGCTAGAGAGCATCTTTTATCTGAACTAGGAGAAATAAAGCGTAGAAAAAGAACGGCTGATGTGGAGCCGGTCTTTGCCCATATCAAATCTAACCGAAATTTTAAACGATTTACCCATCGCGGGTTGGATAAAGTGGAATTAGAGTTCGGATTACATGCCCTGGCGCATAATATGAGAAAGAAAAGTGCCTAAAGCACTTAAAATCTCCTTCCAAAAAATTAAAATGGCCTACTTCATGAAAAAATTCAGATGAAAATCTATAAAAAATAAAAACCGCCTCATTTTAGTAAACGAGACGGCTTCTTTTTAGCTAAAACAAAAATTATAGTAATGGTAGTGTTCTATAATGACTCAGCATCCAAAAGAGCAAAAAACTTATCCAAATTTGGAATAATTACGATTCTAGTACGTCTGTTTATGGCCATATTCTCCTTGCTATCGTTTTCAACCAAAGGCAAGTAGCTACTTCTACCCGCTGCGATCAAATTAGCAGGATCAACATTGTACTTATTCTGTAAAAGTCGAACTATGGATGTCGCTCTTTTAACACTTAGATCCCAGTTGTCCTGAAACATTTCGGTACTGATAGTTCTGGAATCGGTATGCCCTTCCACCATAACTTCCATACTAGGCTCGGAGTTGATAACTTCGGCCAATTTGGCCAATATAGTGTTGGCTTTGTTACTTACCCTGTAACTCCCTGAATTAAACAATAATTTATCCGAAATATTGATCATCACAACAGTTTTGTTGATATCAACAATAACATCATCCTCCTCATCTGAAATGGATTTCTTCAAATTGTAAGAAATAGCAAGATTCATGGAATCTTCCAAGGTTTGGGCCTTTGCCAATTCACTAGGATCAATTTTTGCCAAGGTAGCCCTCATTTTTTCCTTGGTATTGTTACTCATTACGGCAACATCCCCAATAGAAGCATATTGGGAATCATTTATTTCCTGTAAGGAATTTATTTTTTCGTTGTATTCTGCAACTCTTGCCTCAATTTTAGAGACTTTGGATTCCAATTCCTCTTTCTCCACTTGGGTTTTTGTCAACATACTTTTAGTATTGGACAAATCCCCTTCAAGGGCTACATATTTTTTCTTAGATACACAGGAAGCTAAAACTACCATTCCCATCAAACCAACTAACGTTACTTTTTTCATTTCTTTATTGTTAAAAATTTACAAATAGTTTTCTGTAGGGTTATACGGTCAAATTGCAGAAAAAGACGTTTCACCCTGAATAAATTTTAACAAAAAAAAAGGGCATCAAATTAATTTGATGCCCTAATCCTATGACTTAAAGAAGTTTAGCCTATATTATTCACAACCTCCAGTAAACCCTTTTGCGTTAAATTTAGTTTGTACCGCACCCTGTCTGTTACCTTCCTTCACTTGAATGGCAAGGTTGTTCTCACCACTGCCATCACGCTTAGGACTACAGTATTCAAAAAGGTAAAAACTATTGGCCTGTTCCGAAACCCGAAAGGAAATATCATTAAATGTTGTTTCCAATTGCTCCTTATTCCCAGCAAATACACTAAAGGTCTTTCCAATTTTTCCCAAAACATCGGTATCAATTTCCGCTCCCAAACCTATACTGAAGAAAGCAATGTTCTTATTGGCGTTATCCACTTTTTTCAAGGCAGCAGATTGAGTATAACGGGAGGCCTGATCGGTACCATCCGTAAAAATAACTACCGAAGCTGCACCAATACGGTCATTGGTTGTACTTGCTGCCAATAACTTTTCTGCCTTGTCCGTAGCTTTGATGACCGCACCATATAAATCTGTAGAAGGATCCTTGCTAATATTGGCATTAATTCCATCAATAGAAGTCAAGAGTTCCTGTTTTACGTGGGTCAACTCGTTTAGCACATGCAACTTATCTTCTCCATCAAACCAATAAATGGCCATCTTAAAGGATTCTGTATCGGATGCCGGCATAACGTTGTTCACAAAACTTGCGGAAGCAGTTTTCAGTTCTTCCATACTACTGCTTAGAACACTATTACTTAAATCCAGCACCAAAATAGTGTTGTTATTGAAAATTTGTGAATTGGGGGAGATCCTGGCAAAGGACTCCGTAGTGGAAATGGTACTGAAACATTCATCATTTCTACCTTGCTCATAAATGGTAAACTGGTTTGCCGTTAATCCGGGGACTGGATCTCCGTCTGTATCAGACACCTTAAAAAATATGGATACCTTTCCCGGTAGTGTGGTATACTGGTCCTGAATGGACAATACCAATTCGCCATCGCCTAAATTTAGACAGTCGTCCACTGGTTTCCCAAGACCCAGATCGCCGCCGCCATTTACGCCGAATTCCACATCGTCATCCGCATTTCCACAAGATACAAATAAGGCCATACTGAAGCAGATAGCCGCCAACTTAATATATAATTTCATTTTCATAATTTTTAACGTTCACCTAGCAGAACGTTCAAAACTATTTAAAATTATAATTCAATTAAAAATAGGTGTTAATATTTGTTAAAGACTTTATTCACATTTTTTATTTGCTCCTTTAGAAGGTGTTCTTAGGTAAGGAAGTGACGTATTTTACATCGTTAAACTTACTTAACAAACCTATGGCTTTGATCAATAAAGCTTTGGTATTCCTAGGCTGCAAACCATAATGATGTCCTACTAAAAACTTAAGGGCATGAAAACTTTGGCTCAGGTGCACGACCAGTGCTAAATTTTTGTATTTTACATATCCCTTCGAAAAATAATGCTTGGGCTTGTTATGAATATACACTATTGTTCAGATTATGAAGGTATGAGCCAAATGGCTTTTGATTCCCTTTTGACCAATTTAAAGACAAAACCACAGCAGTTGATATGTACGGCCACAGGTTATTCACCCACTAGGCTTTACGAGAAATTGGCAGAATCCTACCGAAGCACCCCAAAGATCTTTAAGGAAATAAAAATTATAAAACTGGATGAATGGGGTGGAACCAATGGAGATTATCCCAATACCAGTGACTACTATATTCACGAGAAACTTTTGGAACCCTTGCAAATTTCAAAAAGCAATTATTTGTCATTCGACAGTAGCCCTACAGATGCAAAAAAGGAATGCGATCGTATGGAAAACGAAATTCAGGAACACGGACCAATAGACATCTGTATCCTAGGTCTAGGAAAAAATGGGCATTTAGGTTTTAACGAACCTTCCAAAACCCTGTTCCCGGACTGCCATATTGCGGATCTAAGCGAGTCTTCCTTAAAACATCCCATGGCCAATAAAATGAAGACCAAACCCACTTATGGCTTAACCTTGGGCATGGCCAACATTCTAAAATCAAAGAAAATTATTCTACTGGTCACCGGACCGAGCAAGAAAAAAGCCATAAAAAAATTGTTGAGCAGGGAAATAACCACCTTCTTACCAGCTTCCTTTTTATGGTTGCATCCCAATGTGGAATGCTTTTTGGATAAAAGTTCCCTTTAGATCTAGCGGATAATCCTTATCCCAATTTTTATTTAAGATATATTTGATGAACTTTAAAATAAATGGTTCTTATTGTGGGAATGCACCTCTTAACAATCTGTTAAAATGACATAAGCTTTCCGTAAATTTGGTAACTTGTAGAGTATTAATTTTATCAACTTAAAAACATCAACTATGCCAAAATACGAAATCAATGTAAATGGAGCTTCCAAAAGTGTAGATGTTGCGGAAGACACCCCGTTATTATGGGTACTACGTGATCATTTGGATTTGGTAGGAACCAAATATGGCTGTGGTATTTCCCAGTGTGGGGCCTGCACGGTTCATTTGGACGGCAAAGCGGTAAGAAGTTGTTCTTTGCCCATTGCTTCCTTAGCTGGACAGAAAATTACCACAATTGAAGGACTTTCCGAAAATGGCGACCACCCTGTACAGCTGGCTTGGAAGGAAGTAGATGTTCCCCAATGCGGTTATTGTCAGGCCGGTCAAATAATGACAGCCTCCGCCTTCTTGGACAATAATCCAAATCCAACATCGGACGAAATTAAAACGGCCATGCACGGTAACATTTGCAGATGTGCGGCCTACACCAGAATTCATAAGGCCGTAGAGATTGCCGCTACCAAAATAGGGTAGTCCATTCCTATCTGGAAATTTAGGCTACCATATTCGCATACCCCTAAAAAAATAAACCCTCGGAGTATTGAGGAATAAAAACTAAAAAAATTATGTCAACATCATCAATAACTTTCAATAGACGGGCATTCATCAGGACATCCTCCCTAGCAAGTGGTGGACTGCTGATAGGCTTTAATCTTTTTACGGCCTGTAAACCCAAGGTGCAGCCCCCTGTAGATATTTCCCAGTTAAATTTTAATGACTTCAATGCCTTTATAAAAATTGCCGATAATGGTGCCGTAACCATTTTCTCGCCCAATCCTGAAATAGGACAGGGTGTTAAAACAGCCATGCCCATGTTGATTGCCGAAGAATTGGACGTGGCATGGAAGAATGTTTATGTGCAACAGGGTATTTTGGATACCGAGAATTATACCAGACAGCTTGCCGGAGGGAGTCAGTCTATCCGACTGGGATGGGAACCTTTGCGACAAACTGGGGCTACGGCCCGACAAATGTTGGTTAATGCCGCTGCTGCCAAATGGGGCGTAGATCCATCGGAATGCACAACCTCGGAAGGGGTAATCACCAATGCCAAAGGGGAAACTTTGGGCTATGGCGATGTGGTTAGGGAAGCAGCAGCCCTGGAAGTTCCGGAAAACGTAACACTTAAGGAACCCAAGGATTTTAAAGTTATCGGAACCGATGCACCCAATGTGGATATTGATAAAATAATTACCGGAAAACCACTTTTTGGGTTGGATTATAAGGTTGAAGGCATGGTATACGCCAGTGTGTTGCGCCCTCCCGCCTTTGGTAAAATATTGGACTCCTATGACGACACCAAGGCCAAGGCCATGCCGGGCGTTTTGGATGTAATCAGAATAGGGGAGAAGGCCAAAGAGCTTTCAAAAGAAGGGATAGGCAATTGGACGGTGACCTTAGGTAAAAGTGATAAAGTGGTTGTCATTGCCAAAACTACTTGGGAAGCCCTAAAGGCAAAAGAAGCCATATCCGCTACTTGGGTAGATGACAGCAATTTGGAAAGCACTGAATTTCAGGATAAACAATTACTGGGACTTTTGGATGGAAAGGAGTTCAAGACCCTTAGAAAGGACGGGGATATAAATAAAGCATTTTCCCAGGCCGATAAAATTTTGGAGCGCACCTATGAATCACCATTCCTTCCACATAATTGTATGGAACCCATGAATTTCTTCGCCAATATTACCGACGAAAAAATTCATTTGGTTGGGCCTGTACAGACACCCGAATTCGCTGCCACTGCGGTAGCGGGTATGTTGGGTAGGGACGTGAAAGACGTTCATTTGGAAATGACCCGTATGGGAGGTGGTTTTGGAAGGCGATTGTACGGGGATTTTGTTTATGAAGTTGCTGAAATTGCCGATGCCATAAAAAAACCGGTGAAGTTGGTATTTTCCAGAGAGGATGATATGACGGCCGGTACCTATAGACCGGCAATAAAATATAGAATCAAAGCGTCCATAAAGGATGGTCAAGTAACCGGATATCAATTAAAAGAGGCTGCCATTGGGGGGAACATGTACGGATTAATACCCAATTTCTTCCCTGCCGGGGCCATAGAGAACTATCAAGTGGATGTGGCCAACTATCAAAGCAATATTACCACAGGGGCTTGGAGAGCTCCCTATACAAATTTCTTGGCCTTTGCCGAACAAAGCTTCTTTGACGAACTGGCAGAGACCATGGAAGTGGATCGAATCCAATTGCGCCTTGATCTATTGGAAAAAGTTAAGGGAACTACGGATGAGCGTATCGAATATTCCCCAGAACGCATGCAGAATGTTATAAAAGTGGCCGTGGACAAATCTGGTTGGGGCAAAAAAGAGGAAGGCGTATTCCAAGGTTTTGCTGCCTACTATTGCCACAATTCCCATGTTGCTGAGGTGGCCGATGTTGAAATTGAAAATGGAATGCCTGTCGTAAAAAAAGTTACCTGTGTAGTGGATTGCGGAATTGTAGTGAATCCTTTGGGCGCCAAAAACCAAATAGAAGGTGGTGTTATAGATGGAGTTGGCCATGCCATGTACGGAGATTTAACCTTTCTGGATGGACAACCCCAATCGCAGAACTACGATAAATACCGATTGATCCGGATGGGGGAATTTCCAGTGGTGGAATCCCATCTGATACAAAATGACCTGGCTCCAACGGGATTGGGCGAACCAACATTGCCTCCGGCAGGGGCAGCAGTGGCAAACGCCTTAAAAGCCGCTACGGGAAATAGATTTACCCAACAGCCCTTTTCAAAATTCCCGGAACTAATGCAAGTCCCAACAAAAGCAATTATAGGATAATATGACCATACTACTTTTTGGAGTAACAAAAGATATTATAGGGAGTGCTACACTGTCCATGCCCAGCTCCAGCGAGTTTGGATCCAAAAAATCCAAGACCGTTAAGGAGCTTAAGGATTACTTGGGCAAAATGTACCCTGAACTCAAAAAATTATCCTCTTTGGCTGTCGCCGTGAACAATTCTTATGCTAATGATGACACCATAATCGATAATTTTGATGAAATTGCACTAATTCCGCCGGTAAGCGGGGGATAAGTAAAAAAAGAGGATAAATGCTGATAGACAATCACAATAGGAAAATAAATTACCTGCGCTTGGCAGTAACCGATCGCTGCAACCTGCGATGCAACTATTGCATGCCATCGGAAGGAATAAATTTTGCGGAAAAAGACTCCCTTTTTACCATAGAGGAACTCTGTAGATTGAGTGATATTATGGTAGGACAGGGGATAGACAAAATAAGGATAACCGGTGGGGAACCCTTTGTTAGAAAGGACTTAATGGTATTATTGCGCAAACTTTCGTCTTTGGAAGGTTTGAAAGATATTTCCATTACCACCAATGCCACTTTGATAGGGCCCTATATTCAAGAATTAAAAACCTTGGGCATAAAAAACATCAATGTGAGTTTGGATGCCATTGATAAGGAAACCTTTGAAAGGATCACCCGACGCAATCAATATGATACCGTATACGGTAATTTGGTAAAATTGATAACTGAAGGTTTCAATGTTCGTATCAATTTTATTGCCCTCGAGAATCAGAATACCCAAGATATAATACCTATACTCGAGGTTATGAAGCATTATCCGGTTTCTGTACGATTTTTGGAGGAAATGCCATTCAACGGTGGCTCCAAGTCTTTCAACACCATAACCTGGGATTACAAAAAAATACTGAGCCATATCCAATCAGAATATTCTG
The DNA here is from genome assembly GCF_000733925.1 of Arenibacter algicola. Lineage (NCBI taxonomy): Bacteria > Pseudomonadati > Bacteroidota > Flavobacteriia > Flavobacteriales > Flavobacteriaceae > Arenibacter > Arenibacter algicola. The sequence goes on from NZ_JPOO01000003.1 coordinate 611,115, forward strand.
AAATAACAAAACTGGAATCGCCCAAGACCTCTACCTCCATAAATTATAAGATTAAAGGTCACAAAGGAACTTTTGGACTTATTCCCTCCTTTACCCGTACCTTTTGCGGAAGTTGTAATCGACTAAGAATATCTGCCACAGGCGATGTAATCACTTGCCTGTACGGTAAACCCAGAATGAATTTAAGGGATGTGATGAGAGGGGACAATGTAGAATCCCAAATCAAAGAACATATTCTTAAGGCTATTGGCAGTAGGTCAAAAACCGGCTTTGAGGAACAGGAAAAATATGATGGAATATTTGAAAATTCAATGACCTCCATAGGAGGATAATTCCATCTATCCGCCGAGCGGAACAAACTTGTTCCCAGGGTGGAAATTAAAAAAATAACTACAGATAATGAGCTCCACTAAAATATATGGTCTAGTACTTACCGGTGGAAAAAGTACCAGAATGGGAACCGACAAGGGTTTGATAGAATACCATGGCGTAGCACAACGCGAATATCTATATCAACTTCTGCAGACGGTATGCGACAAAACTTATATGAGTATCCGAGAGGAACAGGCCCCGGAATTCTCCTCCGATCACCAACTTATTATTGATGAAGACCAATTTAAAGGTCCTTACAACGGACTTTTAAGCGCCCACAATTTTAACCCAGAGGTGGCTTGGTTGGTATTGGCCTGCGATTTGCCCTTGATGGACGTGAATGCACTACAACAGCTGATCGACCTGAGAAATCCGGACAAATTGGCCACTGCTTTTGCTACTAGGGAAAGTGGTTTGCCAGAACCTCTTTGTGCGATATGGGAACCTTCAGGTTTAAAAAAATCATTGGATTATCTGGAAAACGGGCCGGGTACATGTCCACGGAAATTCTTGATCAATGAGAATATTAAATTGGTATTTCCCGAGAACGAAGAAGTATTGTGGAATGCCAACTTTAAGGAAGATTATGAAAAGGTATTGCTAAAGTTATCGCCCAATCAATAATGGCTGATGGGTTGTAGAAGGAATAAAATTATGATAGTTATTTGCAGATGGACATCAATAGATATCAAAGACAGACCATTTTAAGGGAATTTGGACCGGAAGCCCAACAAAAGCTGAAAGACTCCAGTGTCCTAGTGGTCGGTGCCGGGGGTTTGGGAATTCCAGCGCTTTTATATCTGAATGCCATGGGGGTTGGTACCATAGGCATAGTAGAACAGGATATTGTTGAAATTACCAACCTACAGCGCCAGGTACTTTATACCGAAGGAGATTTAGGAAAGCCAAAAATTGAAGTGGTGCTGGAGCGATTAAAAAGACAAAATTCAAGTACAAATTTTAAGCCTTTTGACACCTTTCTTACCCGGCACAACGCCTTGGAAATTATAGCTCAATTTGATATTGTGGTAGATGGTTCCGATAATTTCCCGACTCGATATCTGATCAACGATGCCTGTGTAATCCTAAAAAAACCTTTTGTTTCCGGTGCCATTCAAGGCTTTGAGGGACAACTTAGTGTCTTTAATTATCAAGGCGGCCCTACCTATAGGTGTCTGTTTCCCAACATGCCTAGCGCGGAAGAAATTCCGAATTGTAACGAGAACGGGGTATTGGGGGTAATTCCGGGTATCATAGGAAATCTTCAGGCATTGGAAGTGGTAAAAGCAGTTAGCGGAATAGGAGATGTTCTTAATGGCAAACTATTGTTGTTCAATGGGTTACATCAATCTTATCAAACCATTAATTTCAATCTACAACCTCAGAATACAGCCATAAAAAAACTTCTAAAATCCTATGGTTCAGAGGCATGTGAAATACACCAAAACATCAGCGTAGAAGAATTGGAAAAAATATTGAAAGATCAAAAGCATGTTCAAATAATCGATGTAAGAACGAAAAAAGAATTTGAGAATTTTCCATTGCCCCAAGCGAAAGCGCTTAATATTCCCTTGAACGAATTAAAGGGCCGGATAAAGGAATTGAACTCCCAAAGTCCAATATATCTCCTCTGCCAATCCGGAACGAGAAGTGATATGGCAGTAAGAATGTTGGAAGAATTAAATCCCAAACTTGAACTTTATAATATTGTAGGGGGAGTGGATCGATTCCTTGCCCTTCAAAATTAAAACCATTTTTTACAATTACCATAAATTTCCACAACACTAAACAATATGGCGAAGCATTACGACCTAGAGCGATTGGGATACCAGAAAGAAGATATCCTTTTAATGATACATGCGGATGACGCCGGACTATCATGTTCAGAAAATGCGGCTACCATAGAAGCCCTGGAAACAGGTATTGTAAATTCCTATAGTATTATGGTCCCCTGTCCTTGGTTCTGGGATATGGCTCATTTCGCCAAACAGCATCCCCAGTACGACTGTGGAATCCATTTAACATTGACCTGCGAATGGAAACAATATAAATTTGGACCGGTGCTGCCTTATTCAGAGGTCTCAAGTTTGGTGGACAAACAGGGTTTTTTCCATGCCAAGAGAGATTTGGTAAAGAAATATGCCAAACCCCAAGAGGTTAAAAAGGAGCTCAAGGCCCAAATTGATAGGGCATTGGCCGCTGGAATTAAACCAACCCATTTGGACTCCCATATGTACACCCTGGGCCTCACCAAGGAACTCCTAGCCGTTTACAGGGAATTGGGGAGGGAATACCAGTTACCTATTTTTTTAAGCGATCAGCTGATGAGAGAGGTAGGTAATCCTGACTCGCTTCAGGAAGGGGACAACTTGGTAAATGCAGTACATATAGGCAATTATAAAGCTATGGAAAGTACAGGTTTGGATGAATTGTACACTCAGCAACTAAAAAGCCTAAAAGCGGGATTCAATATGATTTTGATCCATCCAGCTTTTGACAATATGGAAATGAAACAAGTCTGTGTTGACCATCCCAATTTTGGTTCCCTATGGCGCCAAATGGATTTTGATTTTTTTACAGATCCCAATACGTTAAGCTTACTTAAGGAAAGGAACATTAAACCCATAACTTGGAGAGAAATACAGAAGATAAGCCTTTAACAAATCTCCTTTTAATTGTAACTTGTGTTCCATGATTTCCTTTAAAGACGCTTATCATAAAGTTTTGGCCCTCTATCAGGATTTTGGCCTTGAACAGATTCCCCTGGAAACTGCTATGGGCAGAGTACTTGCCGAAGATATTGTAGCCGATAGAAATTTCCCTCCTTTTAATAGGGCCACCAAAGACGGTATTGCTATAAATTACGATGCCATTGAAAACGGCCTGACCTCTTTTAAAATAGAAGGGGTATTGGCCGCCGGCATGCCATCCCAACAATTAAAGGACACTTCCAATTGTATTGAAATAATGACCGGGGCAGTGGTTCCCAACAATGCGGACACAGTGGTAATGTACGAACATCTGATTATTGAAAACGGGGCGGCCACCCTTACCAAAAACCCAAACAGGGGACAGGACATTCACTTGGACGGAAGTGATCAGAAAAAAGGGGATCTGGTTTTGAAAAAACACTGCATTTTATCAGCCTCCGAAATTGGGGTCTTGGCAGCTGTGGGCAAAGCATCAGTTAAAGTTCGCAAACTACCCAAAGTGGCAATTGTATCTACAGGGAACGAATTGGTGGAGGTCGAAGAAATCCCCTTACCCCACCAAATACGCAAATCCAATATCCATACCCTTTACGCTGCCCTGTCAGAAGAGGGTATTGTCCCGACCAAGCTTCATCTGCCAGATGAAAAAGCCAGTATAAAAAAAGCACTTGACAATACTTTACGGGAGCATAAGGCCGTCCTTTTAAGCGGCGGGGTGTCCAAAGGCAAGTTCGACTTCCTTCCACAAGTACTGGAAGAATTGGGCGTAGAAAAGATATTTCACGGGGTATACCAACGCCCGGGAAAACCGTTTTGGTTCGGAATCCAACGAGAAACAAAAACAGTAGTTTTTTCATTTCCCGGTAACCCGGTATCCACCTTTGCAAACTATAATGTCTACTTTAAGGATTGGCTAAGACGTTCCTTGGGCCTTCCCCTACCAAAAATTGATGTAATTTTAAAGGAAGCCGTTGCCGTAAAGGGAGATTTAACCCTGTTATTAAGGGTGAAAATAATGTTTAATCGAGGGCATTTGGTAGCAACCTTGGTAAAAGAGAATGGATCTGGTGACCTTTGCAGCTTGGTGATTACGGATGGATTTATAGTGCTCGAACCAAAAATTGATGCGTATGAAGTAGGGGAGTTGGTCCCCTTTGTCCCTACCAGAGATTTATTATAATTATGACACACGAACTAAAAAAAATTATTAGGGAATATCAGTCGGCCACATCAAAAGGGCTAAAATGTGTTTTGGCCACCGTAGTGGCACTGGACGGCTCCTCTTACCGAAGACCTGGAGTAAGGATGTTGATTCTGGAAGACGGACATATGATTGGCGCAGTAAGTGGTGGATGTGTTGAAAAGGAAGTAGTAAGACAGGCCCAGTCCGTTTTTGCCGATGATATATCCAAGGTAATGACCTATGACGGTCGATATAGACTTGGGTGTGAGGGTATTCTTTATATTTTACTGGAGGCCTTTAGACCAGATAAGGCATTCTTGGAAACCTTTGAACAAACCATTGCATCAAGACATCATTTTAGAATACAATCCTTTTTTGAAAAAAAGGAGGGCTCCAATGCCAACTACGGCTCCATGGTCATATTTGGTCAAGAGCAATTGCCCCTATTGCCAGGGTTCCATACCCAAGAGAAGCTTGAGGTATTTGAGCAAAGCATGAAACCCTGTTTTAAACTATTCATCATCGGAGCCGAGCATGATAGCGTACAGTTATGCAATTTTGCCGCCATGGCAGGCTGGGAAGTTACCATCGTAGCTGACCCATCCGAAGAAAAGAATATTTTGGATTTTGAAGGTGCCCATGACTTTCTGGGAATCTTACCAGAAAGCTTTCCGTTGGCCGAAGTTGACCAGCATACTGCCATTATTCTAATGAACCACAGCTATTCCAAAGACTTAAAGTATTTATTGACATTAAAGGATTCAAAACCCATATATTTAGGACTTTTAGGTCCATTTAGAAGGCGGGAAAAACTTTTTAACGAACTAATGGAACTAAGCCCGGAGATCTCGTACGAATTTCTGGACGGTATCCACGGTCCGGCCGGACTCAACATAGGCGCCGAGACCCCTCAGGAAATTGCCATTTCCATAGTTGCCGAAATTTTATCGGTGATCAGGAAAAAGGAACCTATGCTCCTTAAGAATAAAGAAACTGGGATTCACGATTGATGCCCAAAAAACTAAAAATAGCGATTTTGATCATGGGGGCCGGTACTTCCTCCCGCATGAAGGCCATAAAGCAACTGCTCCCCTGGGGAGACAGCACTTTCATTGGCAATGCCTTAAAAAATGCACAAAGTTCCAAGGCTAGCACCGTACTGACCGTTTTGGGGGCCAATGCCGCTGAAATAAAAAAGGTTACCGATTTTTCGGCTACTCAAGCCGTACTTAACCCCAACTGGAAAATGGGATTGGGGAATTCGATTGCCTTCGGCACCAAACAGCTTCTGGAGCAGGACCAAGACTATGATGGTATTTTAGTGATGCTGGCAGACCAACCCTTGATAGATGAACCATATTTAAATACGTTGATCGATACTTTTTCCAATTCCGAAAACAGCATTGTGGCCACCAAATATGATAATAGGGTAGGAGTGCCCGCTATTTTTAGAAAAATCCATTTTGATGCCCTCCAGGAATTGAATTCCGATTATGGGGCCAAGGAAATTATAAAAACACATCTTAAGGATGTTTTAAGTATTTCCGCTGACGGAAAAGAGCTGGATATTGATACTAAGGACGAATACGAGAAGGTGAGAAGGGACCTAGATTCCGGAGACTAGAGCCTGGACACTTGGCTATTCCCAAATTCCTCTACATTGTTTCATAATAGAGTTGGCAGCGGCGGTTGGCAGTAGGCAGGTTCAAGGAATCATATATATTAACGCTGTCCGTTCGGAGTCGAGAACTGCATATAATCAGTACTACGGTTTAAGAGTTCAAATGCGTTGGCCAAAACCAAATACGTCATTGCGAAATGCTAAGGCGTAGAAGCAATCTTTTTCTTAATAAGTTGGCAGTGGCGGTCGGCAGTAGGCAGGTTCAAGGTTCAAGGTTCAAAGTTCAAGGACTTATATATTAACGTTGTCCGTTAGGGCGGAGTTGAGAACTGCATATAAGCAGTGCTGCGGTTTAAGAGTTCAAATGCGTTGGCCAAAACCAAATACGTCATTGCGATCCTGCCTATCGGTAGATAGGGAGCTAGGTAGAAGTAGCAATCTCTTTCTTATAGAGTCGGCAGTAGCGGTTGGCAGTTGGCAGTTGGCAGGTTCAAAGTTCAAATGCGTTGGCCAAAACCAAATACCTCATTGCGATCCTGCCTATCGGTAGATAGGGAGCTAGGGCGAAGAAGCAATCTTTTTCTTAATAAGTTGGCAGTAGCGGTTGGCAGTTGGCAGGTGCAAGGTTCGAGGTTCAAATTTTAAAACCTTGATCCTTGAAACTGTAACCTTGAACTATAGCGCCAGCCTTATGCCAGGGATTCATTTTTCAAATATTTTTTGGCTTCAAACTTTTAGGTTGTCCGTTATATAACATAAATTTAGAATCTAATTTAATGACGAAATGACTTTAAAGAATTTAGCCCCCCTATGTATTTTGCTTATTACCTTTTCCAATGAAGCCTTGTCCCAGAACATGAGTTTCGAGGAATACAATCCTGTTTCCACCCTTAAAGTACCTGGAAAAGAAATACATAGGGCCAAATTCCCATTTATAGATGTTCATGGCCATCAGTATCAAATGCCAACACAGGATCTTTCCCTACTTATTGCTGATATGGATAAACTGAACTTGGCCATCATGGTCAACCTCAGTGGTGGATCGGGAGAAAGAATAAAACAATCCCTGGAAAACATAAAGAACCATTATCCCAACAGATTTGCGGTTTTTGCCAATGTGGATTTTGACGGGGTTGGTAAACCTAGCTGGTCCGAGAAGGCCGTAGCGCAGTTGGAAGCCGATATAAAGAACGGTGCCAAGGGACTTAAGGTATACAAAAGTCTAGGTTTGCTGGATACCGATGCCTCTGGCAAGCGATTGGCCGTAGACGATGATCGTTTAAGTGCCATCTGGGAAAAATGTGGAGAATTGGGCGTGCCTGTCCTAATACACTCAGCAGACCCGAAACCCTTTTGGGATGAGGTAAATTCCGATAACGAGAGATGGTTGGAACTAAAAACACACCCACGTAGAAAGCGCTCGGCAACGGATCCTGCCTCTTGGGAACAGATTATAGCGGAGCAGCACAGGATGTTTAAAAAGCACCCGAAAACCAACTTTATAAATGCACATATGGGATGGTATGCCAATGATCTGGGTACTTTGGCTAGGTTAATGGACGAAATTCCCAATATGTATGTGGGTATTGGGGCCATAATTGCAGAATTGGGCCGACAACCCAAAAATGCACATAAATTTTTTGTGAAATATCAGGACCGAGTCCTATTTGGTAAGGACAGTTGGAAACCGGAAGAATTCCCAACCTATTTTAGAGTATTGGAATCCGATGATGAATATTTTCCGTACCATAAGAAATACCACGCTTTCTGGGCCATGTACGGAATGGACTTACCGGATGAAGTCCTTAAAAAGTTATATTACAAGAATGCGTTAAAACTCATTCCTGGATTGGACAGGAGCTTATTTCCAAAGGATTAGCTATGCCCAAAAGAGTGGACTATTTGCTTTCCCGGGGGCTTTGAATCTTTTCCAATTTCCCATATTCCTGAAAAATACCACAAGAATCGGGTTTTTTAACAAGGGACTGTTCCTTTTTTCTTTTAGCCAAAGCTTCAATCTGTGGTGATAAAAATGACATATCTAACTTTTTTTGTTATATAAAATTACTTTTTTTTAAGAACGCCATTGGAATTAAATTGTTGTTTAATTGTTAAATTTTTTGCCTGATATCTACGACTATATCACTCCACCGACAATCCCAATGAGGATTTAAAAATATTTTACAATTAGTATTCAAAGTTGTAAAACCATCTAAATCAATAACTTATACATCATACTATAAACTAATGATCACAATTGCGATCCAATAGGCCAAATTCCCATTTTATTAGAACTTTCTACGATTATAAACATCCAGTATCTAGGATCTTGGTACTTTTTATTCCCACTTCTCAATACTCAATACTAACTTCTCAATACTCAATACTCACTTCTGTATAATTACTTTGAAGAATCAATCGTATGTTTCATCCTATTTTAACATTTAAATCGCTGTGATTTTATATTTTTCCGCGAAAAACAAACCCATCGCATAAATATTCCGTAGGTAGAGTATAAAAAAGGTATCCGTGACCAAGAAAAATGAAAAAGGCCTTAGGCCGTGGTTGGTTAGAAGTGTAGCTGTCTTTATGGGCATCTGCTATCTCATGGCCCCCATGCAGCAGGAGGTTACGGAACTGATGCACTTTTTGTCCCATAGACTTCATCAAGGATTAGGTCATCACTCCATTGCCTCCCACACCCACGATTTTCATGACCATGACAGGCAGGATAAAGCCCAAGATGGGACATTAACCTATTCCACAGAAGCCCACGAGCATAAAGGAGCAAATGAAATAGCCCTACATGGCCATCCCCAGTCACACAATTCAGAATCCCACAGTCATGAGATTATAGATTTTATGAGTATGGCTTTTAGTGCTTCAATCCCAACCCACCATGAAAACGACAAGATTAAGCTACAATCCGATTTGGACAAGCACCTAGTGGTTTACACTAATAGTCATATCCAAACTATCCCGGCCTTTGTAAAAACCTATTTTTCCAACCTAAAGGAAAACACCTCAAAAGGAATTCAATTTCTCATTGTACCTCCTCCAAAGCCCATTTATTAATTTTTGGAACGTAATAATTTCTAAAAGGCATCCAACATCCAATACTGGATATATTGGTTCGCTTCTACATTGTTATTATCCAATTCTGAAACACTTTAAAGAAAAGACATTCAACCCAATCCCTTTTATGGCCATTGGTTTTAGAGGGATAGTTATGTCCAAATTATATGTCAAGAATAGCAGGCCGCTATTCGGAATAAAAAATAAAACTATGATTAAAAATACACTTGCCTTATTGATTTTATTACTTTCCGGAGCCTTACACGCCCATACCATAAGTGGAACAATAACCAACCAGGACAGCACGCCCCTAAGCGGAGTAGGGGTTTACAATAAAAATACAGGTAATTATACTTACAGTAATAATTCGGGAGCCTTTAGCCTAGCAAACGTGAGCGTTAATGATCACATTTATTTTTACAGTCTTGGGTTCAAGAACAAAGAACTGCTGATAACTGAAAATCAATTGGATACAACGCTAGAAATTGTCCTGGAAGAGGCTGCAGTTTCCCTGGACCAGGTGGTACTGGTATCCAATATAAATGCCATGAGCAGTTTTGTAAACGTGGACGTTAAATCCGATCCCGTTAAATCTTCCCAGGAAATCCTTAGAAAAGTACCTGGCCTCATTATAGGGCAGCATGCCGGTGGCGGTAAGGCCGAACAAATATTCCTAAGGGGGTTTGATATAGACCACGGAACGGATATCGCTATAAATGTGGATGGTTTACCCGTAAACATGGTATCCCATGCCCACGGCCAAGGATATGCCGATATGCATTTCATTATTCCGGAAACCATCGATAATATAGATTTTGGCAAAGGACCATACTATGCCGAGAAGGGTAACTTTAATACCGCCGGCTATGTGGACCTGACCACCAAGAAAACATTGGACAAAAACGTAATTAGCATGGAGGCCGGAAAATATAATACCCTAAGAGGCTTGGGGATGCTGAAACTATTGGAAAGCGATGATGACAATGCCTATATAGCCTCAGAATATTTAATTTCCGATGGCGTTTTTGAATCGCCCCAGAATTTCAATAGAATAAACATTATGGGACGGTACAATCATAAGGACGATGCCGGCAACGAAGTGAATTTAACGGCCTCCCACTTTCAGAGCAAATGGGACGCTTCTGGACAAATTCCCCAACGGGCAGTCGATAATGGAAGCATTGGCAGGTTTGGCGCCATTGATGATACCGAGGGGGGCAATACCAGCCGTACCAACCTATTGGTGAACCATGACAAACAATTGGATCAGCATAGTCGATTTAAATCCAAGTTTTTTATTTCAAAATATGATTTTGAACTTTATTCCAATTTTACATTTTTCCTTGAGGATCCCGTGAATGGCGATCAAATAAAGCAAAAGGAAAATAGAACCCTAATTGGAGGAGAAACCAGTTATGATAAAACCATACACTTGGACCAAAATAATTCTCAATTCCGATTCAATATGGGTATAGGCTTTAGATACGACGACATTAACGAGGTAGAGCTTTCCCATACCCTAAACAGGAAGACTACCTTGGACCGACTTGCATATGGCAATATTGATGAATTGAATGCCTATGGATTCTTCAATATAAATTACAAAATCAACAAGTGGAACATTAATCCTGGTGTACGTCTGGATTATTTAAAATTCGATTATGAAAATCTATTGTCGACCACTTATGACCAAAAAAGTGAAAACAAATTGGTGGTCAGTCCCAAGTTAAATACCATTTACCAAGCCTCTCAAGACCTTCAACTGTATGCCAAAACCGGGATTAGCTTTCATTCCAATGATACCAGGGTAGTCACCGCCAATAATGGGGAAAGTATATTGCCATTGGCCTTCGGGGCCGATGTAGGAACCATATACAAACCACAAGACCGATTGGTATTAAATTTGGCCTTGTGGCATCTTTTTTTGGAGCAGGAGTTTGTTTATGTGGGAGATGCGGGAATTGTTGAACCCAGTGGTAGGACCAAACGTTTTGGGGTGGACCTAGGAGCTAGATATCAACTAACGGACTGGTTGTACGCCTATGGCGATGTTAATTACACTTATGCCAGAAGCTCGGAAGACCCCAGTGGGGCGGATTATATTCCCTTAGCGCCCGACCTGACTTCTTCCGGAGGAATTACCTTTAAGGGGCTTAAAAACTTCTCGGGGGGAATGAACTATCGCTTTATCAAGGACAGACCGGCCAAGGAAGACAATTCTATTATTGCCGAGGGGTATTTTGTAACCGATTTCAACCTGAATTATACATGGAAAAATTGGAGTTTTGGCCTCATCGTGGAGAATCTTTTTGATACGGAATGGAACGAGACCCAATTTGCCACCAATAGTAGACTGTTCAACGAAGCGGAAGCGGTTGAAGAAATCCATTTTACCCCTGGAACACCATTTTTTGCCAGAGGTAAGGTGTCCGTTAGTTTTTAAATGCGATTGTAACTAAATTATAGCTCCTTCCCTAAAGAAAGGGTCCCGCACCCCTTCCGTATTCTCCACCTCAGGGTGGAGAATCCACCTTCCCCTACTTAGGGGAAGGAGCTTTTTTTAGTGTTGTTGTGATTAGGGGCTTTCAATCCCATCAAGAGTTCTCGATACAAAATGCCTACTGGCATTCCACTTGAACTGACGGTGGAACTCCAACCTTGAACCCTGAACTTCAACCAACCGACCGGAGCTACCCGTCACTACGAGCCTGCCTAACGGCAGGTAGGTAATATTGCATAACGAAGTGGAGAAAAATTGTATCGAGAAGTATTTTAAATGAGGAACTTCAAACTGCTAACCATCAGCTATTTACTGATTACTGTTTAACACTCCCTTATAACACCGATTTCGACTACGCCCGCCTTACGGACTGGCAGGCCTGCCTTGCCGGTAGGTTGACTCAATCTCCGTCCGGACCTTGAACTTTGAGCCGTGAACTTTCTAATGCCCACTGCAAACTCTTTGAACCTTGAACCTTGAACTTTATCCAACACACCCCTAACTCCTCTCAAGAGGGGAATTTGATTGTCTCAACATTGAATGTGTACAAATTCAAACTTTGAACCTTGAACCTTTTAATGCCCACTGCAAACTGCAACTGCAAACTCTTTGAACCTTGGATATTGAACCTTGAACTTTACCTAACACACCCCTAACCCCTCTCAAGAGGGGAATTTGATTGTCTCAACATTGCATATGTACAAATTCAAACTTTGAACCTTGAAGATTGAACCATGAATCCACTTCTGGAAAGCGCAACTTGTGCGATTTCTCATATTCATTCGAAATGAACTTTTGATTTTATTCAACTATTATACAACACCAGTTCCAATTGCATTCAAATGGACCAGATGGTCAGACGAGCTGCAAACTGCTACTGAAAACTCTTTAAGCTGACTAAGCCTTGAACTTTGAACATTCAACTTTACAACTCCTTACCCTACTACGATTTCGACTACGCTCAATCTCCGTCCGGACCTTGAACCTTTTAATGCCCACTGCAAACTGCAACTGCAAACTCTTTGAACCTTGAACTTTATATCTTCTTATAAAATCGCCTCCTTTTCAATAACACTTAGGGCGAGGCGGATGGTAGAATATTCCATTTTTTCTTCAAAATGCTCAAAGTAGGGTTTTAGGCCTTCCGGGTCTTGAAGTTCTTTCTTGGCCTTGGCTACCTTGGCTACATCTTCTTTAGATATTAGTCGGTAGATATCAATGTCTTTCCCATCATGGTACAATTTTTCCAAATGGGCCAAAATGGTATTGGGCTTTAGGCCCCTGGTCTCTGCTATGTCTTTCACGGTTACCCCTGTCTTAAACAGCTCATAGGTTTCCAAAGCGGTATCCGATTTCCTGGTCTTCTTTTTCTTCTTCTTGGGTTTTGCTTCTACAAAGGCCTTGATTTCATTGATGAACATCTCCCCATACACCTCCAATTTTCTCTGACCCACCCCATTGATCTCTTTGAACGCTTCACTGGTCACCGGCTTTTTGGACTCCATTTCCTTGAGGGTGGCATCGTTAAAAACCAAATAGGCCGGAATGTTCTCCTGCAAGGAAATTTGAAACCGCAATTGCCGAAGTTTTTCAAACAGGGAATTTTCATTGACAGGCTTGGACTTGCTTTCCTTACGGACAGCCATTTGCTCTTCTTTGGACAAGGGCTGACTCAATTGTACTTTGGCGTTATTGAACAATACGGCCTTGGCCAAATCCGTCAGACGCAGAACGTTGTTCTTATGGAAGGCAATCTCACATAGCCCCTGATTTATAAGCTGTATGGTATAATGCTGCCAATGGTTCCATGAAATATCCTTCCCAATGCCATAGGTCTTTATTTCCTGATAATTTTTATCCAAAATGTTGGCATTTTGGGCGCCCCTCAACACGTCTATTACTGTTCCCGTAGCCTCCGACTCCTTTAGTCTGGCAATGGTAGACAATATCTTTTGCGCTATTACCGTGCCATCAAAAAACTGGGGTGGATTTTTACAAACGTCGCAATTGCCGCAATCGGTCTGTAAATACTCCCCAAAATAACTCAGTAAAATCTTTCTTCTACAGCTGGATGCTTCCGAAAACTGCTTCATCCGCTCCAACTTGGCCAGCTGTACCTCCTCATTGGTAGCACCCGAGGCAAATCTTTGCAACTGGATTACATCGGCATAACTATGGAACAAAAGGGCATGTGCCGCCAGTCCGTCCCTTCCGGAGCGACCGATTTCCTGGTAATAGCCCTCAATATTTTTGGGCATATTATAATGTATTACCCAGCGTACGTTGGATTTATCTATTCCCATCCCAAAGGCAATCGTGGCACACACGATCTGGGTCTTGTCAAAAATAAAATCCTCCTGCACCTTGTTTCGACTATCAAAATCCAATCCGGCGTGGTAGGCTGCTGCCTTGATACCGTTATTGCGCATCTTTTCGACCAAGGTTTCGGTGGATTTTCGACTTAAACAATAAATAATACCCGATTCATTGGGCCTTTGATCTATAAATTGAAGAATTTGGGACACCCGGTCATGGGCCGCCCGCACTTCCAAGGAAATATTTTTTCTATCGAAGGAAGCCAAGAACTGTTTAGCTCTAGGGATCTTCAACTGCGCCATAATATCCTGTCTGGTAGCTTTATCCGCGGTTGCCGTTAAGGCAATAATGGGCGTTTGGGGCAGGGATGCCTTTAAAAATCCCAACTGTTGGTAAGAGGGCCTAAAATCGTGCCCCCAGGAGGAAATACAATGTGCCTCGTCCACCGCAACACAACTAACAAACTCCTCTTTTAAAATAGGGGACAGGCCCTGAAGGCTTTCCGGTGCCACATAGAGTAACTTTAATTCCCCTTTGTGGGTCCTATCCAGTATATCCCGCTGTTCCTCCGCAGACTGATTACTATTAAAAAAAGCGGCGGGAATACCGTTAGCTATAAGTCCATCTACCTGATCCTTCATCAAGGCAATCAAAGGGGAAATCACTAGGGTAGTGCCATCGAACAAAAGGGAAGGCAACTGAAAACAAATGGATTTTCCTCCACCGGTAGGCATGATCACCACACAATCTTCCTTATTTAAAACCGCAGTGATAATGGCCTCTTGTTGTTTTCTAAAGCGGTCATAACCAAAATACTTTTTTAAATAGGGAAATAATTTGTTCTGGATATCGGGCATGGGTATCGGTAAAACTTTTGTAAGGAACGAAAATAATCATATTTGCAGTCCTATAACAACTTTCACGGTCTTAAAATTCCAAAAACCAAACTAAGGACTGGGACACAGGAAAACAGTGGCTTTTGGCTCTTGGCTCTTGGCTAATGGCTTTTGGCTTTTGGCTTTTGGCTTTTGGCTTTTGGCTTTTTTGTCTTTGCTAAAAAGGTTAAATTTATCCACTGCAACCTTAATAATCTACCAAATGAACCTTAAACACCCCTATTGCCTTTTTGTTCTCTCCCTTTTCACATTGGCCACAGCCTTAAAGGCACAAGAAACCTATGCCCCGCCCAAATTGTCCAATCCCGACTCTTGGTCCATTATTTTGGTTCCCGATACCCAGACCTACGCGAAATTTGAAAGAAACCAGGGTACCCTAGAAACCATGACGGCCTGGATCAGTGAAAATATAGATGCCCTAAATATAAAAATGGTATTGTGTACGGGCGATTTGGTAGAGCAGAACGAGCTTTTGGTCCCGGACAAAATAAATGGAAATATGCCCAGTAGGGACCAGTGGAGGGCCGCTTCCCATGCTTTTGAGCGTCTGGATGGGAAAGTACCCTATATCTTGGCAGCAGGAAACCACGATTTTGGCTATAAAAATGTGGAAACCCGAAAATCCAATTACAGCCAGTATTTTCCCGTGCATAGAAACTTGTTGAATGCAAAGGCCTTACGGGCCGCCGGTAAGAACATAGACGGCCTGCCTTCGGCAGAAAATGCCACCTATGAACTCATATCTCCCCAACAAAGAAAGTTTTTATTCCTGAACCTGGAGTTTGCGCCACGGGACACTATATTGCAATGGGCCAACAATGAGATTTCCCAAGAAATATATAAAGATCATACCGTGGTAATGCTTACCCATTCCTATCTAAATGCCCAAAACGAGCATATGGAAAAAGAAAACTATCCAATAGAGGATGCCAACTATGGCAAAGCCATATGGGAAAAGCTAGTGGCACCTTCCAAAAATGTACAAATGGTATTCTCTGGCCATATTGGCTCCCCTGATAATTTTAAGGCACATACCGCATTTAGGGTTGATAGGAACGCTGCCGGAAAAAAGGTGAATCAGATTACGTTTAATGCCCAGGCTATAGGCGGTGGATGGCATGGTAATGGGGGAGACGGTTGGCTAAGGATTATGGAGTTTCTACCTGATGGAAAGACCGTGATTACCACTACATTTTCACCTTATTTCGCCATATCGCCGACTACACAAAAAATGGCCTATCAGAGGGATGATTATAACAATTTTAGCTTTCAAATGGATTGATTGCACCACAACATACTGCAAATCAAGTAGTTTTTAATGGGCCATATCCAAAAACCAAGGTCAAAATAGTCCTAAAACAAATACTTTTGTCAGATATTTCTTAATAATACATACTGTAAGTCGAAAATTTACGTTTTTCTTAACATAATAATATATAAGGGCTTATTTTAGCCGCGTTCAATATGTTTTAAACCCCACAAACAATGAAAACATTTAATTATTTAGTTTTGAGTTTCGGATTTATTTTGATCTCTGCTTGTAGCAATGATGCTATGAACGGCCTAAATGATGAAAGTATGACCCCCGAACAGGTTAAATCCCAAATGCAGGTCAATTCCGTTTCTGACGGCTTGGACGAGTTGGTTTCAGAATTACTGATCAATGACAAAGCAGGAAAATCCAACAAGACCAACACAGAGTGTGCAACACTTGCATTTACCGAAAATAGTATTACTGTAGCCTACAATCAATGTATCATTCAAGGTAAGACCATAAGCGGAACGATTGTATTGACAGGAAACAACGGTAGTACAGATGGTACCAAAGGTAGTTTTGAAGTGTCTTTTACCGACTTCACCTACAACGACTATTTACTTAACGGTACCAAGACTTTTGCTTTCGATTTTTCGGATTCCAATAGTCCAACCTTTACTATAGTTACCGATGCCACCTTTGAGGATGATAATGGAGACATTGTAATCTGGAAGGGAAATAAAGTGCTTAGCTGGCATTTGGACCAGATCAATGCTGAAGGAGCCGATCTTACCTGTACAGGTGATTGGGACATTACGTTAGATGGTATTACTTACGAATTTACGGTGACCGAACCGCTTGGGGCCAACTTAGGATGTGCTTTTATTACCTCTGGAGTTATGCAGTTGGAAGTAAATGACATGACGGCTTCCTTGGACTTTGGGGCTGGCACTTGTGATCAGACAGGTACCGTTACCTTTCCTAATGGAGAATCTGAAGAGATTAGCTGGTAGTTACCAATAATATATACTTATATTTTGAAACCCCCGATGAAATTCATCGGGGGTTCTTTTTTATTATTCATTTTTCACTGTTGGTTTTGGTTAAAGATAGACCCGGCAACGGACTCCCTGGAGAAAATACAACGGCATTCGAAAAGTGGTAATAATTTATCGAAACTTTGTTCGTGTGGACTGAACAAAGGAACGGCCTATTTTCATTTTACTTAAGTGGTTCTTATCATTTTTAATAGGTTTTCTTAAATCATCGATTTCTTTGCTTGTCCAACCCTTCGGCTCCGCTCAGGGTACGGCCAGCGCATCCAAATTTGAACCCCACAAATAATTAGGAAGTACAATTTGCCGCAGTCTAGATTAAATCTTTTAGGAAAGAGTCCAAGATAGCTTAACAGGTGATTGGGGTAATGTTAAATTAATGATTTGGGGCAGGAGGGGAGTGGTAGGGGAGAAACACTTCGCTTTATAATGGAGAGACCAATGAAAAGCAAGGATTTCAGAGAAAACGGACCGTTTGTCCCAGAAAGAATTCAGTACATCGAGGAAATCTAGGTGTTAATTTTGCTTTAAACTAATGTTAATGAGGGTTTTGCTTACATAAAAATGGGATTTTTATTGTATCTTTTAGCTACAAATCAAGAAATCAAATTATATAAGAGTGTAGCAAAGAAAAATCCGTTAACCCTAAAAACAAAGCTTGTCCTATGGAAACAACCCCAAAGATTAGTAGAAATTTAATTAGTAGGCCCTCCAATAGTGCATGTATTCTTAAATTGGAAAGAACAAACAATGATTTGTGCCAATTGGAAAGAAAAATGACCTCTTATGTATGTGAACCTAACACATATAATTTATTTATTAAATCTGAAACCTTACGACAGACTTTACAATCCTTGAAAAATACGAATGCCGAATTGATCAAGGCCTTAAAAAGGGAAAAGGATTTAAAGATTGATCTCTTTGAAAAAACAATGGCTCAAATTCGTTCCTATCTGGAAATTCAGAAGTCGGTTGAGGAATACAGCAACATGTTAAGGTATTAAATGATTTCTAGTACTTTCTGGTAATGTTTAAACAACTACATTTACCTAAAGACCTAAACATCATCGGGAAACTAGGAAGAAAAGCTCCGGACATTTATATCCGGAGCTTTTTTTGTTATATATTAGGTATTAAGGAATAAAAAAAGCCTTGGATTATCACAATCCAAGGCTTTACCAAATGTGGAAGAAAATTTAATTAGTTTAAGTTGGCTCCAACATTTCCTCGGGCCACTAAAGTGTCCAAATCTTCGGCGCTCAGATGTACATTTATGTACCCATCAATAGCCAAGAGGGCGTCATAATCCAATGCGCCACCGGAATTTGCCTGGGTAACGTTGGTTACGCTTATTCCATTATCTCCAATAACATTGCCCAAAGTTACGATTACCGCTCCAGGGGCATCTGCCACAGCTCCAGTATGAATATGGGCGGGGTGGATACCGCCTGCGGTGGTACCTACCAATTCCAAAGTCACTAGAGTTTCTTTGTTTACACGCTCGGAAAAGGTAGCTGTTCCAAATATGGCCGCATTGCTAACGGCAGCCAGATCATAGGAAACCTCATTGCCCGTAAGTTCATTCTGTCCAATATCTCCCTGGGCAACCAAAACGTTAAGTTCGGCGATGGACTTGTGAACGTTGATATACCCATCAAATTCCAACAACTGCTCGTAACTCACTGAAGTACCGTCGTCATCTGCCTCTATATGTGTCCAACTTTTTCCATTGGCACCATTTACTGTGTTTAGTGAAATTACAATATCGCCACCTTCTGCAGCGGTATTCGCATGAATATGTGCTGGATGTTCCCCATCGGCCGGAGTACCCTCTAAACTTATCTCTAGGAGGGAAGCCCCACTAAGACGTTTGTGTACCGTTGCGGTACCGTTAATGGTAGGGACCAATACGCTGTGTAGCGCAAATTCCTTGGAATCTCCAGTAAGCACATTGATACCTATATCACCCTGGGCCACCAGAACATCCAATTCATTGGCGGATTGGTGTACATTGATGTATCCATCCAATTCCAACAAGGCTTCATAGTTAAGGGCAGTACCCGCATCATCTTCCTCAATATGGGTGAAACTTTTTCCATTAGCTCCAACTACTGGTGATAGGGAAATGGCAATATCACCGCTTTCAGCTGCAGAGTTCATATGTATATGCGCAGGATGTTCCCCATCGGCCGGAGTACCTTCCAAACTAATCTCTAGGAGGGAAGCCCCACTAACACGCTTATGAATTGTGGCCGTACCACTAATATTGGCATCGGCAGCACTTTTTAGCTCATACTCCCTTGAATCGGCCGTAATTTCATTAACACCTATATCGCCCTGAGCAATAAGGGTTCCCAGATCATTGGCAGACTGATGTATATTGATGTAGGCATCCAATTCCAATATCTGCTCATAGGTAATTGCCGTACCCGCTTTGGTTGCACTAATAATGGTAGTACTTTCACCTGAGGCACCATCTACCTCGTTAAGGTCAATAAGAATATCTCCAGTTTCTGCGGCTGAATTGGCATGGATATGGGCCGGAAAACTTCCAGCAGAGGTACCGGTCAATTTTAGATTAACGGTGGCTGTCCCGTCTTCATTTTCCACAACCGTGGCGGTTCCGGACACCGAAGCATCGGCTCGGGATTGCAATTGATACGTTTTGCTGTCGCCATCAAAAACTCCTGGGGGCTGATCAGTACTATCATCTTCGGAACAACTGCTGACAATCATAGTTGTTGCTGCTATAAATAAATACATTAATTTTTTCATATATATAATAATTTAGGGTTTAATATGACGTCTAAATTAGTGGGAAGGATTAGGAGTGCTTGCTGCGATAGCTTTAATAATTGACGCTAATCCCGAGCAAGCTTATAAGCTTGAGCCGGGAATGATTTCTTAGAAGACAGCGGATTGGGAGGGCTTGTTGGAGATGATTTAATTATTGACCCTAAAGAAAGAAGATGTAGGAGGGGTTTTTAGTTTTATATGTCTATGGGGTAAGAAAAGAAGGCCAGCGCACCATCTCGCATAGAAATGCGGAGGTATTACATAGTAGTGGGGACTTCCACGAAAGTTCTATTTTACATAATATAAATTATAGTACAAATGTATTGTTTAGTTAATAAGAGTTATTTTACACACAATTATCCAACGCTTGCCAACGCCAAAATAAAAGCTAACCTTTTTGCTCTTATTAAAAATCGCGTATTCGATAAAATGTACGTAATAAAAAATTTTAGACAATTCTCGTGGATTGCCACAAGAGTATAAAATTTAAGAAAAATAAATTTCTATACACTTGTTAACTATAGAACTTTAATTAATCCTTTTTTTTAATGTTTCATTATCTTTTGTCTTGAAACAAAAGAAACAAAAATTCAAGGCTGCATATAATTTTGGAAACAACCCGCCCGAACGTAACCATTTCGGTACGGGCGGGTGTACGGCTCATTCGCTATATTTTAGGAAACATTGTAACTGGTTAACATTGCTTTGAAATACCCTGTAAAACTAAAACTCTTAAGAATCTTTAGAACTAAACCCCTAAAATATGCACGCTCATTTCTCCTATTGTTTTCACCAAAATTTTATGAGGCCAAGTTAAACATCTAGATTCTATTTTACATAATACTATTAAACAATGATTTTAAAAAAGTCCAGAATGTTTTCGTTTTTGGATTAACTATTTCAACTTCGTCATCAGGATTATAACTTTCATTAAAAAACTCAGATTTTAATTGTTTATCTTGTTTTCTATTAAATTCAATTGCTTCATCAGACCATTTTTTTGCCCATTCTACCCTATTCTCTCTAATCCAATAATGAGATTTACAATCAAAACCCCAATTTCCAATTGAAGGTGATAAAGAAACTGATTTACCATCAAATATTATCTTCCAATCAGTTGGAGATAATGGAGTTACAACCTCATTATCACAACCACACATGCATTTATGTATGGCTGTGCAATATTCAATTGAAATATACAACGTATTATTTTCAATCAAATTAGGCATAAACTCTACAAACTTATACGATAACTTCTTCATTCTGTAAATGTGAATTATTAATAGAATAAGTTGTGTGATGTTCATTTTCTAAATCCTGATAAAATCCAGATAATTTTTTCCATTTAAGTACTGCTAAAACAGCATTTAACGAATTTAATTCAGCAATTTGAATATTTGTTTCATACTCGTTATTTGGATTGTTACTTGCTGGAATTCTATTTTCAAAATGATCGTTTTTATATTTAGTTCCTGTAGTTACCCTTACAGTGCCAATCAAACAATCATCAACTGAATTTACTCCTAATCCAACATCAATAAATGGTATTTCTAAAGAATTCAGATAACTGACTAATGATCTTCTAATAAGATTATTATCGATAGAAATAAAAACGTAATCCATACTATTTAGCTCTTTAAAATTATCTTCAATAAGATAATATGAGTGCCCAAATATGTTATTTCTCATTTTAGAATAGACACCCTTATAATAATCCACTTTTTTAGGTTTTTTTTCTAAAACTTCAATTGATGCTGCACCAGGAGATCTAAAAGCATTATGATTTAGAAAGATATCTCCATCATAAATATGTATTTCATTTACTTTAGTTTTTGCTATTAAATCTAGAATGTACGCTCCTGTACCACCTAATCCTATGATTGCTACTTTTTGATTGATAAATTTTTCATTAATAAATTCAATATTAGCTCTACTAGAATTCGTGTCATAATATTTAAATACAGAATTAACATCATTTTCAATTGGATATTCCACTTCAAAGTTTACCACTGTTCTGAGCCAATGTTTACCACCGATTCCGAAGCAATGTTTACCACTGATTCCTGAGTATAGTTTACCAGAATAATCAGGGCAAAGATTTACAATTTTTCTGATTGATTAGGATTTTTGAAGATGGAACTACGCTTTTATAGGCTGACATTCCGGCACAAAGTTTACCAAAAATTCCAAAGCAAAGTTTACCACCAAGGGAATAAATCCATGATGCTGGGGTACATTAGGTTGAATAACCAACTCCTTAAAATTATGGCGAATAAAACCCTTGGTATGCAAAAAATTAGACAAATACTATTATTCCTAAAACGAGATGTATCAGAGCGTAGCATTGCGGAGCAGACTGGTGTCTCCAGGCCTACTATTCATTCCTACCGGGGCATCTTTGAGACCAGTGGATTTGATTATGATACACTTCTTAAACTTAAAGATCCGGAACTTTATGAATTGGTAAAAACCAAAAAGAAAGGATCGGACCGGACCCCGGATGTCCGTAAACTATATTTTTTGGAACAAGCGGATTATTTTATCTCCGAACTAGGGCGCGTCGGGGTAACCAGGCTACTGCTCTGGCAGGAGTATTTAAAAGAATATCCAGAAGGCTTTAGCTACTCTCGTTTTTGTGAATTATTGGATATCCAGATCAATTTGAAGAGCCCGTCCATGATCTTTAAACATAATCCCGGAGAGCTGCTGGAAATTGATTTTGCAGGTTCTAAGTTAAGCTATGTGGCCACTTCTACGGGGGAAATTATAGCCTGCCCGGTACTTATAGGCGTACTTCCTTTTAGTGGTTTTGGTTATGCAAAAGCATTACCTGATGCTTCCCTTGCCCAGGTAATTCCTGCCCTGAATGATATCTTAAATTATTTTGGCGGGGTTCCACTCAATGCCAGATCCGATAATATGAAACAATGGGTGGTCCGTAGCTGCAGGTATGAACCTACTTTTCCCCAGGCATTGGAACAATGGGCCCTGCACAACCATATAGGGTTGTTGGCCACAAGGGTAAGGGCTCCAAAAGATAAGCCATCTGTAGAAAACCAGGTGAAGATCACCTATCGCCGGGTGTATGCCACTATCCGTAACGAAACGTTCTACAGCATCCAAGAGCTGAACCAAGGGATAAAAAAGGCTTTGGAAGCCCATCATGACATTAACTTCCAGAAGAAGTCTTTTAGCCGAAGGGAGCTCTTTACCGGCCAGGAGCTACCGGCACTGCAGAGCCTTCCCGAGCATCCATACCAGTTCAATCATCTCACCAGGGCCAAGGTACAAAAGAACTATCATGTGGTAATGGGAGAAGACTGGCATTTTTATAGTGTTCCTTACCACCACGTTGGTAAGGAGATAAATATTATTTACGATACAGAATGTGTGGAAATCTATTATCAACTGGAGCGCATTGCCGTGCACCAGCGTAACTATAAAAAACATGGGATAACCACCCTTTTAGAACATATGCCCGAACATCATCGCAAGATGGCCGTGCAACGTGGATGGACTCCGGATTATTATTTAAAACAAGCTGCGGACAATGGTCCCCATACCAAAGAATTCTTTGAGAAGCTTATGAAAAGTAAGATTTCCGTGCATCAGGCCTATGGCCCCTTTCTGGGAATTATGCGACTGATCAAACAATATGGGGGTCTCCGTGTGGAGGCAGCCTGTAAGCGGGCCCTGACCGGAAACCGGTACAACTACAAAGTGGTAGCCACTATCCTAGAAAACAAGATGGACCGGATAGAAGAGAGCCCGCCAGAAAAATCACCCATACCCCATCACGAAAATCTCCGGGGACCACAAGCTTTTGTAAACAAAATGAAACATTAATTAATAATCTTTGAAAGATGAACACAGCAACAACTTTACAACAATTACAGGGCCTAAGGCTTGCCGGAATGGCCAAGCGGTATCAAACCCTACTAAGCCTGCCCACACATCAGCAGGAGGATGCCCACACCATTCTGGCCCTGATGTGCCAGGCAGAACAAGAGTATCGTAGGGACAAGCAGACCGAGCGATTGCTCAAGGCCGGGAAACTTCGCTATCGGGCCAACATGGAAGAAATTATCTGTAACCCGGAAAGGGGAATTACAAAAGAGACCCTATTACAGTTAGCTGAAGGACACTATCTGGAAAAAGGACAGAATTTACTGATCCAAGGCCAGACCGGAACCGGAAAATCCTTCCTGGCCTGTGCACTGGGGCGCTCCGCCTGTCTTATGGGATATAAGACCCTATACCTATCGATGAACAAATTTTTAGAGACTATTGCACAATCCAGGATCGATGGCACTTACTTAAAACTCATCAAACAGTTGACGGCAAAAAAGCTGATCATCCTGGATGATTTTGGTCTGAAACCCTTATCCGGCGATGCTAAACTGACCTTATTGGATCTGTTGGAAGATCGTTATGGCATAGGGTCGGTGATCATAACCTCTCAACTGCCCTTTGACCATTTTTACGCGTTCTTGGATCAGCCGACTTTAGCCGAGGCCATACTTGACAGATTGTCAGCAGCTGCACATAAAATAGAACTTAAAGGGGAATCTTTAAGAAAAAGAAAATAATGTTGTATAATTGATTTTTATAACCGTTCCCGCGGTGGAAAAAAGTGATGTAAACTGGTAAACTTACGCCAGGAATTTACTGGTAAACTTTAGAGCGGAATGGTGGTAAACTTTCCTCGGAATATCCATTCAATTATGGGATTAAATGGTGTTTCTGTTATATTTTCATCTAAAGCTTTTGCAGGTGATGAAATTATAGTTGCATAAGTTTTTACTTTCTCATAATAATTTAGGTATCCTTGAGGTGGTTTATTAGAAAAAGACAATGAAGTAATTATACCATTACTAAACCTTTTACTAACAGAACTATGCTGTATTCCATTTATAATAACACCGTTTTTGTCACAAGGCTGCTCTCCATTAAACATAATCACATGAGTTTCTGGCTTTACAGTTTTTGTACCACTTAAATTTAAAGTACTTACCATAACACCAAATTTAACTTCTTTATGAATGTTAACATAAGGTATATGATGGACAAATAAATGTCCATCACATACTTCTAATTGATATCCTTCGTCTCTTAGACGCTTCAAATCTTGGCTATGATTTATCAGTAGCTGTGACATTGAATATCATTTTATGCTTAATACGTATAGTGTCTCCAACAACCATAGAACCTTGTGGTTTATGATTATTACCTCTTGTGTAAGTTACCGTATAACAAGTTCTGTTATTTTCTTGATAACTTCCAAAAGCTAAGATTACTACTTCTTTGAATGAAATTTCTTTTTTATTCCATTCTTTTTCTCTACCATTAACAACTATAACATAAACTTTGTTATGTCCGTTTCCATGGTCTTTACTACTGTCATTTTTATGTTCCATTTTTTTCTTTTTTTAATGGATTTCATAGTTCTCAATGCTTTAAAACAGTTTGAGAATAATACTGTTCAGACAAAAAGGTTATATCAATAGTTGTACAAGTCTTTAAAAAGAAGTAATATTGTATAACAAAACACGGGAAACTATAAAGGTGATAAGCCTTTTTATTGTAAAGTCGTCGAAAACTTTTTATCCCATTTACATAATCCAATTTATTGTTGTCGCAATAGATTGGATTTTTTTATTTCTTATCAGCTAATATTTTTAATGTTAAACGCATATTTATAATCTATTAAACTCTTACCATTGTGGAAATTATTAATCCAAGCATCTTCAGTATGACTTATTTCAACAATATCAGGAGTATTAATATCTTTAAAAGTATTATTCACTTTGTTTAGTATTTCTAATTCAATTTCAGAAAACAAGCTTGAATTAAAAGTACGGTCTTTAAATAAAACAAATTGTTTACTAAATCCCCATTGTCTTTCCTCTTCAATAATATTAACATCTCCCTCTCTATTCATAAAATCAAAAATACTATCATAATTATTAGGAACAGGTCCTCGATCTATAGCACGATATCTTGTGCCACTCATCGAAACAGCTTCATACTTATAATGTAGAAAATCACTATAAAACAAAAGCTTATTTAATTTAGTAATATATGGTTCCATATTTTGTGCAAAAAACACAACCATTTCTGTCAGTTTTTCTATACTTGGTTTTATATAGCCACTAAAATTATCAGGGAGTTTTTCTCCAAGAAGATAATCTTCAAATCTAAAAAAGAATTGTTGTTTCCGTTTTTTAGTTATTAAGTTATCAATTTTGGCTAGCAATTCTTCTTTCTCCTTAGAATCAACATCAAAAACACTGCTAATTTCAACTAAGGATTTAAATTTTTCTGGGTCATTTGCCAATTGAATCAAATTCGCATTTGATTGACTTGGTACTTCTCCGTTTTCATAATTTCTGTAACCATTAACACCAAAACCTAATATTTCAGACATTTTGACTGCGGATAATCCATATTTACTTCTTATTTCCTTTATTTCCTCTGGAAAGGGTAAATTATACTTGTCACGATACTGATTATAAACTTGTTTCATTTTAATCGTATCAAATTGAGTAGTCGTAAAATACTCGTTACTGTCTTCACAATAAAAACTTGGGTAATCTACCGAGAAAGAATCCTTTCTAAATGTAATTACCATGTTTCTAACTTGAATAGACATTTCTTTTCCTGTAATTGGACTTTTCATAAAATTAGTTAAACTGGTGATATTTCATTGGAAATTCAGCTATATGAAAAGAAATACAAATAACACCTGTGTTTTCCCTTCCAAGTGATATTTTAATATATATTTCTTCGCCTTTTAGTCTCCTACCAAAGACCCACATCTCACTACCAATAAATTGGCTTTCTTCGAGTGGACCTTCGCAGTAATCTTCAAGTTCTAATTTTTCTAGAACTTTTTTTCTTTCGACTGGCATCAACTCCAAATCAGCAAGCGTTTGAGTGTTCTTTTCTCTGCCATCAAGAAAAATAACCTCCCAAATTTTCATTTTCTCCTTGAATTCTCGAAGAAAGTCTTTTACTTGTTGTTTTGTTACCATGATATAATTTCACAATACAAATATACAAAAAATATTTTAATTCAACTTTAAAGTGTATTATATAATTACTAACACAATTGTTAATAACTTTATAGTTGTTTTGCACTTTTAGGTGTGACACTTCATTCCACACACATTATGCTTCCCTCCTACGTCGTCGCATAAAAAGTGTTCCATTAACATTGCAAGAGAAACTTTTGAGATATATTTTTTGGAGCAACTGTAGTAACAACTTTCGCTTTTAAGCAAAGCAAAGTTACATAACCTGCCCGAATGAATTCGTTCAGGCGGGCGCAGAACATTATAGAACATTTAATGACG